>DFHY01000063.1 GCA_002371345.1 Lachnospiraceae bacterium UBA3711
CCTGATCTTCCGCATAACCCGTGCCTGTGTCCTGGCGTTCACTATCCCGGATGCTTTCTGATGCAGCTTATCCGTCTGTGTCATCCCGCGCCTCAGCAGCACACTGCGGACAATCAGGTCATAGACTGTATCCCCGATCCATGCAAGCGGCAGGGGCGGATACTGCTTCCAGTCCTTATCAGGCAGATTCATCTGCCTGCCAATAACATCCCTGAGGTCTGACGTCAGTTTCTCTTCCACTTGACACCCTCCCTGGTATCAAGAAGAGTGATTCCCATTCCGGCGAGCTGATCCCGTATTTCATCCGCCAGAGCAAAGTTCTTTGCCGCTCTTGCAGCCTGCCTCTGAGATATCAGCGCTTCAATCTGTGAATCGAGAACCTCTTCCTTCCTCTCAAACTGCATACCGATGATATCGCCAAGCATCAGTATCTCATCCTTCACAGACTGCACGAAATCCTTCGAGCTCTCTTCCCCCGTCTCGCTGTTCGCGAATCTGACAAGATCAAAAATCACCGCAATCGCGTCGGCCGTGTTGATGTCATCATCCATCGCCTCATCGAAGCGCTGTGTGAAGCCGGCCAGTTCCTCCGCCTTCTCTTTCTCAGAATCACTCATCTGCCCGCTGCCGGCATGCTGAATCAGGAAATTCAGATTGTCAACAGCGTTCCTGATCCTCTCGTAAGATGCCTTCGCACTTTCCATCAGCTTGTCCGAGAAGTTCAGCGGGCTCCTGTAGTGAGCGCTTAACATAAACAGCCTCAGAACCTGAAGATCATAATGCGACTCTATGTCACGCACCGTGAAGAAGTTCCCCAGAGACTTGGACATCTTACGGTTATCGATGTTCAGGAATGCGTTGTGCAGCCAGTAATGAGCAAACGGCACGCCGTTGCAGCACTCAGACTGCGCGATTTCATTCTCATGATGTGGAAATACCAGATCCTCGCCTCCTGCATGGATGTCGATCGTATCTCCCAGATATTTGCGCGACATCACTGAGCACTCTATATGCCAGCCCGGTCTGCCTTCACTCCACGGAGACTTCCAGAACGGCTCTCCTTCCTTCTTCGGCTTCCACAGCACGAAGTCCAGCGGGTCTTCCTTCTCCTCCTCTCCGCTCACCTGCAGAGCCCTGAAGCCTGAGCGGAGGTCGTCAAGATTCTTATGAGACAGCTTGCCGTATTCCTTATCCTTGCGAGTGCGGAAATACACTGTGCCGTTCTTCTCATAGGCATAATCCTTCTCAATAAGGGTACTGATCATGTCGATCATGCCGTCGATCTCCTGAGTCGCACGGGGATGAACGGTAGCAGGCCGGACATTCATGTGATCCATATCCTGTTTGCACTCTTTGATATAACGCTCGGATACCTCCTGAGAGGAAATGCCCTCCTCGATGGACTTCTTGATGATCTTGTCATCCACATCGGTAAAGTTCGATACGTAATTGACCTCGTATCCCTTGTGTTCAAGGTAGCGTCTGAGTGTGTCAAACACGATCATGGGACGCGCATTTCCGATATGAATGTAGTCATAGACAGTCGGTCCGCATACATATATCGAAACCTTCCCCGGTGTGATGGGCACAAATTCTTCTCTTCTCTTCGTCAGCGTATTGTAGAGCAGCATACGTTTCTCTCCGTTTCCCTGCCATGTCAGATGAACAAAGGCTTCATATTTTGATGTTGTTTCCCCGGCTTACCATACGGCTGATGCCGCTGCGTATGCGCAGGGAGAGCTAAACCGTTTCAAGTTTATTCACCGTGCATGCTTTTGTCAACAATAAGGCAGACAGCCTGCGCGGTTATTCCCTCGCCGCGTCCGGTGAAGCCCAGCTTCTCCTCTGTAGTTGCCTTGACCGATACCTGCGCGGTACCGATATGAAGAGCATCCGCTATATTCCTGCGCATGGCCTCCAGGTACGGCATCATCTTCGGCTGCTGTGCTATTATGATCGAGTCTATGTTCCCAACCTCATAGCCGCAGCCTTCCAGAAGTTCCCCGACCTTCTCCAGCAGCACTATGCTGGAGATTCCCTTATAAGCCGGATCGGTGTCGGGAAAATGCTGCCCTATGTCTCCGAGAGCCGCCGCCCCAAGCAGGGCGTCCATAATCGCGTGGACGATCACATCGGCGTCAGAATGCCCAAAAAGCCCCTTCTCATAGGGAATCTCCACGCCGCCAAGTATAAGCTTCCTGTCATCTGCCAGCTTATGCACGTCATATCCGATCCCGACTCTCACAGCTTTCCCTCCACAGGCCTAATAGCGATAGGACTTTTATTGATTCCCCAGAATGCCTCCATGTTTCCAAAAGGATCCGCCGGTATCCCTGTCTTTTTCTTCTTTCCTTTCTTCTCGGGCACAGCAGGATGCAGATCCAGCTTCTCCAGGACATCGCTTATCTTCTTAACCGGGAAGATCTGCAGAGAGTTCTTCACCTCATCAGCGACATCATCCAGGTCATCCCTGTTCTCATCGGGAATGAATACCTGCCTGATACCGGCTCTCTGCGCCGCCATAAGTTTCTCGGGCAGCCCCCCGATCGGCATGACGCCGCCGCGCAGCGACACCTCGCCGGTCATCGCCCACTCCGGGCTCACCTCGCGGCCTGTCACAAGAGAAGCCAGCGCACATGTCAGTGTTATGCCTGCCGACGGGCCGTCCTTGGGTATGGCGCCCTCCGGAACGTGAATATGAAGGTCATTTTCCGAAAACAGCTTGACCTTGTCGGGATACATCGCCTTGATCAGGGAGATGGCTATCTGCACAGACTCCTTCATGACGTCGCCAAGCTGGCCGGTTATCACAACCTTGCCGTTTCCCTTTGTAAACAGCGTCTCGATAAACAGTATTTCTCCACCCGCCGCGGTCCATGCAAGTCCGGTCACGATGCCGGGCCTCTTCTCCTCATGCACCGAATCATGGCGTATCGGCTTCTGGTCCAGATATTTGCGCAGATTATCGGGAGATACTACGACCTTCTTCGGCTTTGATTTTCCGGAGCGCCTGGAAGACTTGTTCTCCACCACCTCGACCGCTGCATAGCGGCAGAGGGTATCCATCTGTTTCTTGAGGCCGCGCACTCCGCTCTCCATGGTATAGCTGTCAATCACGGCACGAATGGTCTCATCGGGCACCTCAAGTTCCTTCTCACTGATTCCGGTTGCCTTCCTGGCTCTTGGCAGAAGATGGCGCTTTGCGATCTGGAACTTCTCAACCGCCGTATATCCCGGGAACTGGATTACCTCCATGCGGTTCAGGAGAGGTTCGGGAATCGTATCTGTGGTATTGGCCGTGCAGACAAACAATACATCCGAAAGGTCATAGGGAACATTCATGTAATGATCCGTGAAGCTGAAGTTCTGTTCAGGATCAAGCACCTCAAGCAGCGCGCTGGAGGGGTCTCCGCTGTAATCTCTGCTGAGCTTGTCGACCTCATCCAGAACAATAACCGGATTGGATGTGCCCGCATTCTTCATCGCGTTCATAAGGCGTCCCGGCATCGCTCCGATGTAAGTTCTGCGGTGTCCGCGGATCTCAGCCTCATCGCGCACGCCTCCAAGGGATATCCTGACATACTTGCGGCCGAGCGCCTTCGCTATGCTCTGCCCGATGCTGGTCTTCCCGGTGCCTGGAGCACCGACAAACAGCAGTATCGACCCTGACTGCTTCTTGTTCAGACTCATGACAGCCAGCTGCTGGATAACCCTGTTTTTGACCTTCTTCAGGCCGTAATGATCCTCGTCCAGCGTCTCTCTCGCCTTGTCGAGATCGATCTTCTTATATCTGGCCTTCTTCCACTCAAGAGACGTCACAAAGTCCAGATAGTCGTACAGCAGTCCGTATTCGTGTGAGTTCTTGCCTTCCTGCTTCATACGCTCGAGAACCTTGTCAGCCTCACGGCGGGCAGTCTCATTCATACCGGATTCTTCGATCTTTTTCTGGAACTTTGACACATCCGATACATTCTCCGGATGCATATTGTCGAGCTGATCCTGAAGGAATCCGATCTGCTTCTTAAGTGCGTCCTCGCGGTAGAGCTTCTCATTGGTCTCCTTCGCGTGCTCCTGGGCCTCCGTACTCACATCCGAAACAGCGATGAAGCCGTACAGAGCCTTCTCGATCAGTTCGAGCCTCTCTGACTCCCTGTCCGCCTCCAGGATACGGTACTTCTCGTCCGCGTCCAAGGTCAGGTATGAGCTGAGCGCCGTGATGCACTCCTCCGCGCTCTTCCACCTGGTGACATAAGCCCTTGCCATCAGGCCCCACGGAAATTTCTTGAGAAACTCATAGAGCCGGCTCTTCATAGCCTCAAGGCTGATTCTCCGCTCTTCCTCGTCCGCGTCCCTGATATCCTCACGGATCACCGCCTCGGCAAAGATCTCTTTCTCTGAAACCATAACAGAGCCGATGTCCATCCTGTCTTCCGTGCGGACAGTAACATCCCCGTCGTCATCAACAGACTCAACAACACCATTGAGGCCGATCGGGTAAAAGTCATCCTGAGTCAGATTCCTGCGGCTCTTATCCTTGCGCTGAAACAGAAACAGCAGCTTGTCTCCCTCCCTGATCTTAGAGGCAGCCGTCTCATCAAAAAAATCCTTCTTGAATGTCAGAGAGATATTCGGAAGGATAATCATGTTGTAAACAGGTATCGTAATCATATGGTTGTCCTCCTTATCCATCATGCGGCGGAAATGATTCCACTGCATATTACGTCATCCTTGTGAACTAACCATACCACTGCTTATTAGCAGAGTCAATACTTGAGTGCTAATTAAATTGTGTAAAATTTATGTACCATGTCCCGAACGGCGTCTGCCACAGCACTTCCCTCAGACAGACCCGGAGGCCCCAAGCCTCAGATCCCTTCCCATACAGGTTTTCCCGGATAGGTCCTCACCTTCTCCTCACCTGTCAGGACCCTCATAGCGCCTGCCGCCATCGCCTCCTGTTCAAATTCGCCGGGATACTCGTAAACGGGGGCAATGAATGAACAGCGCTCCCGTATCCCGGCTCCTACTTCATGGAATCTGAGAAGTCCCCCGCACAGCAGAATCGCGTCAACCTGTCCCTTCAGCGGGGTACTCATCATACCGATCCACTTACAGACCTGATAGATCATCGCGTCCCATACCCGCGAAGCTGCAGGATCTCCATCCTCTATCATCTTATGTACAGTATCTGCGCTGGACGTTCCGAACCAGCTTGTCAGCCCTCCTGCCTGCGAGCACAGATCACGAATCTCCCCATCGGTCAGCTTCTCAAGAACTCTGCGCCCGTCCGTTACAGCCAGCGATCCCATCCTTGTAGGAGTAAACGGCCCCTCGCCTCCGCCGGCGTCATTGCCGTCGATCATACGCCCATGGTCGTGCGCGGTGACAGAGATGCCGCCATCGATATGGCAGACAATATAATTGCAGTCCTCATACCTCTTTCCCATAAGCATAGAATGATGGCGCGCCGTAGCCTTAAGATTCAACGCGTGGGATACAGCCCTGCGGTATACCCCCTTCAGGCCGGTAACCCTTGCCTCATCACACAGCTCGTCCACAACAGGCGGGTCCATCATGATGCAGATGCCGCCGTACTTCCTGTGTATTTCCACAGCCATCTGGACGCCAAGCATGGACGCGTGATACAGGCCGCCCCTGGCATTTCTCGTGTCATCTATCAGCCTGTCATCAATATTGTAGATTCCGCCCGGAACAGCATAGCATCCGCCGCCTCGGCCAACCACGGCGTCGATGCCGTGCAGGTCAATACTGTTGTCCTCCAGAAACCTATGTATGACCTCCATGCGGTAATCAAGCTGGTCGTTAATCGTCGGGAACTTAAGCAGCACAGACGAGTCATGAAACACGTCAGTGGTAAAAATGCTGCTGTGATTCTCAAACAACGACAGCTTCGTCGATGTCGAACCGGGGTTGATGATGAAGATTCTGTAGATTCTGCCGCTCATTACTGCACGCCTTCTTCTGTCTGAGAAATCTTTGCTTCATATCTTACTTGATCTATGTATCTCTTCCGGATCTTCTGCTGTCCCTCAAAATGAGCTATGTGCCGCGTCCGGATCTTTCCCTGTCCCGGCAGCCTCCTGCGCAGATTTATCTGGTCCCGGCACTTCCTCTGCTGTCTCCTGTACAGACCCGGCACCCGCCGCGGCTTCAAAGCTTTCAGCAGCCTTCTCCTGTGCTGATCCGGCGTCCGCCGCGGCTTCAGCATCAGCTGCCGTCTCCTGTACAAGCCCGGCGTCCGCCGCGGCTTCTATATCGGCTGCCGTTTCCTTTGAAGAACCGTAGTCCGCAGAGGCATCGCTATCTTCCGCCGCGGCTCCAGCCGCAGCTCCGGCGTTAGTCATCCCCGCAGTTTCCTGTGCTGATCCGGCGTCCTTCGCAGTTCCGGCTTCAGCTCCAGAAGCCTCTTCAGCACTAATAGCTGCAGCTTCCTTCTCTGCCTCAGGAGTTTCCTTACCGTCCTCTTTCTTCGGCTTCCTGAGCTTCTCCTTCAGCCAGGAGAACGCGTTCCTTGTTCCGGCGGCCGCGCCTCCGACCGCTTCCCCGGTTTTGTCCGCGGCATCTTCCGCGATCCGTCCAACCTCCTGCCCGGCTTCCTTCAGATCCTTAGCCATCTTCGCGCCTGTACTCTCGGGACGGTTATCGAGCTTGAAACCGCACTTGGCGCAGAATTTATCGCCGTTTGCGGCAGGACGCCCGCAGTTAGGACAGTATACGATTCCCTTGATGTGATTAAGCTGCTCTGTATACGAGGCTATATTTGAATATGCCACCTTCACAGCCGCCCACTCATCCTCAAGTCCGGCCTTCGGACTATCAGGGTCCTCCTTGTAAACAGCCTCCCCGATCAGGGCAAACAGTCTCTCCAGCGACTTCTTCTCCTGGGAAATCCGGTTAGAAATAGAAACTGAATCACTCACCTTCTGCACTCCATTCTTTGTGTCCTGCCCAAGCTTGGACAGCTTCTTTCCAAGATCACTGAACCCCATCTTTATTCCTCCCGATTATCATGCCGTGATCTGATTGCCGGTGTAGAGCTGGTAATACTTGCCCTTCAGCGAGATCAGGTCATCGTGTGTTCCGCGCTCTATGATCCTTCCGTTCTCAAGCACCATGATGCAGTCAGCGTTGCGCACCGTCGAGAGCCTGTGCGCGATCACAAAGGTCGTACGGCCCTTCATAAGAGCATCCATGCCTTCTGATACTATACGCTCTGTTCTTGTATCAATGGAGCTTGTCGCCTCATCCAGAATGAGCGCGGGCGGATCCGCGATCGCCGCACGGGCGATAGACAGAAGCTGGCGCTGTCCCTGCGACAGATTGCCGCCGTCCCCGGAGAGCTCAGTCTGATAACCGTCCTTCAGCTGCCTGATGAATCCGTCTGCTCCAGCCAGCCTGGCTGCAGCAATTACTTCTTCATCCGTAGCGTCAAGCTTGCCGTAGCGGATATTTTCCATCACCGTACCGGTAAACAGGTGAGTATCCTGAAGAACCATTCCGAGAGAACGGCGCAGGTCGCTCTTGCGGATCTTGTTAACATTGATATCATCGTATCTGATCTTACCGTCATCGATGTCATAAAAACGATTTATCAGATTAGTGATGGTCGTCTTTCCGGCACCGGTGGAGCCGACAAACGCGATCTTCTGTCCGGGCTCCGCGAACAGCGTGATGTCGTGCAGAACCTCTTTCTCCGGCACATAGCCGAAGTCCACGTGGTCCATCACGATCTTGCCTGTCAGCTCCCTGTAATCGGTTGTGCCGTCAGCCTGGTGAAAATGCTTCCACGCCCAGCGTCCTGTCTTCTGACCGGACTCCGTGATATTGCCGCTGCCGTCGTCCTGCGCGTTGACAAGAGTGACATAACCGCTGTCTTCCTCTGGCTTCTCGTCGAGAAGAGTGAAGATTCTCTGCGCTCCCGCCAGGGCCATGACGATCGAGTTGAGCTGCGTTGACATCTGGTTGACCGGCATAGCGAATGACTTGTTCAAAGCCAGAAATGACGCCAGGCCTCCCAGAGTGAAGCCTCCGAAGCCCCTCAGTGCCAGCGCGCCTCCGACAATAGCGCACAGGACATAGCTGACATTCCCGATCTGTGCATTCAGCGGGCCGAGCGCATTTGAATAACGAACCGCCTTATCCGCCGATTCGTACAGCTCACTGTTGATCCCGTCGAACTGCGCCTGATTGATGCTCTCATGGCTGAACACCTTGACAACCTTCAGGCCTTTCATCATCTCCTCGACGAATCCGTTCACAGCTCCGAGCTTCATCTGCTGAGTCACAAAATACTTGCCTGAAACGGAAGCTGCCTTTCCCGAGGCGAACAGAGTCACTCCCACCATCGCCAGCGACAGAAGAGTCAGAGGCCAGGATAGCATGATCATAGCCCACAATGTTGTGACTACAGTGAATACCGCGTTGATAACCTGCGTGATTGACTGTGATATCATCTGCCTGAGAGTATCAACATCATTAGTATAGATCGACATGATATCCCCGTGGGCATGGGAGTCAAAATAGGAGATCGGAAGGCTCTCCATATGTGTGAAAAGATCCGTCCTGAGGTCACGCATGGTTCCCTGTGTCACATATACCATGATAAGGTTCTGAACATACGAAGCAGCAACGCCTGCCGCGTAGAACAGGGCAACCTTCCCTATCGCTCCCGCGAGCGGACCAAAATCCGGGTCAGGACTCTTCAGCAGCGGGATAATATAGCCGTCTATCAGAGTACGGATAAACAGTGTTCCCTGAAGGTTCGCGAGAACCGATACCACTATGCATACAAGCACCATAAGAAAATGAAACTTGTATCGTTTCATAACGTATCCCATGACTCTTCCGAACAGCTTCCAGGGATGTTCAAGCTTAGGCCGGCGCCCCATCGGCCTCCGGCCTCCCGGACCTCTCATGGGCTGGCCCTGTCTCTGATTTGCCGCCATCAGTACTCACCTCCCCAGAATAACTCGTGTACCCGGGGCTGAA
>DFHY01000079.1:0-18513 GCA_002371345.1 Lachnospiraceae bacterium UBA3711
TGCGTCTGTGATATGCGAGCGGCGCCCCATCGAAGCGGATTCTTCTGTGATTTGCGAGCGGCGCCCCCATCGGAGCGGATTCTTCTGTGATTTGCGAGCGGCTCACCCGGTATTTTCAATCAGAGTCTGCGGGAATCGTTGACGGTAAAAAGACGTGATGATAAAATAGCTACGTTAGCGGCATTATGGCCGTATTTGGAAACACAATCGCGAAAGGAGATCAATCAGATGAAATTCATGAAGATGGCCGGCTTTTTGGCTGCAACCGCGAGCGTAATGATGATCGGAGCAGGCGTTGCGTCTGCGGAGACAGAGGGAGGAGAGCCGATCTCGGTATGCATCATCACCTCTTCAGGAATCGATGACGGAAGCTTCAATCAGGACTGCTATAAGGGAATCCTGTCATTCATCGACGAGCACGATGACTGCACCGTTACCGATATCAAGGAATCAGATTACAACGAGCTGATCCCGACCGTTGAGAAGTCTGTGGGAGACTATGATGTATTCGTACTTCCCGGATTCAACTTCGCGGGAATCGGCGACATCGCGCAGAACAACCCTGATAAGGATTTCATCGTGGTTGACTCGACGATAACTGACAGCGAGGGCAACGCGCTGACACTTGACAACGTATACACCATGACCTTCAAGGAGCAGGAAGGCGGCTTCCTCGCGGGAGTAGCTGCAGCGCTCTCAACAAAGAGCGACAAGGTTGCCGTAGTCAACGGCATGCCTTTCCCGTCCAACGTAAACTATGAGCTGGGATTCATGAGCGGCGTGGCTTACGCGAACGAGAACTATGGCACCGCGGCAGAGTGCATTGAACTTCCGTCTTATGCCGGAACCGATCTGTTCGGAAATGAAGTCGGCGGAAACTACACAGGCGACTTCACCGATGAGGCTCAGGGCAAGGTTGTCGGAGAAGCTCTTATCGATGAGGGCTGCGATGTGATCTTCGTCGCAGCTGGCGCATCAGGAAACGGCGTATTCACAGCTGCCAAGGAAGCTGACGACGTCTATGTTATCGGCTGTGATGTCGACCAGTTCGACGACGGCGTGAACGGCAGCGGAAACATCATCCTGACCTCTTCGCTGAAGGTCATGCACTCCAACGTTAAGCTTCAGCTTGAGAATATCTACAACGGAACATTCTCGGGCCAGGACGCTATTCTCGGAGCTGACACCGATTCTACCGGTATCGTGACCGAAGAAGGCCGCCAGCAGCTTGATGACGGCGTCATCGAGAAGCTTGATGAGTGCTATGAGCTGATCAAGTCCGGAGACATCGTTCCGGCGTCCCAGGATGATTTCCAGGGTCTTAAATAATCAATATCGAGGAGACTGAGAACGGCCTCTCCCGCATAACGCAGGGGAGGCCGTTTTACCTCAGCTTAGACATCGGCCCCAGGGAGGATAAGTATGGATGAGTATATTGTGGAGATGCGCCATATCACCAAGCGTTTTCCGGGCATTATAGCGAACGACGATGTGAGCATAGGAATCAGGCAGGGTGAGGTGTTCGCGCTTCTCGGCGAGAACGGAGCAGGAAAGTCAACGCTGATGAGTATGCTGTTCGGAATGTACAGGCCTGACCTCGGAGAGATATACGTGAGGGGAGAAAAGGTCGACTTTCATTCCGCCAATGACGCAACAGCCAAGAACATCGGTATGGTCCATCAGCATTTCAAGCTGGTAGATAACTATACCATCGCGGAGAACATAGTCCTCGGGGTCGAACCCATGACCAGGAAGCTGGGATTTCTTCCGGCCGTAAACATGAAGGAGGCGAACCGGGAGATTGAGAAGCTGTCGAAGGAGTACGGCCTTGAGGTAAACCCCAGGAACCTGATTGAAGACGTGCCGGTCTCGGTAAGGCAGAGGGTCGAGATTCTGAAGATGCTGTACCGTCAGGCGGAGATCATGATCTTCGACGAGCCTACCGCGGTGCTTACGCCGTCTGAGATCGAGTTCCTGCTGAAGATCATTGACTCGCTGCGCAAAGCAGGCAAGACTATCATCCTCATTACTCATAAGATCGAGGAGATCAAGCAGATCGCGGACCGCTGCGCGATACTGTGCCGCGGAAAGCTGGTCGACGTGCTCGATGTTAACAGCGCCTCCGCGCAGGAGATGGCGAACATGATGGTTGGCCGCGAGGTTGATCTCGTCACTCACAAGAGTGAGCCTCACATCGGGAAAGAGGTGCTGAACGTACAGGGCCTGACCGTGCTCGATGAGAATAAGTTCCCGGTCGTCAAGGATGTGTCTTTCTGCGTCCGGGCGGGCGAGATATTTGCCATCGCCGGCGTGTCGGGGAACGGGCAGACGCAGATAGCAGACGCGGTGTGCGGACTGGAGGAGGCGGCACAGGGAAGCATAACACTCAACGGACAGGACATAACGCACACATCTATCAGGAAGAGGGCGGAGAGAGGCATCTCCTATATTCCCGAAGACCGGCAGAGTACAGGAACGGTTATGGACTTCCAGCTGTCTGAGAACCTCGCGCTCAGAAGGTACGGCAGGGAACCTTACTCGAAGAAAGGGATCCTCAACTTCACAAAGATACGTGAAAACGCCGAGGAGCTGATCGACAGATACGACATACGCTGCGCTCAGGGACCTAAGACAATCATGAGATCCATGAGCGGAGGCAACCAGCAGAAGGCCATCATCGGACGCGAGATCGAAGAGCATTCGGACCTGATCATATTTGTGCAGCCTACACGCGGACTTGATATAGGCGCCATTGAGAAGATACATAACCAGATTCTTGCCGAGAGGGACAGAGGAGCGGCAATCCTGCTCATTTCCCTGGAGCTGAGCGAGGTTATGGAGCTGGCGGATACCATAGGTGTAATATTCAGCGGAGAGATGCTTAAGATCGCTCCTGCAAGCGAGCTGACACGCAACGAAGTCGGACGATATATGATGGGGGTGAAGGAAGCGTGAAAGAGAATAAGAGAAAAGGACTGGCAGGACTGCTTACCAGCGACAGGTGGTCGAACGTGACGGTCTCTGTTCTGGCGATCATCCTGATGCTTGCCACATCATCCGTTATCCTGCTCATTATGGGCAAGAATCCCCTGACAGCTTTCAGAAGCTTCCTACAGGGCTGCGGTTTCCTTCCGAAGGCCAAGTACGGCGGAGGAAGCGGCATGCTGTCAGACTTATTCGACTATCTGAACATTCTTGCGCCGATGCTGCTGGCGGCGGTAGCGTTTATAGTAGCCTTCAAGACCGGACTGTTCAATATCGGAATCTCAGGCCAGATGCTCCTGTCAGGATTCATGGCGACGATTCTGGTCGGATACATGAAAGAACTCTCGCCGTGGATAGCCAAGCCTCTGGTTATCCTGATCGGAATCGCGACGGGCGGACTGCTAGGCGCCCTGATAGGCTTCCTCAAGTACAAGTTCAACATTCATGAGGTTGTCTCAACCATCATGGTGAACTATATTATCAGCTTCACGACAGGCTTCTTCATCAACACCCGCTATGTCGACATGCTGACGAGATCCAGCCGTATCTGCAGCACCGCGTCACGCCTGACATGGACGAAAGTCAATATCGGCGGAGTAAACTGCAACGTGCCGCTGGGAATTGTGATTGCGATAATAGGCGCGGTTCTGGTGAAGTTCATATTTGACAAGACAGTGTTCGGTTTCGAGCTCAAGGCTGTAGGCACATCCCGCAAATGTGCCGGCTACATCGGCGTGAACGTTGGCCGGAGTATCGTTTTGTCTATGGCGTTTTCAGGCATCTTCGCGGGACTGGCCGGCGTCACCTACTATCTCGGATATACGAATACCATGGTTCCGAAGACTCTGCCGGGAATGGGCTATGACTCCATAGCCGTGGCGCTCCTCGGCAACTCGTCTCCGCTCGGGGCGATATTCGCGTCTGTCATCGTAACCATCTTCCAGAGCGGCGCCAACTACATGAGTTCGTCAATCGGCGTGGCGAAGGAGATCGCTTCCCTTATCACAGGTATACTGCTTCTGTTCGCGGCCTGCGGAGAATACATGAAGATACTCGGAAGAAGGAAGATCGAGAAGGAAGAGGACAAGAAGATAGCGGCTATGCAGGAGGCACGCGTGAAGGGAGGTGCTGACAAATGACAAAGGTATTCACGGACGGTCTTTCATTCGCCCTCCCGCTTCTTATCATGGCGGTCGGCGCCATCTACTCCGAGAAGAGCGGCGTAACCAACCTGGCGATCGAGGGATTCCAGGGCTTCGGCGCGTTTATAGGAGCGCTGGCGGCGATTCTTGTCATGCCGTATTTTGCGAAGTCTTCACAGGTACCGATATATATTGCAATGATATTTGCCGCGGTCGGCGGCGGAGTGTACGCCTGCCTTCACGCGCTGCTGTGCATCAACTTCAAGGCGAATCAGGTTATCAGCGGTGTCGTCGTCAATATCCTGGCGGTCGCCCTCACTACCTTCTTCACCAGCGCGGCCAATACAGCGCTGACGGGAACGGCATCCAACAAGTTCATTCTCGGGGTGTCGAACCGTTATTCCATTCCGCTGCTGTCGGATATACCGGTGATCGGCGGACTGTTCAAGAAGATGTATCCGTTCGAGTGGATCATCATCGGACTGGTTGTTGTCTTCTGGTATCTGATGTACAAGACCCGCTACGGGATGCGGCTGAGGGCCTGCGGTGAGAATCCACAGGCGCTTGACGCGGCAGGCGGCGACGTCGTGAAGACAAGATGGATTGCCGTCATCATATCAGGAGCGCTCTCCGGTATCGGCGGAATATGCTTTGCATATTCGATTATGGCTAATTTTTCTCCCAGCATATATATGGGATACGGATACCTGGCAATCGCCGCTATGATATTCGGAAACTGGAATATTCCTGCAACCGTCGTTGTGTGCCTGGTGTTCGGACTGGCGAAGGCCGGCGGACAGCAGATGTGCATCGCCATGAAGCTGCCCGGAAACTATACGGATCTGTTCAACATGCTGCCTTACGTCCTGACGATGCTTCTGCTCATTTTCTTCTCCAAGCGGAACCATCCGCCGCAGGCAAGCGGGCAGCCCTGGGATCAGAGCCGGAGATAAGCTACAGGATGAAGCATTAGGGGAAAGACACTAACCATTCAGGAGGAAGTGCCTGTGATCCAACTGATGATTTACCTCATGGTATACCTCGGAAGCGCGCTGATGATTTACAATATCTACGGCTTCATCCGGTTTTCGAGGTATGTAAAAGGCAAGACAAGCTGGGAAGAAGGCAGCCTTATCCTCTATGTGCCGATTATTCTGCTTGTATTCTTTCTTGCCGGATATCTTGCGATAGGAATATTTGGATCCCCTGATCTGATTGTGGCCGGGATACTCTTTGGCGGAAGTATCTTCGTATTCGTCATGTACAGGATGCTCAGCCGCATCGTTCAGCGCATTACTGAAAATGAGCATCTGGAGGCCGAGCTTCTGGCCGCGGAGGAGAGCAGCCGTGCGAAGAGCAGCTTCCTGGCCGCCATCAGTCATGAGATGCGGACCCCCATGAATGTCATCCTGGGGATGGACAGGCTCGCCCTGAGGAATCCGGACCTGTCCGATGAGACGAGGAACCAGCTTGAGAAGATAGGGCACAGCGCCCGTCACCTGGAAGGCCTGATCAACAATATCCTGGACATACAGGAATTCGAAAACGGTGAGATGCATGAAGGGCACAAGTCCTTCTCGCTCAGGGACGCGCTGGATCAGATCAACGCTGTAATCTCGTCCATGTGCGAGGTGAAAGGCCTGACCTATGAGGTTACGCTGGCGGAGTGCGCGTCGCGTGACTATGTCGGCGATGCCGGCCAGCTCAAGCGGGCGCTTATGAACATACTGGACAACGCGGTAAAGTTTACCGACGCTCCGGGGCAGGTGCATTTTACTGTGGACTGCATCAGGGAGAATGGTATCTGCACGGCGCTGCATTTTATCATCTCGGATACGGGCGTCGGAATTGACGAGGCGTTTCTTCCTAAGATATTCGAGCCTTTCGCGCAGGAGGACGCGAGCTTCACGAACCGTTTCGGCGGAAGCGGCATGGGGCTTGCGGCGGCTCACAGTATCGTAACCCATATGGGAGGAGAGGTCAGGGCCGAGAGCAGGAAGGGAGAGGGATCAACCTTCCACGTGACCGTGCCGATTATACAGGCTCCTGAATCTGAGCAGACTGAGGGGATGTGCTGCGGAGACGGAGGCTGCGGCGCGGAGCCGGTCAGCCTTGACGGGCGTATGATCCTTGTCGTGGAGGATGTCGACGAGAACGCGGAGATCGTTGAGGATCTCCTGGAACTGGAGGGAGCGGAGAGCGAGAGGGCTTCCAACGGCCTGGAAGCGGTGAATATGTTCAAGGCTTCGGGCAGCTGGAAGTATGACGCGATATTGATGGATCTTCGCATGCCGGTTATGGATGGACTTGAGGCCGCCGGAAAGATCAGGGCACTGCCGAGGCTTGACGCCAAGGCGGTTCCGATCATCGCATTGACCGCGAACGCGTACGAAAGTGATATACAGAATTCCCTGAAAGCAGGAATGAACGGACATCTTGTTAAGCCGATTGACGCCGATGAGCTCTACGCTGAGCTCAGGCGGTGGATTCGGAAGACAAAGGGAGGGAATGAGGCAGAGAGATGATTAAGTCGGACATTATAGAGCGCCCGAAGCTTGTCCTGGTAGTGGATGACCAGGAGATCAACAGGGACGCGCTGGGCATCATCCTGGAAGATGACTATAATATTCTGTATGCCGAGAACGGGAAAGAAGCGCTGGATATTATTTACAGCCATGTAAATGAGCTGTCTATAATCCTTCTGGATCTCAGCATGCCGGTGATGTCAGGGTATGAGGTGTTGGAGCGCCTTGGCTCTGATGAGAGTATATCTCATATTCCTGTCATTGTTCTGACGGCGGATAAGAGCGCTGAGCTGAAGGCACTTCAGATGGGAGCTTCGGACTTCATAACCAAACCCTTTGATCTTCCTGAGGTGATTCATAAAAGAGTCGGCAGGATACTGGAGCTGAGTGAGGGGAAGCAGCTCATCTCAGCCGCTGAACACGACAGGTTAACAGGACTTTATACAAGGAATTTCTTCTTTGAGTATGCCGGCCGCCTGTTTCGATACCACCCGGAGATGCGGATGGACGCAGTCGTTGTTAATATCGAGCAGTTTCATGTCATCAACGCCGTCAACGGACGCGAGTTCGGCGATGATGTCCTGAGGCTGATCGGCAGCAGGATAAAGGAGTTTCTGACCGGGACAAAGGGCATAGCGGCCCGTGTGGAGGCGGACAGGTTTGACATATACTGTTTAGGCCAGCCTGATTACAGAGCGCTGCTTGAATACCTTCAGGAGAAGGTCAGCCAGATATCACCGAAGGTCAGCATACACCTGCGTATGGGCGTGATGCCGTGGAATGGGGAGCTGGATCCTATCACCATGTTTGACAGGGCGCACGCCGCCTGCAGCATGGTTCGCGGAGACTATAAGAAGCCTCTGATGATATACGATGAAGAGATGCACGCGAGGGATCTCATGAATCAGAGACTTCTGAATGACCTGAATACCGCGGTCCGTGAGCATCAGCTTCAGGTTTATTACCAGCCGAAGTATGACATTCAGTGCGACCCGCCGAGGCTGTCCAGCGCTGAAGCTCTTATCCGCTGGCAGCATCCTGAGCTGGGACTCATATCGCCGGGAATGTTTGTCCCGCTGTTTGAAGGCAACGGACTGATAAGCGTCGTGGACAGCTTCGTATGGAAGGAGACAGCAAAGCAGATATCCAGGTGGCGGGAGAAGTACGGATTCACTCTTCCTGTTTCCGTCAACCTGTCGCGGACAGACATATATGATCCGACTCTTGTGGACCGTCTGGTGAGGCTTATAGAGGACAATGGGCTTGACTATTCGGCTGTCAAGCTTGAGGTTACGGAGTCAGCGTACACCGACAAGGCAAAGGAGCTGCTCGAGACGGTCCGGGAGCTGAGGAATCTTGGCTTTGAGATAGAGATGGATGATTTCGGATCCGGTTATTCATCCCTGAATATGCTGTCTGATATGCCGATCGATGTGCTGAAGATGGATATGAGATTCATCCGCAATATTGAATCCAGCGAGACGGATATGAGGCTGGTAAAGCTGATCCTGGATATTGCCGGATATCTTAAGCTTCGTGTAGTGGCCGAGGGAGTGGAGACAGCAGGGCAGCTCTCGCTGCTGAAGGAAGCCGGCTGCGGCCTGGTACAGGGCTTCTATTTCTCAAAGCCTCTGCCGCCGGAAGAATTCGAGAAGCTGATCGAAAAAGAATTATCGAATTGATGCAGTAATGAAAGGAATTATTGAGATGACGCTGCAGGAATTATACCGGAATATCGGAGGCAGTTACGAACAGGCTGCACGTGTTCTCAGAATAGATAAGCTGATCGACAAGCATATCAGGAAGTTCACGAAGAACCAGGTTGTGGAGAAGCTGCTTGACGCAGGTAAGAGACGGGATCCGGCGGAGATGTTCGACTGTGCCCATGCCATGAAGGGAGTGTGCGCGAATCTCGGACTCAACGAGATGTCCGATCTGGCTGCAGAACTGGCTGATGAGTATCGTGAAGGAAATGCGCGCCGGCTGAGTGATGAAGAGGTGGGCGCGAGGCTGGAGCTTATAGAGCAGAAGTACAGAAAGGCAGCAGGGGAGATCCTTAAGTACGAAGAAGGCTGACGCCAGCATCAATACATAGATCCAGAGGATATAAGCTGATGGTGCAAAATGAGGAAAACCAAATAAATCAGAAGGGGGGCCGCTATCTGACATCTGCCGGCGCGTGGGCGCTCGCTTTCGGCTGCAGTGTCGGATGGGGGGCCTTTGTCATGCCGGGAAGCACATTTCTGCCTATCGCAGGACCTGCCGGCACCGCGCTGGGCATAGCGCTGGGCGCGCTGGTTATGCTTGTCATCGCGGTTAATTATCATTATCTGATGAACCGCTGTCCTGACAGCGGCGGAACATATTCTTATACCCGCAGCAGCTTCGGATATGACCATGGTTTTCTCAGTGCGTGGTTTCTGATCCTGACATACATTGCCATCATATGGGCGAATGCAACCGCGCTGCCGCTGATCGCCAGAACCCTGCTCGGCGGAACGTTCCAGTTTGGCTTTGACTATGAGATCGCCGGATTCCACATCTATATGGGTGAGATAATGGTGGCGGCGGGCTCTCTTGTCATTGCGGCTTTCATATGTATGCACAGACGCCTGTCACAGTTTATTCAGATCGTGACTTCAGTTCTGCTGCTTGCCGGAGTCTTTATCTGCCTTGCCGCCGCCCTTGCGCGGCTTGACGGCGGACTGTCCGCGATACAGCCGTCATATACACCCAGTCACGGCAGGGCAGGAAGCATTTTCACTATCTTTGCCCTGGCTCCGTGGGCCTTTGTAGGGTTTGAGTCAATCTCCCATTCGGCGGGTGAGGCGAAGTTTTCCCTGAAGCGCTCATTCGGGATAATGGCCTCAGCTCTTGTGGCGGCCGCGGCCGCTTATATAGCGCTCGGTGTTCTGGCTGCCGCCGCGCAGCCGGAGGGCAGCAGCTCATGGGTCGAATACGTCGCGAACCTGGAGAAGTACTCAGGTGTTGAATCCCAGCCGACATTCTTTGCCGCGAAGTCGGCGCTCGGCCGTGCCGGGGCGGCTATCTTGGGCGTTGCCGCTCTGTGCGGTATCCTGACGGGCCTGATAGGCCATTATATCGCGCTCAGCAGACTGCTGTCCGCTCTTGCCGAGGATAAGATGATTCCGGAATGGATCGGCAGACATGACGGGAGAGGTGTTCCGAGGAACGCGATCCTGATTATCATGGGAATCTCGGTTGTCCTCCCGTTCTTTGGGAGAACCGCGATAAGCTGGATAGTTGACGTTACGACAGTCGGAGCCACCATCGCGTACGCATTTACCGCGGCATCGGCCCTGAGGACTGCCAGACGCGAGAAGAGCCGGCTGATGATGGCGACGGGATTCCTGGGGCTTATCATATCGGTGCTGTTCGCGCTTGAATTCCTTATTCCGAATATCACTTCAGTCAAAACGCTGTCAACGGAGTCATACCTCATCCTGGCAGCCTGGGGAATACTCGGTTTTGTCGTATTCAGGCTGCTGCTTGCCCGCGACAGGCAGCGGAGGATGGGACGTTCGATCGTAGCCTGGGTTGTACTGCTGGGACTTATCATTTTTACCTCAAGTGTCTGGATGCGTCAGACGGCGGTGTCCTCCGTGGAGCAGACCGTTACAAGGCTTGAATCTGATGATGACGCGGAATTCGAAATATCCGACGCGCTTGATGAGGTAGACCGCTCGATCAATGTGAGCACGATGATACAGACAGTGCTTATAATCGCAGCGCTGCTCATACTTCTTGACATTTACTCCCATATGCAGAAGAGGGAGAAGCAGATTGAGGTCGAGAAGGCTCTGGCTGAGGAGAGCAGCCGTGCCAAGACCAGCTTTCTTTCCAATATGAGCCACGAGATCAGGACGCCGATGAACGCGATCATCGGACTTGACAATCTGGCTCTCAGGGATCCGGATCTTACTCCCAGGACGAGGGAGCATCTTGAGAAGATCGGATCGAGCGCCAGGCATCTGCTCGGTCTCATCAACGATATTCTGGATATGAGCCGTATTGAGTCCGGCAGGATGGTGCTTAAGAATGAGGAGTTCTCCTTCAGGGAGTTTCTGGATCAGATCAATATTATCATCAACGGCCAGTGCCAGGACAAGGGGCTGAACTATGAGTGCCGGATTATCGGCAGCGTCAGTGATTATTACTACGGTGACGATATGAAGCTCAAGCAGGTGCTGATCAATATTCTGGGCAATTCCGTGAAGTTCACTGAAGCGCCGGGAGATGTGACTCTTACGGTTGAGCAGCTGAGCAGATCTGACGACATGTGTACGATGCGCTTCATTATGAAGGACACAGGCATCGGAATGGACGAAGAGTTTATTCCGAAGATCTTCGAGGCATTTTCACAGGAGGACGCGACATCGACCAACAGGTATGGAGGCAGCGGCCTCGGCATGTCCATTACGAACAACTTTGTTCAGATGATGGACGGCAGGATCGATGTCAGCAGCAAGAAGGGCGCCGGGTCTACGTTTACCGTCACTCTTGCCCTCAGGGCATCGGAGCGCAGTGCCAGCTCTGATCACACACTTGTGCTGCCGGGGAACATGCGGGCGATGGTCGTGGACGATGACGAGATTGCCTGCGAGCACACCCAGGTCGTGCTGCGTACACTCGGCATTGAGGCGGACACATATACAGATCCGGGCAGGGCGCTGTCTGTGCTTCATGAAAGCTATGACAGGGGCGAGGCGTACGGCCTGCTCCTCACGGATTACAAGATGCCTGACATGAACGGACTGGAGCTTGTCCGCATCGTCCGCTCATTTGATGAAGGAAAGACAGCAGTGATAATGCTGACCGGCTATAACTGGGATATTATCGATGATGAAGCCCGGGAAGGCGGCGTGGATGGTATACTGGCCAAGCCTTTGTTCTCGGACAGCCTGCTCAGGGTTATCGACTCAGTGCTGCTGAGGAAAGGAGGCTTAGTGCCTGACGCGGAGGAAGCCGAAGCAGTATCGGAGGAGGAGAAAGAGCAGATCCTTGGCGGCAGAAGGATTCTGATGGCTGAGGATGTTGATCAGAACGCGGAGATTCTTGAGGACCTGCTTGACCTTGAGGAGATGACAGCCGTGAGGGCGCAGAACGGCGAGATAGCCGTCAGGATCTTCTCGGAGAGCGAGGTGGGTTATTTCGACGCGATACTTATGGATGTGAGGATGCCGGTCATGGACGGACTCACAGCCACACAGATGATCCGCGGGATGGACCGCGCCGACGCGAAGACGGTGCCGATTATAGCCATGACCGCGAACGTCTTTGATGAGGACGTGGAGCGCTCACTCAAGGCCGGTATGGACGCGCACCTGTCCAAGCCGATAGAGCCGGAGAAGATGTACGAGACGATGGCGCAGCTGATATCCAAGCGGAGTATGGCAGAACTGGAGAGTTGAATGAGAGCTGATTATAAGAACGAGAGGATGGATCCGACGGGATTTGTAATCCTGGCGGATTACGTTCCCGGCATAATACAGGAGATTCGGTATTATTCCACCTATAATTTC
Organism: Lachnospiraceae bacterium UBA3711; assembly: GCA_002371345.1. Taxonomy (GTDB): domain Bacteria; phylum Bacillota; class Clostridia; order Lachnospirales; family Lachnospiraceae; genus Porcincola. The sequence continues at coordinate 12,196 of DFHY01000079.1, forward strand.
ATTGGTGACAGGATAGACGGCTACGAGGAGCCGTGCGCCCTGCTCACGAAGGAAGCGGCAAGGGCTCTGAAGGCAGTCAGCGGTGAGCTGAACGTGCAGGGCTACCGAATGAAGATATTCGACGCTTACCGGCCATCGTGCGCGGTAAAGCATTTTGTGCTGTGGGGTATAGAGGACCAGGATCAGCGCATGAAGCCGTTCTTTTACCCGGAGCTGGAGAAGGAGGAACTCTTCGCGAGAGGGTATATCGCGAAGCAGTCGAGCCACAGCAGGGGAAGTACTGTAGACCTCACTCTTTTGGACATGAAGACAGGCAGGGAAGTGGATATGGGCGGTCCTTTCGATCTGTTCAGCGAGGTATCGCACCCTGACTATAAGGGAATCACTCAGGAGCAGTATGAAAACCGTATGTTCCTTCAGCGGATGATGGTTCGCGGGGGATTTGTTCCGATTGACTGCGAGTGGTGGCATTTTACACTGGAGCGGGAGCCGTATCCGGATACTTATTTTGAATTTCCGGTGTCGGCTGAATACCTCAGGAGATAGAAAGGAACAAAGCTCATATGTATGAGATCATGAGCGCGGATGAGGCGATCCGCCTGATCCGCGACGGGGACTGTATCTGCGTTAATTCATTTGTCGGGATCGAGAATCCGGTCGAGCTGCATGAGGCGATCTACCGGCGGTACCAGAGGATGCAGTCGCCGAATCATCTGACGATAGTTTCCAGCGCCGGCTTCGGCGTCTGGGATGAGAGGCGCAACGCGGAAGGGTATATCCGCGAGGGAGCCGTGGACCGTCTGATCTGCGGCCATTTCGGCGCCATGCCGAGCACCAAGAAGATTGTTATGGAGGACAGGTTTGAGGCATACAACCTTCCGCTCGGGTGCATCTCACACGCGATTCGCGCGCAGGCAGGAGGCCTGCCCGGCGCGCTGTCCAAGGTCGGGCTGGATATCTTCGTGGATCCGAGAAATGAAGGCCCGGGCATCAACCGTCTGTCGATTGACGATTCGTTCGTAAAATATGTGGAGGTCGACGGGGAAGAATTTCTTTATTATAAGATCCCGAAGCTGACGGTTGCTCTGATCAAGGGGACGGCAGCGGACAGGAAGGGCAATATCACTTTCGACGATATGTATATGTCCGGGGACGCGCTCTCGATATGCCAGGCAGTGAAGGCGAACCACGGGAAGGTCATCGTCCAGGTCGACAGGCTGGTAAATGTCCCGTCCCGCCCGAGAAACGCGATCATTCCGGGCTGTCTTGTTGACGCGATAGTGGTGGTGGAGCCGGAGAAGAGGAATGACGCTCTGGCGGCGCTCACGGGAAGCTTCGAGATATCGTACGAGGAGTGGAGCGGATGGAATGACAGGATAGACGCTGCCTCCAACCGCAGGGTCAGAAATGACGCGATCGGGAACATCATCGGGCGCCGCGCGGCCGCGGAGCTCCGGATGGACGATATCGTGAACATAGGCATAGGCCTGCCCGAGATGGTGACGCGGCATGCCAGGAAGATAGGCATGCTGGACAACATAACCCTGACGGTCGAATCGGGCAGTATGGGCGGCTTCCCTGTATCGGGAGAGTACTTCGGCGCGGTGATCGGGGCTGCCTCTGTAAATGACATGGCCAACCAGTTTGACATGTATGACAACGGCGGGCTTGACGTCTGCTTCATGGGAGCCGTTGAGGTCGACGCCGAGGGCAATGTTAACGCGCACAGAAGTGACGGAGCCTTCGCCGGGATAGGCGGATTTGCAAACATAACCGCCAAAACGCCGACAGTCGTGTTCTGCATGAGCTTCTCCGCCAAAGGACTTGAGGTATCGCAGAAGAAGGGCATAGTGACAATCGAGAAAGAGGGTGAGATCCCAAAGTTTGTCGAGAAGGTCCGCTCCATTAGCTTCTCAGCTAAGCGCGCAATCAAGAACGGCCAGAAGGTACTCTATGTGACGGAGCGGTGTGTTTTCAGGCTGACACCGAGGGGACTTAAGCTGATTGAAGCTTACCCGGGTATCGATGTGAAGAAAGATATACTGGACAGGCTTCCTTTTGAGGTGGAGATGTAACATTCCAGACATGAGGGCTTTGTTACAGATCTTCTGCAGCAAACGGGAAAGGCCTCTTTACTTTGCCGTCTGCTGCGCCGGATTGGCGGCTGATCTTTAAACAGCCGGGATAGAAAAACAATGGTAACTATTCACCACCCACATTGCTCAGGACATTTCGTTTTTTTCGCTGTGTTGAATAGTTTATAGATAGTGGAGGATCAACGATATGAACAACGGGAACAAACTGAGGAAGTATCTGTCTCCGGCCGGGGTGTGGGCATTTGCCATAGGAACATCTGTCGGCTGGGGCTCTCTGGTGGTGACAAGCAGTACATATCTGGCGCAGGCAGGGCCTGCCGGCAGCGTACTGGGGCTGGCCGCAGGCGCGCTGGTTATGCTGGTAATATGCCGTAATTATTCGTACATGGTGAATTATTGTCCGGAGGCGGGAGGAGCCTACAGCTTCGTGCGTGACTGCTTCGGATATGACTACGGGTTCATTACCGCGTGGTTTCTGGCTTTAACCTACTTTGCCATGCTGTGGGCGAACGCTACAGCTCTTCCCCTGTTCGGACGGATATTCATGGGCAATATCTTCCGGGTCGGAAAGCTGTATACAGTATTCGGCTATGACGTATATATCGGCGAGGCTTTGCTGTCCATCGCGGCGCTTCTCATTGTCGGAGCCCTGTGCGCGAAGGCACAGAGAGCCGCGGCGGTTTTGATGGCAGTGCTGGTCTGCCTGTTCTCGGCAGGGATTACGGTGTGTTTTATCGGAGCGGCCGCGGGAGGGCATGCCTCCATGAGCCCGGCATTTGTCCCGGATACGGCGGCGCTCGGGCAGATCGTCAGGATCGCGATCATCTCTCCGTGGGCTTTCATCGGCTTTGAGAGCATCTCTCACGGGGCTGAGGAGTTTTCGTTCGATCATAGGAAGACGCACCGTATTCTTGTGATAAGCGTCCTTACAACCCTGGCGCTTTATGTGATGGTAACCCTGCTGTCGGTTACCGCTTACCCGCCGGAATACGCGAACTGGCTGGAGTATATCAGGGATCTGGACAGCCTTGAGGGGCTGAAGGCTCTTCCTGCGTTTTACGCGGCAGACCATTATCTCGGAGCATTCGGCGTAGTTATTCTGGAGCTGTCGCTTCTCGCGCTGGTATTAACAAGCCTGATCGGAAACATTTCGGCCCTGAGCCGGCTGACCTTCTCGATGTCGAGAGACGGCATCATGCCGGAGAAGTTCTTCAGGCTCAGCAGCAGCGGAACACCGTCGAACGCGGTTTTCTTCGTAGTATTGCTATCGTGTATTGTTCCGTTTGCCGGCAGAACCGCCATCGGATGGATTGTGGATGTTACTACCATAGGCGCGGTACTGATCTACGGAGTGGTATCCGCCGCGAACGCGGCAGCGGGGAAGCGCACGGATGACAGGAGGACCAAATGGTTCGGCTATACAGGCGTGTTTCTTATGATTGTATTCGCGGCCTGTATATTTCTTCCTAATCTTGTCGCGAAGGGAACACTGGCGACGGAGACGTATGTCCTGTTTATTGTATGGAGCGTTCTGGGATTCCTGTTCTTCAGAAGGATACTTCACAAAGACAGGGAGAAGCGTTTCGGCAATTCCATCATTGTATGGGTCGCACTTCTGGCTCTCGTGCTTATGTTCGCGCTGATCTGGATGCGCCAGTCCATGATCATGTCAAATGACAGGGTGAGGCAGAACATAGAGAACTATTACGGGCAGGTTGAGAACCTTTCCGATGACAGAATAGACGATGAGGAGTATGTCGAGGATCAGATGCGCCGCCTTGAGCTGGAGGATACCCGGACCATGCTCATGGCTGTCGGGATGTTTGTATTCGCTCTTGTGATCGTGCTCAACAATCATTTCTATATGAGCAAGCGGTCGAAGGAAAATGAGCATCTGGCGAACACCGATCCGATGACAGGGGTTAAGAACAAGCATGCCTATATGATGAGGGAGAAGTACCTTGACGATCAGATCCGTGACGGAAAGGCGCCGGACTTCGCGATAGCGGTATGTGACGTTAACGGCCTGAAGAAGATAAACGATACATATGGGCACAAGGCCGGAGACGACTATATCCGCGCCGCCTGCAAGATGGTATGTGAGATATACCAGCATTCTCCCGTGTACAGGATCGGGGGCGATGAGTTCGTTGTGATCCTGACAGGACGGGACCATGGGGTGCGGAATGAGCTGAGGCAGCTGATGCACGACCTGTCGGTTAAGCATATAGGCTCGGATGAGGTGGTGATATCCGTCGGCATGTCGGATTACCGCCCGGGTGAAGATGCCGGCGCACATGATGTGTTCGAGCGGGCGGACAGTAGGATGTATGAGGAGAAGATGCTGCTGAAGAGCCTGGGTTCTGTTACAAGGGATGAGGAGAGCGACGCCGGCGAGGCGGCAAAGGATGATTCCGCGAAGGATCAGATCATCAACGTCAGAAGAAAGCTGCTCATAGTAGAGGATGAGCCTGTCAACAGGATGATGCTCGGAAATGTCCTTGAGGATGGATACGACATCATGTACGCGTCTGACGGGCTCGAGGCGATACGCCGGATAAGAGAAAGCAAGGATGAGCTTGCCCTGATCCTGCTTGATCTCAATCTTCCGCTGAAGAACGGAATCAGCATCCTGAAGGATATGAGAAATGATCCGGAGCTGAAGTCTATTCCCGTCATTGTCATGACCGCCGACCAGGAGGCTGAGGTAGAGTGCCTGAAGCTTGGAGCGATGGATTTCATACCCAAGCCTTATCCATCTCCTGAGATCGTCATGGCGCGTGTCGATAAGTGCATAGAGCTGTCGGAAGATAAGGACATCATTCAGTCTACGGAGAGAGACAGCCTGACCAGCCTGTTCAATATTGACTACTTCATGCGCTATGTGAAGATGTATGACCAGCATTACTGGGATAAGAGCATGGATGCTGTTGTCATAGATGTCAATCATTTCCATATGATTAATGAGCGTTTCGGAAGGGCATACGGTGACAGTGTGCTTGCCTCGGTCGGTATGCAGATCAGAAGATTCGCGAGGGGGATCGGAGGCGTGGCATGCCGCCGCGGAGCAGATGCTTTCCTCCTCTACTGCCCGTCCCAGGATGATTATGCTCCGATGCTGGAAGGCATATATGAACAGCTGCGGCAGGACGGTGGGTCAGCGAACAGGGTAAGGCTCAGAGCGGGTGTTTATCCGGGCGTTGACAAGGAGCTTGATATCGAGAGACGTTTTGACAGGGCGAAGATCGCGGCGGACAATGTCAAGGAGAATTACATCCAGTCTATTGCCGCATACGATGAGGAGACTCATAAGAAATCTCTGTTCAAGGACAGGCTGCTCGAGGACTTCCACACATCTATTATGCAGAAGGACTTCGCGGTGTGGTACCAGCCGAAGTTTGACATTCGTCCTGATGAGCCGGTCCTGGCAAGCGCGGAGGCCCTGGTCCGCTGGAATCATCCGGAATTCGGCATGATCAGCCCGGGAGTTTTTATTCCTCTGCTTGAGGACAACGGACTTATCTTTGAGCTTGACCAGTATGTCTGGCGTGAGACGGCGGCGATGATCCGGTCCTGGAAGGACCGTTTCGGATTCTCTATCCCGGTCTCCGTAAATGTTTCAAGGATCGATATGATGATGCCTGACCTCAAGGACATTTTCATGAATATCCTTGAGGAGCAGGATCTCACGAAGCAGGATATCATCCTGGAGATCACTGAGTCGGCATACACCGGAGACTCTGATCAGATCATCTCGGTTGCGAGGGAGTTGCAGGGCATGGGTATGGGCTTCAGGATCGAGATGGATGACTTCGGAACTGGATACTCTTCGCTGGGCATGCTCTCGAGGCTGCCTATCGACGCGCTGAAGCTGGATATGTCATTTGTGCGCAGTGCGTTCGGAGAGACCAGGGATGTGAGAATGATAGAGCTGATAATTGACATAGCGGATTATCTGCGGGTTCCTGTTGTGGCAGAGGGCGTTGAGACTAAGGAGCAGTATCTGGAGCTGAGAGCCCTGGGATGCGATTATGTGCAGGGATATTATTTCTCGAAGCCTGTGCCGGCGGATGATTTCGACAGGATTCTTACGGAAAGCAGACAGTCTCAGCCTCAGCTTTGACGGTTGTGCCCATTTGCAATTCACAGAATGATTCAGCTTTGATGGTTGTGCCGCTCGCAAATCACAGCCCGCTTCGCTGAGCTAACTGCTAACTCCGAC
>DFHY01000079.1:18644-27504 GCA_002371345.1 Lachnospiraceae bacterium UBA3711
CTCGCTCCTGCTGAATGATTTGCTCGCCGGCACAAGCCATCTGCAGCTGAAGAAAGCTTCAGCGTTATCATCAGCTTAGATGGTTGTGCCATTCGCAAATCATAGCCAGCTTCGCTAACTGCGTATTATCCGCGGGTTCGCGCTCCCATGCTCTTCAGGAGCATTTTCTCCTTGTACATGGCCTTGTCGGCCCGCTCAAATACGGACCGCAGTCTGGTATCCTGCTCTTTCATGTATTCCGCCAGTCCCGCAGAGATCACCGCGTCATGGGCGGATATGTTCTGCATAGATCTGTCGTGCAGCTCCTGAAGTATCTGATGTCTTGCCTCATAATCCCTGCCTGAGAGGAATACGACGAATTCATCTCCGCCATTGCGGTAGACCGGGCTGTGGTCGAACAGATCACAGATTATTCTGCTGGCTTTGCGGATCCACTCATCGCCGGTCTGGTGGCCGTATGTGTCATTGATATACTTCAGCCCGTTCAGGTCGCAGATGACGATACCGAACGGATCGGCATCTCCGGCCTGTATCTGCTCATCCTTCTCTTTTTCAAGCTCTGCAAAGGCAGCCCGGTTCTTTACGCCTGTAAGCGGATCCCGGTGGACCATCTGCTTGACCTGCCCCAGCTGCAGTTCACTGATCGCCGCTCTTTTGTTTATACTACGGAATATGCCTATGAGTACGGCCAGGGAGAGAGCCAGCATGACTACAACGATGCTTACACTGCGTGATGCGGACTGGCGGATAATATCCATCTGCCTGCTGACTACTCCGGTCTGTACTTCGGCGAGGCCTGCGTCAACATAGTATTTCTCAACGTAATTCAGGCTGGTTTCGGTTGCGCCGGTGATTGTCTGAAACAGCCAGACGAGAGCGACGAACACGATCAGAGAAAACAGTGACAGCCATACTACTATCGATCTTCCGAACTTCCCTGTACGGTCTTTCTGCAGAAGAATAAAGAAGTATATAAATCCGACTATTGACCAGATCACGAACATGAAATAGGACTCCCGTTCCATGGAGCCCTGCGTGAACAGGTTCGGAATCAGGAGATACAGACCGTTCGCGATCATGAGAATCATGCCGGCGATACCGGCAGCCCTGGCTCCTTTATCGCGCCGTTCATACGCGCGTTTCATTGCTGATGCGGACACTAGCCCGTATATCAGTGTAGCCCCGAAGGTCGTGACGTCAACTATCCAGCTGATAGCTGTGCGCCCAAGGAAAGGAAAAACAAGGGAAGTGCATGCGATCAGCATTATTGCCCTGCCGGGAGCTGAATGTCTGTTCAGCCTGGAAAACTGCTCAGGGAGTATGTGGTCTCTTCCAAGTGCGCAGAACAGGCGGCTCACTGCCGTGATGTTTCCGATGAGGCTCGTCATAATGAGAGAGAAGAGGGTAAGCATGAGAATACCTACACCTGCGCTTCCCATATAATGATCTGCCGCGTAGAATGCAGGAAGTGCCTTGAGCCCGTTCAGATTATCGAGATCCTGGATATACTCATACCAGCTAGAGTATTCGGGCGGATATGCTGTTGCTGAGAGAAGCGTGACAAAAACGTAGAGCAGTGTGGTGGAAACAACCGAGATAACAAGGATCCGGAAGAACTTCGTCCTTGGAAAGGAAGCTTCCTCAGATGAATGTGAGATATTCTCAAAGCCTATGAATGCCCATGGAGAAATGACCGCTACGCGGGCAATCTGCGAGAGCCTGTTGTGATCCGGCACATACCCGGGAGAAAACGCCGGGCCGTGTTTGAAGATGGCGGCCGCAAAGCAGATTATGATTCCGGCGGTAAAGAACAGGGCCATAACGATCATGGCTTTTGCAAGAAGATTCTTCTGTGTGGCGCACAGCACGGCGATTACTATGATGACAAATACGGACAGAAGTGCTTCTCCGAGATATACGTCGTATCCGAACAGCTTATACAGTCTTCCGAACTGAAACACATCTCCTATGAAATAACGCGAAAACAGCGGGACAGACGTGGCGTTCGCCCACAGTATCGCAAGGTATGTCAGGGCGAGAAACCAGGCTGTCAGGAAACCGTAATCAGATCCGAATACCATCTTGCTGAAGGTATAGGCGCCTCCGGCATCAGGATAGATATTCATCATGTAAGTATAGTTGAAGCTGATGATAAGCATGACAACGCCGCCGGCCAGGGTGCCGAACATGCTGCCCATGGGACCCGCCTTTGCCAGATAAGTATTGCTGGTGACGACGAGGGAGCCCCAGCCGATGCTGGTTCCGATGGAAAAAGCCCATGCGGACAATGGTGTCAGATTTCTGGAAAAATGCTTGCTGCTCATATAGATAAAACCCGGTTGGATATTTATGCTTTTTCAGGACACAGTTGATAAAGCCTGCAGGACAGTCCAACCTGCCGCTCACACTTCAGGCAGAGATAATGTCTTTATTCTGGGATCTCTGTTGATAAAGCCTGCGGGACAGTCCAGCCTGCCGCTCACACTTCAGGCTGAGATAATGTCTTTATTCTGGGATCTCTGTTGATAAAGCCTGCGGGACAGCCAAGTCTGCCGCAGGCAGACTTGGCTGTGCGCATACCCGGCTGCCTCGTGTTCCACAGGGATTATCGAAGGTGAGCCTGGACACAGGCAATACCCGCAAGGGCACTCCCCCCGGAACCGGATATTCATATACAGTGTAGAAGTATGACCTGAAATTGGCAAGCTATTCTTTTTTGGAATTCGTGAAAATCTGAGGGAATGTGTACAGTTCACTGCCCTGCCGCCGGCACACTCCCGCAAGGGTTCATCAGCGGGAGTGCGCCGGCGGCAGGGCGGTAAACTGTAACAGGGAGATACTTCATAAACGCTTAATAAAACCGCAATCGGAATTATCTGTTTTTTGAACCTGATCCCTGATACAATCTCTTTGTCACCCAAACTTAACTTTGTCAAAGAGAAGGAGACTCAATATGAAAAAACTGATTACAGCTATTGCAATGTCAGTTGTTATGACAGCGGGAATGATGACGCCGGTTATGGCAGGAGAGGCAGCGGCACAGACAGAGGAAGACGGGCAGAATCCGGTTATGAACTATATCGGCACATATGGCAAGGACAGGTGTACGATTGAAGTTACTGCTGACGGAAGCGAAGACGCATCCGTCCTGGTTACGTGGTCTTCCAGCGCATGGGAGCACAATGAGTGGCAGATGAGCGGTCCTTTTGACTATGAGACAAGGACCATCACCTATGAGAACGCGACTGAGAAGACCGTCACGTTCAATGATGACGGTGAGCTTGAAGACGAGAAGGTAATATATGAGAACGGCAAGGGGAGTTTTACATTTGATGATAACGAGGAAGGCACTGTTCTGACCTGGAATGACGAGGAGGAGCATGTCGCGGATGATATGGAGTTTACGAACTATCTTCCGGGCGTTGACGTGCAGGATAACTTAATGGCCTTTGAGTCATCCACGAGCCTTGAGGACGGCATTCTGACAGTGAGTATCAGTCCTGAGGCCGCAGGCGGCGGATTCTACTGGAGTTATGTTGACGAGGGAGACGGAAAGAAGGTTGAGCTCGTCACGGATACGACGGATGAGGAAGGATACGCGTATGTCGGCAGCTTCCGCGGTATAGAAGACGGCGACGATGTCATCCGTCTGGTATTCGGAAACGGTGTCTATGTGCAGCAGTACAGGGATTTCAATGTCACCGTCAAGGATGGAGAGATAACCGAGTGCACCGGAGGTTCAGCATTTTTGCCGACGCTGTCGGATGATCTGGCCGATGTGCTTGAGGGCACATGGACTGAAGCGGATGGAAACCGCTCCATGAATATAGAGCTTAATGCTGTCGACGGATTTGACGTCACTGTTTCAGACGGCAGCGGAAAAGACGGTAAGACTGAACTGTATGCTTTCACCGCATATTACGACGCGATAGCGGAGGGACTTATTTACCGTGACGGAACCACTGTTGAAGCTGAGATTACCGCCGGGGATGAGACAGAGGCTGAGGTATTTGAGAAGACCGGAGACGGAAGCGGTATTATTATGATCGGTACCATGGAAGACAATGATGATGAGATAGAGCTTCACTGGCAGGATGCATCCTCTGATGAGGGCCTGATCGGTTTTGTGAAGGAAGCATAACGCCATAACTTCGTCATAAGAGGCCAGGACGGTAAAAAGGGGCAATCACATCAATGTGATATGCTCCTTTTTTAAACTATTCAGCACCTCTGACCGCCTACAACGAAGAACACGAAGTGTTCTTAGCAATGGGGATACTGGACAGATACTTTTTTCTTTGAATGCATGGGTCTATGACGCGTGAGGATTTCCTGATAAAATGAGGATGGCGAAGACATTCGAATCGGCGAAGCGATCCGAACATCATAAAATGTGATAAACTGATGACTACAGCACGAAGCGCGAAACATATATTCCACCTGGCGAGTTTACGGGCCTTAGTGGAATAGCGTACAAACGTAATCCGTAATCGGCTTTTGGCAGGTTAATCGCTGCACTATGCTCATGACAGCATAAAGGAGGCTTGAGATATGGCTACATTTACTGTAAACGGCAGGACGGTTGTTGTCCCTAAAAACCGGAAGCTTATCCGGTTTCTTCGTGATGATCTCCATCTTACTTCAGTGAAGGACGGCTGCAGCGAAGGTGCCTGCGGAACCTGTCATGTCCTGGTTGACGGAAAGCCGGTGAAGGCATGTGTTCAGCAGACAGACAAGCTTGAGGGAAAGAGTGTTCTTACGGTTGAGGGACTGTCCGGCTGGGAGATGGAGGTATTCACCTATGCCTTCGGCAAGGCCGGCGCTGTGCAGTGCGGATTCTGTATTCCGGGGATGGTTATAAGCGCGAAGGCGCTGATTGATTCGAATCCGTCACCAACACGCGAGGAGGCGGCGCACGCGATCCGCAACAATATCTGCCGGTGCACCGGATATGTCAAGATCATTGACGGGATCCTCCTTGCCGCAAAGATATTCCGTGATGGGAAGCTTCCGGGGGAGAAGACTGATGACTTCAGAGTCGGCTCCAGTGTCAGCCGCATTGATGTGGGAGAGAAGGTCGGGGGATACGGAAAATATCCGGACGACATATATGTAGAGGGTATGTGCTACGGCAGTGCCGTACGGTCGGAATATCCGCGCGCGAGGGTACTTCATATCGATACTTCTGCCGCGGAGGCGCTGGAGGGCGTTGTATGTGTTCTGACGGCAAAGGACATACCGGGAAAGAACTATATCGGACATATAGAGAAGGACCAGCCGACTCTGATACCCGAGGGCGAGATCACACACTATCTGGGTGATTCCATAGCTCTGGTCTGTGCCCGCAGCCTTGAAGTGCTGGAGGAAGCCAGGAAGCTGGTGAAGGTAGAGTATGAGGTGCTGCCCGCGGTCCACAGCCCTGAGGAAGCCTCGGAAAAAGGCGCTCCTCTGGTCTTCGAGACCGCCGGTGACAATATACAGGCTCATAAGCATGTGTCGAGAGGAAATGCTGAGGAGGCAATCAAAAACAGCAGATATGTGCTTCATCACCAGTTCAGCACACCGTGGACGGAGCACGCGTTTCTGGAACCGGAGTGCTGTGTGGCGATCCCTCTGGAAAATGGCGGAGTGAAGCTTCTCACAACCGATCAGAGTACCCACACGACGCTTCATGAGTGCGCGGAAATGCTTGGCGTGGACTATGATCACTGCCTGGTGGAGAACCAGCTGGTCGGTGGCGGCTTCGGAGGCAAGGAAGACATGACGGTTCAGCATCACGCCGCACTGATAGCGTATGTTGCCCGTGTTCCGGTGAAGGTGAAGCTGTCGCGCAGGGAATCGATTCTTGTACATCCCAAGCGTCATCCGTTCAGGATGGATTTTACAATGGGATGCGATGAGCATGGGATCATCCAGGGCATCAAGGCAAGCGTTGTATCAGACACGGGGGCATTTGCGTCGCTGGGCGGTCCGGTTCTGGAGAGGGCCTGCACTCACGCGGCAGGGCCGTATGCCTATGATAACTTTGAGATCGACGGAACCGCTTATTACACGAACAACCCTCCTGCCGGCGCTTTCCGCGGATTCGGGGTAACCCAGACCTGCTTTGCGACTGAGACGCTGCTTAACATGATGGCGGACCTTGTCGGAATATCCCCGTGGGAGATCCGGTACCGCAATGCTGTCAGGCCCGGAGGAGTTCTTCCGAACGGGCAGATCGTCGGCCCGGAGACCGGACTGGTGGAGACGCTGGAAGCAGTCAGGCCGTATTATGATGAAGCCGTACGGAATGGTGATCCGGTGGGGCTGGCATGCGCTATGAAGAACGCGGGAGTCGGGGTCGGACTGCCTGACTACGGCCGCGTAAAGCTCATAGTTGAAGACGACGCGAAGGTGCACATTTACTCCGGAGCGTCCTGTATCGGACAGGGACTCGGAACTGTTCTGGTACAGATGGTTGTCACGAATGCCGGTATTGGGAGGGAGGATATTGTCTACGAGCGCAGCAACACCTGGATAGCCCCGGACTCCGGCGACACCTCCGGTTCGCGGCAGACGCTTGTAACCGGCGAGGCTCTCAGACGAGCGTGTGAGAAGCTTAAAGAAGCACTCAGGGAGCATATTCTTGCGGATCTGAAGGGATTGGAGTTCTATGGCGAATATCTTGCCGCGACTGATCCGCTCGGTTCCGACAAGAAGAACCCGGTATCCCATGTGGCCTACGGATACGCGACGCAGATGTGTGTTCTCGACAGGGAGACGGGCCGCGTCAGGAAGATAGTCGCCGCCCATGATGTCGGGAAGGCGGTCAATCCCCGCTCTTGCGAGGGGCAGATCGAGGGCGGAGTAGTGATGTCTATGGGATATGCCCTGACTGAGCAGTATCCGATAGATGAGAACTGCAGGCCGACCGCGAAGTATGGAACTCTTGGACTGTTCAGAGCGGACCAGATCCCTGAGATCAAGGCTATCGTTGTGGATAAGCCGGGCCTGGATCTGGCTAACGGAGCAATCGGCATCGGTGAGATCACGGCTATTCCTACGGCGCCGGCTATCGCGGACGCGTATTTCCGCTATGACGGCAGGAGGAGGTTCAGCCTGCCGCTTGAGGATACCCCGTATGAGAAAAAGAAAGCAAAGCGGTAGTGTCAAGTGAAGCATGAAACATCTGAGCATAAAAATAAAGCCCGGATTCGGCCGGAGGCGGACATATGAAGAAACTGCGGATTCTCGGACGATTAATGAAGCATACCGGCGCTGACAGGATACTGTTGGGATTTTTACTCTTCTATATAGTCTGCGCATTTATTATATGGCTTACAGAACCGCAGATCAGCACATTCTGGGACGCCGTCTGGTACTGCTATGCGGTGATAACGACGGTCGGGTTCGGTGATGTGGTTGTGACGTCGCATTTATCAAGGATCATATCAATGATTCTGTCTGCGTACGCGGTTCTTGTCATAGCGATCATAACCGGTGTTGTCGTGAACTATTATAATCAGATCATGGAGATGAGGCAGTCTGAGACAATTACGGCGGTACTGGACAGGCTGGAGCAGCTGCCGGAGATGTCGAAGGATGAACTGGAGGAATTGTCAGGACGGATAAAGACTATGCGGAATCATCGCTGAGCCGAAGGCTCATAGCTGACCGCAATTATACTCCGCTCGCTCCTGACAGCGGAGAAATCCGTCATCAGCTTTCGGCGGGTAAATAATGTTTTTATGGACATGGCTTTTTGGCAGTATGTCTCGTATAACATATTGTCCGGAAAAAAGAGGCCAGGATGGATTGACTGGCAGGCCGCTAATCTGTTGAATTACTGATCGACAGATCATATGGATGTTGGATTGGAGGAATCAGAAATGACAAATAAGATAATGAAAATTGCGATGCTTACAGCAGCTGTCACGGCTATCGGAACGTCGGCCGCATTCGCGGGCGGAACTGAGAAGGTTGACAAACAGGGAATCAGATTCGAGATTCCGGAGGAGATCAAAGACCTTGTCAGTGTTGAGGACGGAGTGGACGCGGATACCATAGTCTCTGTCTATGAAACAGCTTCCGTTAAGGCTGCTGCGGCGATGGGCGAGGAGAATGAAGGAGCAGGGTTCATCTTCAGCATCTCAACGATTCCCGAGAGCAGGATGAAGGAGCTTCGCTGCGGTGAGATGAGCGGCATGGAAGTCTTCGCTGAGGATGATGATCTCTACTATGTATATAATCACCCGACAGATGTGCGTTTTGTCAGGGAAGATTATGAGTCTGACGGAATTGAGGAGGATCAGTCACAGTGGTCAAAGATCAATGAGTGGGCCGGCCGGGAAGTCTGCAAAGAGATCCTTGCCAACAATCCTGAACTTGACCCGGAGTCATATACGAACACATATCTTGATATGCTTCTTGCCCGGGCCGCGTACGAGCCGGGAACAAATTATGAACTGAGATCGCTTGAGTATGGCCCTGATCCGCTTGATCCGGCATCTATCGACGAGGATGACTATATCGAGGATCTTGCCGAGGACTTTACATATGAAGAGATCGCCGACGCCAAGGCACCGGACGGCGAGTACTACGTGCTTGCGTTTAACCCCGGCGATGATGAGGTGAGGTTCGATTTCTTCAAGGCTTCTGACAGCAGGAACATTATCCGCGAGGTGAGGATGGTCGGCGATGAGGAGACCGAGACCTTCTATCAGGCCATTGTCAAGGATACGGATGATGCCGACAAGACTACCACAGGTATTGTTGAAGAGTGGTGCGCTGCCATCGCGAACGGCGGCGAGATCGATGACGACTGACTGCTCACAGATAGGAATAAAAGAGGCGCCTGTTTACGCAGGTGCCTCTTTTATTC
>DFHY01000079.1:27718-34444 GCA_002371345.1 Lachnospiraceae bacterium UBA3711
AGCCTGACATTGTGTATTAATGAACTTATTGTATCAATTCCGGCAGCGAGGAGATGAAGAATATGAAAGCACTATTTATCGGAGGAACGGGGACGATCAGCAAGGCCGTTGTTGAACGGCTGCTGGGAACAGGCATATGGGAGGTATGGCTGCTGAATCGGGGAAACCGCAGGATGGCGGATTCCGGCAGTATCCATCAGATCATTGCGGATATTAATGACGAGGAGGACGTGATCAGGAAGCTGGATGGCATGACATTTGACTGTGTCTGCGAATTCATCGGCTTCAAGCCGGAGGATGTGAAGCGGGATTATCGTCTGTTCAAGGATAAGACGAAGCAGTATATCTATATCAGCTCCGCGTCCGCGTATAACAAGCCTTCCGCCGATTACCGCATCACGGAGGGCACAACGCTTGCCAATCCATATTGGCAGTATTCCAGAGATAAGATAGCCTGTGAGGAGTACCTGATGAAGATGTACCGCGAGGAAGGCTTTCCCGTGACGATCGTACGCCCGAGCCATACATATGATGAGAGAAGCATACCGCTCGGAGTACATGGTAAGAACGGATCGTGGCAGGTCATAAGACGCATGCAGGAGGGGAAGCCGGTTATCATCCAGGGAGACGGGACATCCCTCTGGCATCTTACATTTAACGAGGATTTCGCGGTCGGATATACAGCCCTCATGGGAAACAGGCGCGCGATCGGAGAGGCTTTTCAGATCACAGGGGATGAGACGCTGTCATGGAACCAGATATATGCCACGATAGCGGATGCTCTGGGAGTGGAGCTGCACCCATACCACGTCGCCTCGGATTTCCTTGCCGCGGCAGGAGATAAGTATGGATATGATTATACGGGAAGCCTGACAGGCGACAAGGCGGTATCGGTTGTATTTGACAACAGTAAGCTGAAGAGACTGGCTCCCGGTATGAAGACGAATGTTCCGTTCCACATTGGCGTGCGGATTGCCCTGGAGTATATTCTTGCTCATCCGGAATGCCAGAAGGAGGATATAGAATTCGATGAATGGTGCGACCGCGTAATAGAGGCGCAGGAAGCCGCGAAAGCGCAGGTATAGACATAGCATATCCGGATACGTGAGGAGGATAATCTTGTACCGATATATAGCATTTGATGTGGAAACACCGAACAGATACAACAACCGAATGAGCGCTATCGGCATCTCGGTAATTGAGGACGGTGAGATCAAGGAGGAGTTTTTCTCATATGTCAATCCGGAGTGCCATTTTGATTATTTCAATACACAGCTGACCGGAATTGACGAGAAGACGGTTGAGTCGGCTCCGGCCTTTCCCGAACTGTGGGAGCAAATAGAGCCTCTCATGTCGTCAGGCATACTTGTGGCCCATAACGCGTCATTTGATCTGTGTGTCCTGAAAAAATGTCTTCAGCATTACGGTATCCAATGGAAAGCCATGGCAAAGTACTGCTGTACGGTTCAGATCGGCAAGAGAGTTGTTCCCGGAATACCTCACAAGCTGAATACTCTATGCGATTATTACGGCATAGAGCTTGATCATCACAAGGCTGACAGCGACAGCCATGCCTGCGCTGAGATTCTGCTCCGTTACCTTGAAGCCGGCGCGCAGGAGAAGAGCTTCATAAGGACTTATCGGTTCGAGTGATCAAATATTCCCCTCTTGACATACAGGAGGGGATGCGTTATGCTCCAATTACCTACTTAATGAGTGGGTAATAAATCAGGGCGGTGCCCAAGAAGGAGGGTTTGATGATATACGCAGATAACGCGGCTACGACGAAAATGAGTCCGGCGGCTGTTGACGCGGTCCTTAAGTGTATGAATGACTGCTGGGGCAATCCTTCAAGTCTGTATGAGCATGGACAGAAGGCGAAGGAGATGCTTGAAAATGCAAGGGACAGGATAGCGGCCTGTCTTGACTGCAGCCCGCGGGAGATCCTGTTTACTTCAGGCGGGAGCGAGGCTGACAATCAGGCGATTCTGTCGGCGGCTTCTTTTGGCGCGAAGAAGGGGAAGAAGCATATTATCTCGACTGCTTTCGAGCATCATGCGGTGCTTCATACGCTGGATAAGCTGAGGCGGGAAGGCTTCGAGGTCACACTGCTGGATGTCCACAGTGACGGGATAGTAACCCCGCAGCAGGTTGAGGAGGCCATCAGAGACGATACCTGTCTTGTGACGATCATGTATGCCAACAATGAGATAGGAACGATCGAACCGATCAAGGATATAGGCGCGGTCTGCAGGCGGAAGGGCGTTCTGTTCCATACTGACGCGGTACAGGCTGTCGGTCATGTTCCAGTCTCGGTCCGTGAGCAGAATATAGATATGCTGTCTCTGTCGGCGCATAAGTTCCATGGCCCGAAAGGGATCGGAGTCCTGTACGCGAAGAAGGGCGTGCGGCTGGAGCCTCTTATCAACGGAGGCGCGCAGGAGAGGGGCAAGAGGGCAGGCACTGAAAATGTTCCTGCGATCGCCGGCATGGCTGCCGCTCTTGAGGAAGCATGCAGAAACATCGATAAGGATGCCGGGAAGGTATCAGCCCTCCGGGACCGCCTGATAGAGGGACTGGACAATATACCATACTCTGAGCTGAACGGAAGCCGTGAGAGCCGTCTGCCGGGAAATGTCAACTTCTGCTTTGAGGGAATCGAGGGTGAGTCCCTTCTGCTGCTTCTTGACGACAAGGGGATATGCGCTTCATCGGGAAGCGCGTGTACATCGGGATCGCTCGATCCGAGCCATGTGCTTCTGGCTATAGGCCGCCCGCATGAGGTGGCGCACGGCTCACTCAGACTGACTATAGACGCTCAGACAACCGCAGAAGATGTGGAGTACATTATCCGCAGCGTCTCAGAGGTAGTGTCATATCTCAGAGGTATGTCCCCCTTCTGGAGAGACCTGATGACAGGGAAGCGTATTCATGTCTTTAAGGAATAAAAAACCGGAGACCTTATGAAGCACAGCCATTTCTGAATGATGTGAGGCGGTGAGGAGGATAGATTATGGCATTATATAGTGAGACGGTGATGGATCATTTTCGCAATCCGAGAAATGTCGGAGTGATAGAGGACGCGGACGGGGTCGGTGAAGCGGGGAATCCCGTGTGCGGCGATATCATGAAGATATACCTTAAGATCGAAGATGATTCTATCAAGGATGTAAAGTTTGAGACATTTGGCTGCGGAAGCGCCATTGCCTCCAGTTCTATGGCAACGGAGCTGATCAAGGGCAAACCTGTGTCAGAGGCTATGGCGCTTACAAACAAGGCTGTCACCGAGGCTCTGAATGGCCTTCCGGCGCATAAGCTCCACTGCTCCGTGCTGGCGGAGGAGGCTATACAGGCCGCGTTCAAGGATTATTATGACAAGAATCACATTCCTTATGATGAAAGCCAGTTTCCGGCTGTGTCAGAACACGGGGAGGAGTGAGTTGATATCCAGATGTCATAACACACAGTGAGGACTGAGTGAAACAGATCACACTTCTTCACACAGCCTGCACAGCATCCGCTGTCATAACACACAGAGAAATGAGTAAAGCATATTCCCTTTTATTATCCGCAAATGCTTATCATGTGGTAAGATAATGATGCTTCATAGCAGGCTGACATTTGCATCAGGAGAACATGCAATAGATGGGGCAGGTGATGACACATGATGGTATCGACGAAAGGACGCTACGCGCTCCGTGTGATGATTGATCTGGCTGAAAATAACGACGGCGGCTTTATTCCGATGAGAGAGGTGGCTGAGAGACAGGAGATATCACTGAAATATCTCGAGAGGATTCTGCCGGCGCTTGTATCCGCCCATCTAGTGGAGGGCGTTCACGGAAAGGGCGGCGGATACTGCCTGACAAGAAAGCCTTCCGAGTATTCGGTGGGCGAGATCCTCAGAGTTACGGAGGGCGATATAGCCCCGGTGTCGTGTGTAGAGTGCGATGCTCAGGCATGCGGGCGCGAGGAGAATTGCCGGACGCTTCCGATGTGGAAAGAGCTTAAGGAACGTATCGCCGATTATGTTGACCACGTCACGCTGGCGGATCTCATGGGCGATAATAAATCAAGGTGAACGAAGGACAGCAGACCATGCCCTGGTGAAAAAGATGCTTTTAACCCAACATCATTATGATGAGTGAACAGAGCCCGCTGAGGCTGAGCATACTGCCGGCCAAACGCGGCGGAATGGAGAATAATATGTCGAATATAAAGGAATCTGCACTGGAACTTATCGGCGGAACCCCGCTGCTTCGCGCGTCCAGGTACAGCGCGGCTGCCGGAATTGCCGGCGGAGAACTGCTTGTGAAGCTTGAGTATCTGAATCCGGCGGGTTCTGTCAAGGACAGAATAGCATGGGGCATGATCCGTGACGCGGAGGAGAAGGGTATCCTGAAGGAAGGATCGACAATCATCGAACCGACCAGCGGCAATACCGGTATAGGGCTGGCGGCAGTCGCGGCCGCAAGGGGATACAAGGCCATCTTCACCCTGCCCGAGACGATGAGCGTTGAGAGACGCAAGCTTCTGCAGGCATACGGCGCAAAACTGGAGCTGACTGAAGGCGCGAAGGGAATGAAGGGCGCGATCGCAAAAGCCGAGGAGCTCAGGGAGTCGATACCCGGAGCAGTGATCCTCGGACAGTTCGTCAATCCGGCAAACCCCGAGGAGCACTATCTCACGACAGGCCCGGAGATCTGGGAGCAGACGGGCGGTAAGGTTGACGTATTTGCGGCGGGCGTCGGCACAGGCGGAACAATCACGGGTGTGGGGCGTTATCTCAAGGAGAAGAATCCTGATGTGAAGATAGTGGCGGTTGAACCGGAGTCGTCGCCGGTGCTTTCGAAGGGAACTGCAGGAGCGCATAAGATTCAGGGAATCGGCGCCGGATTTGTACCGGATACTCTGGATACGAAGATATATGATGAGGTAATCACGATTTCGAATGAAGACGCTTTTGCGGAGGGCAGAAGATTCGCTGTCTCCGAAGGAATCCTGGTAGGTATCTCTTCAGGAGCCGCGCTCAGGGCCGGAGCCATTCTGGCGTCAAGACCAGAGCTTGCGGGTAAGAATATTGTGGTGCTGCTTCCTGATTCCGGGGACCGGTATCTGTCGACAGCTCTGTTCGCGTAAGAAGTCCGGCGTAAAGCTGCCGCGCGTTCGGGCGCAAATGACCAGGGCAGAATTGATCACACCCACAGCACAGAACACATCGTGTTATGAGCTGTGGGCGGCCAATAAAAAAAGCACCCGCAAAAGGCGTCCTCACTAAGGGATTTTAATCCTTAAAAGAATAACGGCATAGCTGGCATTACGCTGGTTATGCCGTTTCTTCTTGCTTATCGGGTATTTCAACTGCCCCGATGTAGTTCCAGTAGATTACGATAGTTTGTTTTTTCGTCCGTGTGCCGGGGACTTTTTCCGGCTGCAGAACTTCGATTCTCTCCACAAATGAGCGGATAATTTCGGCACTCAGTTCAGTGATGTCCGTGTACTTATGAACCATTCCAAGGAAAGAATCCGTATTCAGCCTCTGTTCTTTAGCGGTATCAATGAACTCAGTCAGTTCCGCTTTGCGTGCCTTCAGCTGTTTTTGCTCAGCCTCATAGGATGCCGACATTCGAGCATACCGCTCGTCGCTGATTTTGCCCTCTACATTGTCCTCATAAAGCCGCTGCATGATCACATCCAGTTTTTCAATACGAGCTTCGGCCTGTGTCAGTTCACGATTACTGGCTCTCAGCTGGCGGTTTAGCTCTTTCTCGCTCTGCCGTGTAACCAGCTGAACGAAATCGGCTTCATGCTCTCGTGCGTAAGCGGTAATATGCCGCAGTTCCCGGAGCAGGATTTTCTCTACCTGAACATTATGGATTTGATGCGAGGTGCAGCCGCCCTTGATTTTCCGGTAGGTAGCACACACGAAATGTTCCTGTTCATGTGTCCATCCTCTGGCCCTGACCTGATACAGCTTGTCTCCGCAATCAGCACAGAACAGCATTCCGGACAAGATCGGCATTTCGCCCGTCGGAGTGAGCCGCCGTCTGGCGTCGCGGATACGCTGGACTATATCGAAGGTTTCCTGATCGATGATGGCTTCATGTGTATTCTCGAAAATCTGCCATTCTGACGGATCGTTCCATACCTTCTTCTTGCATTTGAAGGACTTTTTCCTAGTTTTGAAATTTACCGTATGCCCCAAGTACTCCTGTTTAATCAGGATGTCGGCTACCGTCCTTTGCTGCCAGAATCCGGGCTGTTCCGGTTCTTTCGCTGGCGTGCTGATTCCGATCGACCGAAAATGCTCAGATGGTGTAGGAATACCACGGCGCATCAGTTCTTTGGATATCTGTGACGGGCCTTTTCCTGCAACGCACATTTTAAAGATATCACGCACAACAGGAGCAGCATCTTCATCGATGATCCAGTGGTTTTTATCCTTCGGGTCTTTCAGATATCCATATGGCGGATTCGTACATGCAGAATGATGAGAACCAGGGATCATACAGCACTCTGGCATCTCAGGATGATATGGATCGATTCTAGAAGGGATAATCGTAGCTTGTTGTGACTATTGAAATTACAACAAAAATGATTTAAGATAGAGTCGATGGAGGTGTCAGAATGCAGATTTCAAGCAGATTTACAATAGCGGTTCATGTGCTTATAGCAATTGAAACATTTAAGAATGACCATAAAATCACCAGTGAATTTCTTGCGTCA
>DFHY01000044.1:0-13875 GCA_002371345.1 Lachnospiraceae bacterium UBA3711
ATGGTATTTTCGAGCTTCGTGCGAAGCAAGGCAGTGATATCAGCCGGGCTCTTTATTTCTTTTTTGTTGGGAAGAAAGCTGTTTTGACCAATGGTTTCATAAAGAAAACCATGAAGGCACCAAATAGTGAAATAGAATTGGCAAAAAGATATCGTAAGGATTATTTTATGAGAAATCCGGATGGGAGGTAGTGTCATGGGAAGTTATTTAAAATATCGCGATGAAGAATTGAAAAAGGATCCCTTATTGAAAGAGGAATATGACGCACTCGAGCCGGAGTACGATATCATTCAGGCAATGATCGATGCCAGGAAGCAACAGAATCTGACACAGAAAGAGCTTTCTGAGAGAACGGGGATTACACAGGCAGATATCAGCCGGATAGAAAATGGGACCAGGAATCCCAGCCTTGAAATGGTAAAGCGGCTTGCCCGTGGGATGGGGATGGTACTTAAACTGGAGTTTGTGCCGGATGCAAAGGCTTATAAGTAAAGACATAGGAGGTCGTCCGGTCGCATTCTGGTCGCATTTTTGGTGAGGAAACAGGATAATATCCGGAAACTTCGGAATACGAATACAAGATATAGTCCTAATGGAACTTAAGGACACAGGATACAGTATCATCAATCGAGTATGAATAAGCGATAGAGTCCGGAAAGGAGCATAAACAGGGAAATGCTTGCCTGCTACACGGACAAGGGCTGCGAAGCCAAGAAACCTGCCATCTATACGGGAATGAATTATCAATACAAAGATTGGACAATAACAATTTCACCGTTAATTCATTGGATGGTTTTGTCCGTCACCAGACTGTTACAGAGTGTTGGAGAAAGATAGACAACGATTGGAAGCTTGTATCGAATGTGCCAGAAATGCCGGATACGTCCAACTGGAGCTGGAGGCGGTTGCAGAGAATAAAAATGCCCTTGCCTTGTACAAGAGCGTGGGCTTTCGGGAGTACGGCAGAAACCCGAAGGGCTTCCGCTCACGGGTGTCAGGGTGGCAGGAGCTTGTCCTCATGCGGCTGGAGCTTGACGGGCAAAGAGCTATGTGAGGCATTGGTATGGCTTTGTTTACTTTATCGTATCATAAAGGTTGAGGATGGACTCGTCTTTTACCAGAAAAGAAGAAGCGAACCTAACCGAATATTGAATATTCAGATAGGTTTGACAGCCTCCCGAGCAAACGATATGATCTTTCGGGAGGCTTGTAATTATGGCAGAAAGAGCATTTAAACAGATATTGATATGTGCGGCGGCGCTGATAGTATTCTGTGTGATCTGCCGCTTTACAGTCTATAACAGATATACGGCATATATCCCGCTGCCGCCCGGGCAGGCTAAAGCCGGAAATGGCAGCGGCATGTCGGTTGAAGCCGAGATGCCGGATGTGGTGAAGCACGGCGAGATGGAGATGGGTGACGGCTATGTGAGAGTCCCGATCGAACCGGAGCGGTCCGGAGAGAGCTTTGTGTATATCAGGGACTCTCAGGGGGAAAACATTGCCAGCACCTACCTGAAGGTAGGACCTCTCGGTACGGTTTATGATCTCTCAAGCGGAGGCTTCACAGGCGATCTGGCTGTTCTGATTGCTGTGCCGGTGTTCTGGTTTCTTGTCTGCGCAATCATGCTGTGGCATTTTTTCAAGTCAAAAGGCCCTGCGTTCTACAGCTATTCAACCATCTATTACGCCGGTTTTTCATTGTTTGCCCTTATTTCCGGGGCTGTTATTCTCCATGCGGCAATTCAGCATATGATGAATCCCCAGGATTATTCGATGTTCATGGCGTACAGTGTAATAAAGGGCGCGAGCGCGATGTTCATGTCTCTTACCGCGCCTCTGATCGTCGCGTTTGCCGTCGCCATGGTGGTTTGCAATATTGCCTTGCTGAGACATGAAAGGCCGAGGGTTCAGAATATTCTGGGCATTATTATCAGCATTCTTCTGATAGCCGGCGAGGCGCTTGGATGGTTTATGTTCACAAGGGACTTCAGCGGCTCCGAAACCATGGCCAGAGTTGTGGAGACTATAAAGAATACATACGCGACGGTATTCGTTTATTTTGAGTGTATGCTGGCAGGATCAATAATATGCGGCGTGAGAGCTGCTAGGCATGAGCCCGACAGGGATAAGGACTTTATTGTGATTCTGGGATGCTGGTTCAGAAAGGACGGTTCACTGCCTCCGCTTCTTAAGGGCAGGGCAGACAGGGCGATATCTTTCTGGAGACAGCAGACAGCTGAGACAGGGAAGGAAGCAATCCTTATTCCGTCGGGCGGTCAGGGAAAGAATGAGACTATGCCGGAGGCTGAGGCCATGAGGAGGTATCTGGTATCGGAGGGAATTCCTGCGGACAGGATACGGCCCGAGGATAAGTCCGCGAACACATACCAGAATATGGAGTTTTCCGGAAAGATTGTCCGTGATATCAATCCGGATGGAAAGGTCGTGTTCGCCACTACCAATTATCATGTGTTCAGAAGCGGTGTCTGGGCCGGACTCGCAGGCCTCCCTGCCGAGGGTATCGGCAGCAGTACGAAGTGGTGGTTCTGGCCGAATGCATTTATGCGTGAGACCATAGGCCTTCTAAAAAACCGCTGGAAGCAGGAACTGCTGTTTCTTATACTGCTGGTCGCGTTTTTCGGTACGCTGTCCGTGATTCTCGGCTGAGCCCCTGCGTTTACGGTGCGCGATTGTGCGTCTCGATGCGTTAGACTTGATCAACGCTGAGCCCCTGCTTACACGGTGCGCGCGTCTCAGCCTGCATTGAGGTCAGGCTTTTGACGCTGTGATCATCATTATTATTTCAAAAACTATAGGATTCGTTATATAATACTAACCGAAGTGTTTTAGTTTCAAATCATCAAAGGAAGTCAAGTCAACAATTACCGAATTTGCCGACAAGAATCTGGATGTTATCGTGGATTTCGCAGGCGGCGGGCAGACTACCACCGACGCGATCAACACTGTCGCGCCTCACGGCCGTGTGGTAATCGTAGGTATGGCGAAGGATTTCGCTGAGATCAACACCATGAACATGATTCTCAAGGAACTGACATTCGCGGGATCTCAGGGCAGCACAACTGATGATCTGCGTGATTGCCTGGAGCTGATGGCCTCCGGAGAGCTTGATCCTATCATCAACGTAATCTCGTTTGACCAGATAGGCGAAGGAATCGACATCCTGACCGTGTGTTCGTAGAGATCAACACTATGGTTCAGGGGCTCCGGGAGAAGCTGCCGGACGTGCTTGCCGTGGGAGTGAGCGCAATGCTGATAGACGGCAGTACCCTGGAACTGTATGCGAGGAATATGCGGCAGCTGCTCCAGGATATGGTAAAGGCGTCGAATCAGGTAACCATCAACCGATGCCCTGACAAATTGCTGCTGCAGCCATACGGCAGACTGTTTCAGCTGATGAATAGGAACGCGGTTTTCCTGTGGGAGGGCCCGGGAGGCTATCATGAACGCGCATTTGACGGATTGGTCCCGTATGACGCTGATCAGGCACAGATAGATATCGGGGAGGGTGATCTGATCCCGTTCGCTCTGGACGCCGCCGCCAATCCGGACCGCTATAAGGGGAAGCTGGTGAGCCTTGACGCTCAGGTGTCCGAAACCGGGGACGGTGACTTGAAGATCGGCAGGATCGTGATGACATGCTGTATGGCGGATCTGCAGTTCATGGGCGTTGTATGCGCCGGAGTTGACAGGACGGCTTATCCTCCGGGGAGCTGGGTCCGGCTGAAGGCGGAGGGAGAGACAGCTTCAGACCGCTATGGCAGGAAGTATCTGGTACTCAGGGCAGCTGAGGTGAACACTATCACTCCGCCGGAGAGCATTATCTTAAATGCCTGAGCGTACTGATGCAGAGCCGTCGGATGTGAAGCTGTCTTAAGTGCCTGAGCGTGCTGATGCAGAGCCGTCGGATGTGAAGCTGTCTTAAACTCTGAGTGTATAGATGTGACAGGAGGCCGGGATGAACATAATGCAGATCAAATACGCCGTTGAGGTAGCCCGCTATGGTTCAATTAATAAGGCTGCCGAAGCGCTGTACATTGCCCAGCCGAATCTGAGCAGATATATACGTGAGCTCGAGAATGATCTTGGCATAACCATATTTAAGCGTACATACAGGGGGATGGTGCCTACACCAGACGGTGAGATATTCCTGCGGTACGCAAGACAGATACAGAGCCAGATAGATGACATCGAGAGACTGTACAAAGGCGAGAGGACGCACAAGCAGCGATTCTCCATCTCAGTGCCGCGCGCAAGCTATATAGCCGATGCTTTCGTGCAGTTCAGCCGCAGGATAGATGTTTCCCCGACAGAGATTTATTATATGGAAACAAACACGCGCAGGGCGGTTCAGAATATGCTCGAATCGGATTATCGTCTCGGTATCATCCGATATGCTGCGGATAATGATACTTATTTCAAGAGCCTGCTGGATGATAAGGGGATAGCCAGCCAGCTGGTGGCAGACTTTACATATGTGCTGCTTATGAGCGGGAAAAGCCCGCTTGCCGCGAAAGAAGACATCTGTTATTCCGATCTTGACGGCATGATAGAGATTGCCCACGGTGATCCTTTTGTGCCGTCTATGCAGCCCGCGTCGCATTCGGATGAGACGCAGGATGGTGAAAACGCCGGGCGGTCGATATTTCTGTTCGAGCGGGGCGGGCAGTTTGATCTGCTGTGTGAAAATGAGCAGACTTACATGCTGGTCTCGCCAATACCGGACAAGCTGCTGAAGCGCTACGGACTGATACAGCGCCCCTGTCTTGGAAGGCAGCGGGTGTACCGGGATGTACTGATACACAGGAAGGAGTATGAGCTGACGGAGCTGGACCGGCTGTTTATCGCGGAGCTGACAGAGTCAAAGCGCAGGACACTGCCCGCAGATGTATAATTTCAAGTAGAAATTCAGGCTTTTAATGCCGGAATGATATCATTTCAAGATATATAATAATTGATATACCTACTATACGTTTTTCGTCATTCCTTAGGGATTAGAAAGGAAGATATATTAACTATGTGCACTCACGGCAGAGAATGCCGGGGTGTTCTGCGAAACAAATCGTTCCGGGGAATATCGAATATCCCGGACGACAGTAAATTGTATCAATTAGAATGATCAGGAGGTAAGTTGTTATGGCACGTTTCACTCTGCCCAGAGACCTGTATTTCGGTAAAGGTGCGCTGGAGAATCTGAAGGGACTCAAGGGTAAGAAGGCAATTATCTGTGTCGGCGGCGGTTCCATGAAGCGTTTCGGCTTCCTTGACCGCGCACAGAAATACCTGGAAGAGGCAGGCATGGAGGTTAAGCTGTTCGAGGGTATCGAGAGCGACCCATCCGTGGATACCGTCATGAAGGGCGCGGCTGTGATGCAGGAGTTCGGTCCGGACTGGATTGTCGCTATCGGCGGCGGCAGCCCTATCGACGCAGCTAAGGCTATGTGGATCAAGTATGAGTATCCGGAGTGCACATTTGAGGACATGTGCAAGGTGTTCGGCATCCCGGAACTTCGCCGCAAGGCTCATTTCTGCGCAGTTTCCTCAACGAGCGGAACAGCCACTGAAGTCACGGCTTTCTCAATCATTACCGATTATGAGAAAGGCATAAAGTATCCTATCGCTGACTTCGAGATCACTCCTGATGTAGCTATCGTTGATCCGGAGCTTGCGGAAACTATGCCGAAGAAGCTGGTCGCCCATACCGGTATGGACGCTATGACCCATGCTATCGAGGCATATGTGTCAACCGCCAACAGCGACTACACCGATCCGCTGGCTATCCACGCCATCGAGATGATCATGAAGGATCTGGTACCGTCCTACAACGAAGACATGGCAGCGCGTGACCGCATGCATGACGCACAGTGTCTGGCCGGCATGGCGTTCAGCAACGCTCTGCTGGGTATTGTCCACTCAATGGCGCATAAGACCGGCGCGATCTTCGCTGATTACGGCGCACATATCATCCATGGCGCGGCGAACGCTATGTACCTGCCGAAGGTTATCGCCTTCAACGCTAAGGACGAGACCGCTAAGAAGCGTTACGGCGTGATCGTGGATTATATGGGTATCGCGGACAAGAACGATTCAGATGACGTGAAGGTCAGCAAGCTTATCAGCTTCCTGCGCGGCATGAACGATCAGCTGAACATTCCTCACTGCATCAAGAACTATGGCGCGGACAGCTATCCCTGCGAGCAGGGCTTCGTTCCGGAGGAAGTATTCCTTGAGCGTCTGCCGGAGATCGCGAAGAACGCGATCCTCGACGCGTGCACGGGTTCCAATCCCCGCCAGCCGAGCCAGGAGGAGATGGAGAAGCTGCTTAAGTGCTGCTACTACGATACAGAAGTAGATTTCTGATAACACGTTAACCCGGGAACATTGCGTTTTTGGCGGTGTTTCTGGGTTATTTGCGATATGATGCCCAGCGCCCGGTACAGCATTGCTGGAAGGCGCGAATCTGTGTGCATCCTGTCGGAGTTTTTATAGTCAGCGTCCATGATGCTTTTGGCGTTGACCTAAGTAATATCATTGCGTCCGCGTGAATGACTTCGGCGGACGTGG
Organism: Lachnospiraceae bacterium UBA3711; assembly: GCA_002371345.1. Taxonomy (GTDB): domain Bacteria; phylum Bacillota; class Clostridia; order Lachnospirales; family Lachnospiraceae; genus Porcincola. The sequence goes on from DFHY01000044.1 coordinate 6,586, forward strand.
AAACACATTTTTAGTCAGGAGTGAACCTATGTATAAGATTGTTCGCAAAAAGGCGCTTAACCCCACTGTGACCCAGATGGAGATAGAAGCGCCGCTGGTGGCCAATAAGGCCAGACCGGGCCAGTTTATCATCCTGCGCGTGGACGAGGAGGGAGAACGTATCCCTCTGACCGTTGCGGGAACCAACCCTGAAGAAGGTACCGTGAAGATCATCTTCCAGATCGTCGGCGCCACCACAGAGCAGCTGAATCATAAGAACGAGGGCGAATCCATTCAGGACTTCGTAGGTCCTCTGGGCGTTGCCACCCATACTGAAGGCATAAAGAAGGTGTGTATAGTCGGCGGCGGAGTAGGCTGTGCCATCGCTATGCCGGTTGCCCAGGAGTTTCACTCCCTTGGCGCGGAGGTTACCAGCATCATCGGTTTCCGCAGCAAAGACCTGCTGATTCTCGAGGATGAGTTCAGGGCATGTTCCGACAAGCTTATCGTGATGACTGATGACGGCAGCTACGCGCGCCATGGCAATGTCACTGTACCGCTGAAGGAGATGCTTGAGGCTGGCGAGAAGTTCGATGCTATCATCACGATCGGCCCGCTGATCATGATGAAGTTCGTGACGCTCACGGCAAAGCCCTTCGGAGTACCGGTCACGGCAAGCATGAACCCGATTATGATTGACGGAACCGGTATGTGCGGAGGCTGCCGCCTGACGCTGAATCAGGACGGAAAGCGTGTGACGAAGTTTGCCTGCGTAGACGGTCCTGACTTCAACGCTTATGAGATCGATTTCGACGAGGCCATGAGCCGCGGCAGAATGTATTTCGATTATGAGCGTCGTGCCCACGAAGAGGTGTGCAACCTCTTTAAGAATGCCTGAGGAGGAGTAAGAAAATGGCTGTAATTCCAAAGAAACATGAGATGCCGACCCAGGCACCGGAGGTGCGCGCCCACAACTTCAGTGAGGTGGCCCTGGGATACACACAGGAGATTGCCGTGGCGGAAGCCGAGCGCTGCCTGAACTGCAAGACTCGTCCATGCGTGGCAGGCTGCCCGGTTAATATTTACATTCCCGAGTTTATCCAGAAGGTCAAGGAATGTGACTTCGAGGGCGCTTATCAGATCATCAGCCAGACATCGTCGCTGCCTGCTGTCTGCGGCCGTGTCTGTCCACAGGAGACTCAGTGCGAGAGTAAATGCACTCTCGGGAAGAAGTTTGAGCCTGTCGGTATAGGACGCCTTGAGCGTTTCGTCGCTGACTGGCACAATGCTCACGCGGAGGGGAAGGCTGTTGCCCCTGAGAGCAACGGGCATCGCGTGGCTGTTGTAGGCTCCGGCCCCAGCGGACTGACCTGCGCCGGCGATCTGGCAAAGAAGGGCTACAAGGTGAGCGTGTTCGAAGCGCTTCATACTGCCGGCGGCGTGCTGGTATATGGTATTCCGGAGTTCCGTCTTCCAAAGGCGATCGTCGCGAAGGAGGTTGAAACTCTCAAGGAGCTTGGCGTTGATGTTGAACCTAATGTGGTCATCGGCAAGACTCTGACTATTGACGAGCTGTTTGACATGGGCTACGAGGCCGTGTTCGTCGGATCAGGCGCAGGCCTGCCGCGGTTCATGAACATCCCGGGCGAGAGCCTGAAGGGCGTATATTCGGCCAACGAATTCCTTACCCGCAGCAATCTGATGAAGGCCTACAAGGACGACCCGAAGACCCCGATCATGAAGGGCGGAAACGTTGCGGTCGTTGGCGGCGGCAATGTCGCCATGGACGCGGCGCGTACAGCATTGCGTCTTGGGGCTGAGCACGTATATATCGTGTACCGCCGCTCTATGGAAGAGCTTCCCGCCCGCCGGGAGGAGGTTGAGCATGCCCAGGAGGAAGGTATCGATTTCAGGCTGCTGTGCAACCCGATCGAGATCCTGGGATACAACAACCCGGATAATCCCCGCGATGAGAAGAACGGCTTCGTCACCGGAATACGCTGTGTGAAGATGGAGCTGGGAGAGCCTGATGCAAGCGGCCGCCGCCGCCCGGTAGTTATTCCGGGGAGCGAGTTTGACCTGGATGTTGACGCAGTGGTCATGTCCATCGGAACCAGCCCGAATCCGCTCATCAAGAACACGACGAAGGGACTTGAGGTCAACGATCATGGCGGAATCATCGTAAATGAGGACGGCCTGACGAGCCGCGAGGGCGTATATGCCGGAGGTGACGCGGTAACCGGCGCGGCTACTGTCATTTCAGCTATGGGAGCCGGTAAGGTGGCAGCCAAGGCCATCGATGAGTACCTTAGCAAGAAATAAGAAAAGAGGTTAATCTATGAGGCTGTTCCTGGTACCCAATGGTTTTACCGATACACAGGTCGAACAGGCGGCTAAGTGCTGTGAGACACTGGCTGCCGGCGGTCACACCTGTGGAGTGGGGCCCGGGGACAGCCTCCGTTTGTTTGGCGACAGCCGCGGCGCAGTGCTTAAACCAGAGGAGTGCGACATTATCGTATCGCTTGGCGGTGACGGTTCCGTTCTGCGGGCGGCGCAGCTGGCTCTTCAATGCAGCAAGCCTCTGCTGGGAATCAACAGCGGGCGGGTCGGATGGCTGTGCGCCATGGATTATAGTGAGACAGGCAGGTTTGATGAGATTATGGCAGACTGCGAGCTGACCGGGAAGAAGCTGCTGTCATTTGAATATCACAATGAAACTTATCACGCACTCAATGACATATTGATCGGGAAGCGCAATTTCGGCGGGACCGTGGTTCTGGAGGCATCGGTGGATAATGGGGAACATGTTCTGATCCGCGGCGACGGGCTGATTATCTCTACACCGACAGGCTCCACCGCCTACAACCTGTCTGCGGGAGGACCGGTTCTGGATACAGAGCTTCCCGCGATTCTGCTTACGCCTGTATGTTCACGAGGCAGCTTCACCCGTTCGACAGTGATAGATGACTCAAGGACTGTAAATGTGGCTGTTCGCAGCGATACTGCGGGGATCTACGCGGACGGACGGTATGTCGGCGACCTCGACGGTGTCATTACGGCCCGAAGGTCCTCTAAGACACTGTCTATATATATGCGCAGGAGCCGTAAGGCCGGGATGAGGCTGTGGGGGATGAACGGAGAGGAGCACGGTGCGTGAAGAAATCGAATCTTTCGAGAGCTACTCTTGGACGGCTGCCTGCATACCTGAGGTATCTGCAGGATAAGGATGACGAGTATGTCTCCGCCGCAGAGATGGCGCGTGCCATGAATATGTGTGAGGTTACGGTGCGCAAGGACCTGAGCCGTGTCAGCAGTGAAGGCAGACCTAAGGTGGGCTATCCAAGACGGGAGCTGATCTCGAACCTGGATGAGCTGCTGGGAAAGCGGAACAGGGTGGACGTGGTCGTGGCCGGTGCAGGAAAGCTTGGACAGGCTCTGATGCGTTACCGCGGATTTGAGGATTTTGGCCTGCACATACTGGCCGGCTTCGACTGTGAGGCCTCCAGGCTTAACCCTCACTCCGACTGCCCTGTGCTGCCGGTTGAAGAGATGTCGGAATTCTGCCGGACACATGGTGTAAGGGTGGGTGTGATTGCTGTGCCTGAGGGCTCGGCCCAGACGGTGTGCGATACGCTGGTCGAGGGAGGCGTCACGGCAATCTGGAACTTCGCGTCCTATTCGCTTAAAACTCCGCGGGGTGTTACCGTTCAGAGTGAGAATCTGGCGCTGTCGCTGGCGCATTTGTGCCTTGCGAATGGAAAAGGGAACGATGGGAGGATTCAAACATGATTTTTGTTACTATCTGTGTTGGGTCATCATGTCATATTCACGGCTCCGAGCAGATCATAGAACTACTTGACAAGGCAATCCGTGAGCATGGCATGGAGGATGAGATCATTCCCTCGGGGGGATTCTGCTTTGAAAAATGCAATCGCCATGGTGTGACCATGCAGGTCGACGATGACATTTTCACAGGTATCACTCCGGAGTCCTTTGATGCTTTTTTTAACGAAACTATACTGCCGAGAGCACAAGCACAGAGGTGAAAACCATGCCAAACTGTATGACATTGAAGAAATCCAACTGTAAGAACTGCCACAAATGCATCAGAAACTGTCCCGTCAAGTCCATCCGTTTCTCGGCGGGACAGGCTCATATTATTCCCGATGAATGCATACTTTGTGGACATTGCCTGGTGGTATGTCCACAGAACGCGAAGCAGATTGTCAGTGAGATAGAGAAGGTGCAGGTGATGCTGCGCAGCGGGGAGCATGTAATCGTAAGCCTGGCCCCGTCCTTCGCCGCTAACTACCGCGGTGTCGGTATAGAAGGCATGAGGGAGGCGCTGAAGAAGCTTGGCTTTGCGGATGCTGAGGAGACAGCCATTGGAGCCACGATGGTAAAGCGGGAATATGAGCGTCTGCTGCATGAGGAGAAACGTGACGTCGTCATCTCATCATGCTGCCATACGGTCAACCTGCTGATCCGCAAGTACTTCCCGGAGCAGCTTCCGTATCTCGCGGATGTTCTGACGCCGATGCAGGCTCATTGCGTGGATATCAAGCGGCGTCATCCTGGCGCAAAGTGTGTATTCATCGGTCCCTGCGTGGCGAAGAAGGATGAGGCTGAAGACAGCGGCGGAATAGTTGACGCTGTGCTGACATTTGAGGAACTGACACTCTGGCTGAAGCAGGAGGGTATCACTCTGAAGCATGCTGTTGAAGAGAACGATGAGAGCAGGGCCAGATTCTTCCCGACTACCGGCGGAATCCTGAAGACAATGGCGACAGACGAGCCTGGATATTCCTACATGGCGATTGAGGGGGTTGAGAACTGTGCCGCCGCGCTTAAAGATATTGCCGAGGGACATGTTCACCGCTGCTTCATAGAGATGTCGGCATGTATAGGAAGCTGCGTAGGCGGACCGGTTATGGACAGCCGCCGCGGCAGTCCCGTCGGAGATTATCTCGCGATATCGGATTACGCCGGAAACAGCGATTTCCCGGTTCAGCAGCCGGATCCGCTTGAGATGAAGCAGGCCTATACTCCGATAAGCTTCAGCTGCGTGATGCCGACCGAAAAACAGATTGAAGAAATCCTTGGAGAGATGGGCAAGCATAAGCCGGAAGATGAGCTTAACTGCGGCACCTGCGGTTACAATACCTGCCGCGAGAAGGCAGTCGCTATCTTCCAGGGCAAGGCGGAGATATCGATGTGTCTGCCGTACCTGATGGAGCGTTCCGAGAGCTTCTCAGCGGATATAGTAAAGAATATTCCGAGCCCGCTGCTGGTTCTGAATGACCGGCTTGAGGTACAGCAGGTAAATGTTGCCGCCCTGAAGATGATGAAGCTGTACACACCATCCGATATTCTTGGCGACCAGGTGGACAGGGTACTTGATCCGTCAGCCTGTGAACAGGTGCTTAAGACAGGCCTGGGCGTATTTAACCAGCATATGTACCTGGCGGAGTACGGCCGCTTCGTGAAGCAGACGGTTGTGCCGATCGAGCAGGGACGGCTTCTTCTGTGCATATTGAATGACGTTACGGATGAGGAGAACATCCGGCAGCGCAGAGAGGAGATACAGCAGGAGACCGCCGAGGTTGCCGATAAGGTCGTGGCGAAGCAGATGCGCATAGTGCAGGAGATTGCCTCGCTGCTTGGCGAGACTGCCGCTGAGACCAAGGTTGCCCTGGCAAAGCTGAAGGAGTCGATTCGCGATGAATGATCTGTTTGCGGAAATCAGCTTCAAGAGTATTAATCACGAGGGAGAGCAGCTGTGCGGCGATCATGTGGACATAGTGCCCGAGCAGGACGGCTCCAGGTCGATAGTACTGGCGGACGGGCTTGGCAGCGGAGTTAAGGCCAGCATACTGTCCACGCTTACGTCCAGGATCATATCTACAATGGTCGCCGAGGGGCTGTCCCTGGAGGAGTGTGTCTCCACCATTGCCCAGGCCCTGCCGGTGTGCTCAGTCCGCGGCGTGGCCTATTCCACGTTCACCATTATGCATCTGGTGCGGAACCAGACGGCGGAGCTCATACAGTATGACAACCCTCATGTCATCATGATCCGTGACGGGCGCGTGCATGAGTACCCGGAGCTTGAGATCAATATTGAAGGAAAGCGTATCTACCGGTCAAAGATCCGTCTTCAGGAGGGGGATGTCTTCATAGCCATGAGCGACGGATGTCCTCATGCGGGTATAGGAATCGCCTACAACTTCGGATGGAAGCGGGAGGATATAGCGTCCTTCATGGCGGATTACTGCCTGGCGGGGTATACTGCCAAGGCCCTGTCCGCGCTTCTCATAGACGAGTGCGATAAGCTGTACGGACACAAGCCGGGTGACGACGCCACCGCGTGTGTGGTGCGCATCAGGAAGCGGACGCCTATGAACATCCTGTTCGGCCCGCCCGAGAGCCGTGATGAGGTGGACCGTATGATGAATCTGTTCTTCTCCAAGGACGGAAAACACATCGTATGCGGCGGAACCACAGCGTCAATCGCGGCCAAATGGCTGGGAAAGAAAGTGGAGACAGATATCCGTATCGACCGGTCGAGCAAGGTTCCCCCGACATCGCGTATAGAGGGAGTCGATCTTGTCACCGAGGGCGTGGTTACCATGAACAGGGTGCTGACCATCGCCCGTGATTATCTGAAGGGACAGGATGACTACGATGAATGGGCTTTCGGGCGCGACGGAGCGGCTCAGATCTGCCAGCTGCTATTCGAGGAGGGAACCGATATCAATTTCTTTGTTGGCAGGGCCATTAATCCGGCACACCAGGGAGCTGATACGCCCATCAACTTTAACATCAAGATGAATATCGTCGAGGAACTCTCGGAGTGCCTCAGGGAGATGGGCAAGCGCGTGAAGGTAAGTTATTTTTGAATTGAACCAGCAAATCGCATACACAGAAAGGGGGACATCAGTTGACAGAAAATCATTTTGACTATTCAGTGGTCGAAGCCATCCTGGAGAAGTACCCGAAGGAGGAGGTGTCTACTATCGCCATACTTCAGGATATCCAGGAAAAGTACAACTATCTGCCGCGGGAGATCTTCCCGTATGTTTCCGAGGCCATCGGCATAAGCCAGGCTAAGCTGTACGGGGTGGCAACCTTCTATGAGAATTTTTCTCTCGAGCCAAAGGGCAGGTACGTTATCCGCTGCTGTGACGGAACGGCATGTCATGTGCGCGGATCCATTCCGATTCTTGAGCGGCTGAGGGACGAGCTTGGACTCAGTGAGAGTAAAAAGACCACCGATGACCTGAACTTTACGGTTGAGACCGTTTCATGTCTTGG
>DFHY01000044.1:13945-14112 GCA_002371345.1 Lachnospiraceae bacterium UBA3711
GCGTGCGGTCTTGCGCCTGTAATGACGGTGAATGGCGTCACGCATGGCGCGATGACTCCTGATAAGGCATCGGAGCTTCTGAAGGAACTGAAGGAAGAACTGGCGAAGGAGGCGCAGGCATGAATAAGCTTAGATCAAGGCGGGACCTGATAACCCTGCGCGAAGCA
>DFHY01000027.1 GCA_002371345.1 Lachnospiraceae bacterium UBA3711
GGATCGGCGAGAGCCGCCCTGAAATCTCTTATGAGTCCCCTCATGAGGCCTTCTGAAACATCGTCCGCCGGGTTATCTCCGGCCGGAAAGCTGAAGTATGTCTCCATTATATGAGAGAGTATGTCGAAGGTCCCTGCCTTTAACTGGCGCAGCGGCATGGTCAGAGTGTAGGCCGGATCCATGAGCGCGAAGAGCGGGTTCATTTCCGGATAATCCCTGTCGCATTTTATGTGTGTCTCCTCGTTTGTGAGCACGGCGCAGCCGTTCACCTCACTGCCCGTCGCAGGCATGGTCACAACGACTCCGCAAGGGATGACGTTATGAGTGATCGGCTTTCCGAGCATCCAGAAGTCTTCCCACGCGTCTCCGTCATAATCAGCCTGTACGGCGACAGCCTTGCAGCAGTCCATTACCGAACCTCCGCCTATAGCTATGATGAGCCCCGCGTTCATTCCGGAAGCCATCTCAGCGCCTTCCTTCATTTTAGCCAGCGTAGGATTCGACATTATGCCTGAAAACTCTATGATGAGATTTCCCTCAGCAGCGCTGCCTTCCCTGCTGTATCCGAGAGATTCCAGCACGGAGACCACATCATCGTACGCTCCGTTGCGTTTTACGGAGCCCCCGCCGTAGCCTATCATCACATTGCGTCCCGGCTGAGCATACTCTCTGACAAACTGTGCCAGATGCTCCTTGACGCAGCCTGTTCCGAACCTTACCTTAGTTTTGCATTCCCAGTTGAAGCTGTCCATTCCAGATACCCCCTCCTGTGATCATACAGCTCTCAGAAACTATACCAAAGCCTTGCGCTTCCAGCGCCCTGTCCTGTAGACCGCGTATGTCATGGCGGCTCCTATCAGCCAGGTGAGAAGCAGCGACACGAACATCATGTAGAACTGTCCGTGCGGATTTTCCGGCGACCTTGTCATCCATGTCATCAGATATGCCAGCGGCACGCGGATTATTACGGTGGAGATCATGGACAGCCACATCGGCGACATCGTATCTCCGGCTCCCCTCATCACGCCCTGCAGGCACTGTGTGACTTCCATTGCCACATATCCGATGCCGAGTATCAGCATCATGTGATAGCTCTGCTCTATCAGCTCATCTGTATTCGTAAACAGTGCCATCAGGTATTTTCCGAAGAAAAGTATTATGACCATGATGACAGCGGATGTCGCCATGGCTACGAGCGTGCCCTTCTTTGAGCCGCTCTCGACGCGGTCGAGCCTGCCCGCTCCTATATTCTGACCGGCAAATGTGGTCATGGCGGATCCGAACGAGAACGCAGGCATCATGACGAAGCCGTCTACCCTCATTACTATTACGTTCGTTGCTATGCACATCGGTCCGAAACTGTTTGTGAGCGACTGCACCACTACCATCGAAAGCGAGAATATTGCCTGAGTGATGCCTGAAGGCAGTCCGAGTCTTACGAGCTCACTGAGATATTTGCGTGCAGGGACCAGATATTTTGCCTTCATATCGAAGCAGTCCGTTCTGCGGCGGAGCTTGAGGAATGAAAGCACGGCTGAAACGCCCTGCGCTATGACAGTCGCGAGAGCAACTCCCGAAACGCCCATGTTCAGTGAAGCTACAAAGTAGATATCAAGGACTATGTTGAGAAGAGTGGCTACCACAAGATACAGAAGGGCCGAAACCGAATCACCGAGTCCGCGGAGCACTCCTCCGAGTATGTTATAGAATGCGCAGCCCGCGATACCGAGGAACAGTATCCTGAGGTATCCGTCGCACCAGTCGATTATCTCGTCAGGCGTGTTGAGCAGCTTAAGAAGCGGCATCGTGATGAGCGGCGCGAGAACCATCACTATCAGAGATGCCACAAAGGTCATGGTTATGCAGCAGCCTATGGTTCTGGACAGAGCCTTCCTCTGTTTGGCTCCGAAGTACTGAGAGACCATTATGCCCGCGCCCACCGAAATGCCGATGAAGAGCACCAGCAGCAGATTGACTATCGGGCCTGCGCTTCCTACCGCTGCAAGCGCGTTGTCGCCTATATATTTGCCTACTACAATACTGTCGACAGTGTTGTACAGCTGCTGAAAAACATTGCCGATCAGCATAGGTATCATGAATTTTACTATCTGACGAACCGGATCGCCCTGCGTCATATCTACCGGTTCAAACAATTTCTTCCACATTTTATGAACCCTTCTGTCCCTGTCCTTTTTCAGGCCTTAAAGCTAACACGTTATTATGCATCATTGCAGTTGATAACGCAAGTAAGCAGACAACAAAAAAGGGCGGTTTCCTTTCTCCCTGTTGGGATACGGGAAAGCCGCCCTCTCTGTTTCTGTAAAATTATGGACTATACCGGGAACTCGATAGCGATGTCCTTGCCCTCTGCGATGTAGAGCTTAACGACTCCGCCGCTGAAAGCTACCTGTGTGCCTGCAGGTACTGCGACAGCAGGTGCTGCTGCTTCAGCAGGAGCTTCCTCTTCTGCTGCTTCTTCGTCTGCAGCCGGATCCTGGATGTTGTCCACGATCTCTGCTGTAAGCGGTGTCAGTGAGTCGGAGACTTCCTTCAGAGTAGCGCCGAGGCACTGTCCGATAGTGAGGCATCCGTCGAGCTTAAGAAGGCCTGTATCTACCAGATCAGGGAAGATAGCTGGGTCTTCGAGGTT
>DFHY01000015.1:0-32830 GCA_002371345.1 Lachnospiraceae bacterium UBA3711
GTCGCTCTGTGAATTGTAGGCGAACTGCCACTTGCGTCCGGTCGGGAAACCGGCGCCGCCGCGTCCGCGGATGCCGGAGGCGAGAACCTCGTCAATAACCTCCTGGGAGGACATTGACAGTGCGCGCTTCAGGCCCTGGAACGCACCCATGCCGAGCGCTTCATTGATATCCTCGGGGTCGATGACGCCGCAGCCGTGAAGAGCTACACGGCGCTGCTTCTTATAGAAATTGATATCGTCCTGCTTGGACACCTTCTGATGTGTGGCAGGATCTTCATACAGAAGTCTCTCTACGACAACGCCGCCCTCGATATCGGAGCTGATGATCTCCTCGACATCGTCGATCTGTACAAGGCGGTACAGAGTGTCTTCCGGATAGATCTTGACGAACGGTCCCTGCGAGCAGAAGCCGAAGCATCCGACCTGATTGACGGTAACCTTGTCAGAGAGGCCTTTCTCTTTCAGAAGGTCCTCAAAACGATGACGGATCTCAGCGGAATTGTTGGAGAGACATCCGGTTCCGCCGCAGAGCACGATATGGCGCTTGCCGTCCTTGCCGGTGAGCTTGTCATCCAGGCACTTTGAACATGAGGAAATGCGCTCGTTCAGATTGTCGACAGACTGAATCATGCGTTCTGGCCCTCCTTCTCTTTGTACTCAAGACATAAATCGTTGATGACACCCGGCACCTGCGCTGCGTCCATCTTTGGATATACCTTGCCGTTGATGCTCACGGCAGGCGCTATGCCGCACGCGCCGATGCAGCGCAGCGCATCCAGTGTAAACATACCGTCATCAGTAGTCTCGCCGGGCTGAATCTTGAGCTCTTCGGAGAACTTGTCGATGACATTCTGAGCGCCCTTGACATAGCATGCCGTGCCAAGGCAGCAGCCGATAACATACTTCCCCTTCGGAGTGAGAGAGAAGAACGAATAGAACGTGACAACGCCGTAGATCTCAGCGACAGAGATGCCGGTTTCCTTCGATACCAGCTCCTGAACCTCCAGCGGGATGTAACCGTACTCGTTCTGGATGTCGCTCAGGATCATCATCAGCGGAGTATTTTCGTTCTTGTACCGCGCACAGATCTCCTTGATCTTAGCAGCAGCGGCGGAATTCAATCCACCCATAATCAGACCTCCTTTGTTAAATGGTTAATAGAAACGTGCAATAAGTGATTGTTTACCGGTCAGAAACACAAAAAACCGGCTGGTTTGACCTGCCTAACCAGTCTTTCGGAATACAAACTCGGTGATTCATTTTGCATAACTATTTTTTACCATAAGACGGACATTATTGGAACACCTATATTAAAAAAACAACGTAAAAAAAGGATCTGACAATAATGATTATTCCAGACTGCAGGAATAGTGTAAGACAGACAGATAAAACAATAATTATTGATATCTAACCAATATCGTAGTATTCTTGTTGGGTGTTGGTGCGTATGTTGTATTCAACTATTGGAGTTATGTTTTTTATTGCCGGCTTTGATAGCTGTGCTGCTTGCAAATCACAGCCGCTTCTGCTGAGTGACTGTCTCGCCGGCACAACCGAACTGTCGCTTCTGCTGAGTGACTATCTCGCCGGCACAACCGATCTGCCGCCGAACCTGCGTTTTTTCATGCGGCTCGGGGCGGTGCAATAAGAGTACATATTATAAAAGGAGTAGGAATCAGGAAAATGGACAGAAAGCATCGTATTGGAATCATTGACATATTTCTTACGGCGGTCAGCGCATTTTATCTGATCGGGATACGTACGCTGTTCTCAGCATGCGGGCAGAAGGAGGACGGGACATGGATGTCCTGCCACTGGGCGGGACAGGCTGTCACGGCTATCGCTGCGGTACTGCTTGTGATTTCCGTCATGCGTATCATTATATCGGACGTGAAGATAAGAACAGGACTGTCGGCGGCGATGATCCCGACAGCCGTGTCTGGAATATTTGTGCCTGGAACATTAGTCAGTCTGTGTATGATGGACACCATGAGGTGCCATACGGTTATGCGTCCGTTTGTGATGATTATGTCCGCGGCTGTATCCGTGATCTGCGTCATAGATATTCTGGTTAACAGAAAAAGGCTTTGATACCGGATCCTGCCGGCAAAAGGATTATCAGAAAAGTGACTGCGCGGTTCGTAATACCGCCTAAAGTATGGTAAGATAAAAGAGATTATATTTGATGATGAAAGCTTCGGATATTATAGCAAATGACAAAGCTCTTTTTACTTTGCCGTTCATCATCCAATAAGCGCAGCTCATTTTATTGTTATGAAAGACAGGAGGAAGGTGTTATGAGAAAGAAACTCGTGGGAGTTATTGCCGCCGGTGCGGCGTCGGTCCTGATGCTTTCTGGATTTGATTCCGCGATGACGGTTCAGGAGCTCACGGAGAAGACCAAGGAGGCATTCTCGCAGGTTAAGACCTTGAATGTCAGCATTAATGCTGTCGCGGACGCGAATCTCTCTATCGTGCAGGATGTGGAGGATGGCGCGTCCATGGATGTGCCGATCAATGGTACTTCCGATATATCAATGGCGCTGAGCCTGGAGCCGTTCCAGGCGGAGCTTTACGCGAAATATTCGGGTGAGGCTATGGGCCAGGGCATGAACGGCCTGATGGATATGTATGTCATTGAGAATGATGACGGAACAGGAAGCGCGTACACGGGCATGCTTTCTTCTGAGGGTGAAGTCGCGTGGAGTGAGGAGAATATCGACGCTCAGAGCATGACTCAGGTGAAGGAGATGGTCAGATCAGCGCTTGCCGGGGACATGTCAGGGCTCAGCAATATGTCGCCCGACGGCAATACGGTCGACGTTGCTGCGATGACTGATATCATGCAGAAGTATCAGGATCAGGTAGCCGGTATCTCGCAGATCGCCCCGCAGAGCGTGAACGTGGACGGCAAGGAATGCTACCAGATGACATGTGAGCTGACGGGTGATATCCTGACGCAGATGATGTCGGACGCAGTTTCAGCGTCAGGCCAGGCTATGGACGATACTTCTCTTCAGATAGTGTCGGCTGCTCTTGGCGGCATCAAAGCAAATATAGAAACCCTGGTTGATGTCCAGACTTATCTTCCGGTGAAGGCTTCCGTGGATCTGAGCGGCAGTGATTTCTCCATGCTTGAGCAGTATATGGTAAGCTCAATGGCCGGTATGGACAGCGGGATGAAGGCCAGCGTAAATGTCAGCACACTGTCTGTTGAATGCACATTTGGCTGCAATGATCCTGTTCAGATTACGGTTCCGCAGGAGGCTCTGGATGCGTCTGCCGCAGGCGGCATCGAGGACATCAACCCCTCAGATCTGATCGGGGGCATCCTCGGAGGAGGCAGCGGCAGTACAGATACCGGCAGCAGTACAGGCACCGACATAGCCCTGCCGGATACGGATGACGGCCCTGTTCAGAACTCTGACGGAACCTATCGCATTTCCTATGAGGACTATAGCGGGAATGTCAGACAGGCGGACATCGCTGTTCCGGACGGCCTGAGGCTTTCATACGGATCGGACGATTATCTTTCCTTCACAAATGATGATTACACAATATCAGTCAGCTATTCACTGTTCTCCAACAGTACTCTCGAGGAGACAGTCGAAAATGACCTTGACGTGACATATATGCAGGGGAATTCCGATTATTCCAATGTTACCCGCACGGACGTCATGAAGACAGCCCTTGATGACGGAACGCCTGTGTGCTATGGCTTCAAGGGTTATGTCTACAACGGATATGGCCTTGGTGGAACCGAAGCTGCGGTTCAGGCCGGCGACTCGATTGTCAGTATGGAGATCCAGATCGAGGACGATCAGCGCAATGTCGTAGAAGCCGGTGAGGATGATGTCAAGCGCTATGCCGGTATGGTAAAGCCTGCGGCGTGAATGAATTGAAGCAGTGAACCGGAAGTTATGGGAGATTTTTCAAGTTTTATAAAAAGCCGGAGCAAGATCAATCTTCTGATGGTCCTGCTCAACATCGTTATCTTTGCGGTGCTTGAGATTATCGGGGATACTACGAACTCACAGTTTATGGTTGATCATGGCGCTATGTTTACTCCGCTGGTTCAGAGCGGCCAGTACTGGCGCCTGGTCAGCGCGATGTTCCTGCATTTTGGGTTTGAGCATCTTGCCTACAATATGTTCAGCCTGTTTTTCCTTGGGGATATACTGGAGAGCATACTGGGGCCGGCGAGATATCTGCTGGTATATCTGATCGGAGGCCTGGGAGGAAATGCCGTCTCATATTTTATGAGCCTGCATAATGGAGTATACAAGGTTTCAGCCGGCGCCTCCGGAGCTATATTTGCCGTGATGGGAGCATTTTTCTATATCGCGGTCAGGAACAGGAAGCGATTCGGCAGGGATGGCATGCGCAGGCTCGGGCTGATGGTCGTTCTCATGATCATGCAGGGGATCGTAGACCGCGGAGTGGACCAGAGCGCTCACATGGGAGGTATGGCGGCCGGTTTCCTGGTGGGAATTCTGGTGTATCATCAGCATACTGTTAAGGACCGGGGCCGGAGTGATGATGGCTTATCAGGCATTAGCTTTCATGGACAAGGATGAGCTACAAGGCATTAATCTCCATGATTAATATTGCTTCAGGTATATACTTTAAACTCTGTGAAAGAGAGGAGAACAGCTATGAAGGACTGCAATTGCATATTCTGTAAGATCGCGAACGGAGAGATTCCGTCTGCGACATTATATGAGAATGACGAGTTCAGAGTCATCCTGGACCTTAATCCGGCTTCGAAAGGTCACTCTCTGGTCCTGCCGAAGGATCATTACGCGAATCTGTTTGAGATTCCGGAGGATGTGCTTGGACGGGCCGCGGCGGTCGCGAAGAGAGTTTCAACAAAGCTCGCTGACGGGCTTCACGCGTCAGGTCTTAATCTGGTGCAGAACAATGGAGAACGGGCAGGTCAGACGGTTTTCCACTTCCATATGCATATGATTCCGCGGTACGAATCAGACAACATGAAGATGAGCTGGATTCCCGGCAAGCTGACAGACGAGGATAAGGATGAGATATTGTCCCTGTTTTCGTGACTTTTCTGCTGCCGGCATAGGGAATCGAAGCGATTGAGAGATTCTCTGCCGCTGCCGGACAAGGTAAGAGGCCGGCCGGCATGATGAAAGAGAGGGCACCGCGTAAACGCGGTGCCCTCAGCATCTCTAACCTTTCACCACTGGCAAACAAGTTTGCCTGGACTTCAGTGCTTTTGGCCTTTACATCATAATACTGTAAGATTAACTCACTCCTCGGCTCCGCCGATGAGCTTCCAGATCAGCGCTGCAAGGATACCGCCAACCAGCGGACCGCAGATGAATACCCATACGACTTTGAGACTGTCACCTCCGAGCAGGAGAGCAGGTCCGAAGGAACGGGCAGGATTGACGCTGGTTCCCGTGAAATAGATTCCAAACAGGTGAACCAGAGTGAGCGAGCCGCCGATAACAAGTCCGGCCACATGGCTGTTCTCGATCTTGGATGTTGCGCCAAGCACCGCAAGAACAAAGATGCAGGTAAGAATGATCTCAACGATAAGCGACTTCATGACACTGCCGTCATACAGGCCGTTGCAGCCAAGGCCGAGGGATGTACCGATCAGAGAACGAAGAACCGCGGCTCCGGCTATAGCGCCGAGAAACTGTGCAGCTATATAACCGATAAAGTCTGTAACTGTCATACCGCCGTTCAGGAGAACACCGATTGAAACCGCCGGATTGATGTGGCAGCCTGAAACATTACCGATTGAGTAAGCCATCGCGACAATGACAAGACCAAAAGCAAGCGCGGTCAGAATATATGAACCGTTTGCTTCTCCGTTGCAGCCTGTCACCGCCGCGACACCGCAGGCCACAAGAACCAGGACAAATGTGCCGATAAACTCTGCAAGATACTTTCTAACCCCTTCTGACATTTCATTTACCTCCCAATGAATGAAAATAAAATAGTTACTAATGCGCCACAACACATGACTGTCAAAACCAATGATACACCGCTGAAACACAGGCTTGAAAACCAGCGCTGAGACAGATACTATTTTACACGTGAAGAGGGATTTTTGGAAGTAGGAAGAATGTATGATTACAGCGCGGAACACACATATTCCACTTGGCGAGTTTACGAGCCTTAGTGGAATAGCGTACAGCGTAATCTGTAATCGACTTTTGGTGGGTTAATCATTATATGTGTACAGAAGAAGAAAAGGTATGGGAGAAGAACTCCGGCCAGATACCCGTGGAGACCAGGCAGCAGGCGGATGATTCCGTGGAGGACATAGAGCGGATACGTTACCGGAAGCGGAAGCTGCGGCGTATAGTCGCGCTCAAAAAGAAAGAATTCAGTTCCTTCGCGCTTGATGAAATGAGCCGCCGTATAACAGAACGTATCCTTGAGCTTGATGTATACAGGGATGCCGGGACGGTATTTGCGTATATGGCCCTGCCGGGGGAAGTGCAGACACGGGGCTTTATTGAGCAATGCCTTAAGGACGGAAAGAGAGTCGCGCTGCCGAGA
Organism: Lachnospiraceae bacterium UBA3711; assembly: GCA_002371345.1. Lineage (GTDB taxonomy): Bacteria > Bacillota > Clostridia > Lachnospirales > Lachnospiraceae > Porcincola. The sequence continues at coordinate 6,538 of DFHY01000015.1, forward strand.
GTCGAAGGCCGGAACATGCGTTTTTATGGCATTGATCTGTTATCTGTCAGTTCAAAGCAGAACTTCAGAGACCGGAACCAGGAATCAGAGGAGAGCCGGCGTATCGAAGAGGATAGTGCAAAAGAATCCCTTTCAGAGCTGCATGTGCCGCGGGCAGAAGACGACGGAATGAATAATCTTGTGCCGGGGGCGATGGGAATCCTTGAGCCTGATCCTGAGCGCTGCCCTCTGATGGATGATATGGAGGATGCTCTTGTGATCATGCCGGGAGTTGCATTTGACCGGGAGCTGAACAGGATAGGATACGGCGGCGGGTATTATGACAGGTATCTGCGGAAGCATACATTACATAAGACTCTGGCTGCGGCATATGACTTTCAGATATTTGACGAGGTTCCGCACGAGGAGTGTGATATTCGGCCTCAGTACATGCTGACCGAGTCCATGATATTTAAAGGATACATGCGGCCGGGGAGCGCGGGAGCTGTGAAACGGTGAAGCGATCCGTTCATCATCCTACTATCTGATTGCGCCCGTTCTGCTTGCCAAGGTACAGCATCTCATCGGCCTTCATGATGATCTGATCGACCTGACGCATAATCTCCTCCGGTGTCTGAGCTCTCAGAACCGCGTCGTTCATTCCGAATGTCATTGTGACATGTATCGACTGGTCGCCAAATGGTATGACTGTTACGCGGATCTTATCAAGAAGCTCAAACAGCACAATCTTGGCGTTATCCATATTGAGGTGTTCGAAGAAAAACAGAAATTCCTCGCCTCCCCACCTTGCGCAGAGCCCGTAAGGCTCCATGGTCTTGTGGAAAAGGTCGGCAAGAATCTCAAGCACTCTGTCGCCGGCCTCATGGCCGTAGGTGTCATTTACCTTCTTGAAAAAGTCTATGTCACCGATCGCGACTGTCGGGCAGATAGGAGTCGATGAATTGTGAACACACTCTCCGATGTACTTGAGCGCGTGGCGGCGGTTCGGAAGCTTCGTGAGAGGATCCGTGTCGGCAAGAGCGTTCAGCTTCTGATTGGCCATCGCGAGCTTGCCCTCCGCGCGGAGCGTATCACCTGCGAATACGGACATAATCAGAATCAGAAGAAGATATACGGTCGTCGTGTTCAGAAGCTGAAGCGCATGGTTCAGCTTCATTGAGAGAGGGAAGAAAGGAAGCATCCTGGTAGTGTAGAAATACAGTCCCAGGCGAAGACCGTATATTATCAATCCGAGTATGACCTTGATCTTTATCGACCTGTAGCTGGTCGTGAAGACAAAGAGCAGCAGGACAAACAGAAGATGCTGGATGCCGCAGTCCCACCCGAACAGAATAACGGTTGTGATGATCCACATAGTTGTAATGCCGTAAAATGCGCCGAGGCAATGGCTTGTATGGTGCCGGCGATCCTGCCTGTGGTAGGTAAAGTACATGAGCAGGAGAGACACGGCGCAGCAGGCAAGGGGGAGAAGAGAGTCAAGCCACCGGCCGAACAGCAGAAGGATAACCGCAAACAGAATGAAATAAACGCACTCGCCAAGAGTGCCGACTCTAAGGACATACACAGCGCGGCCGGATTCATTTTCATCTCCCGCGTCCCGCAGGAGGAAGTCTTTCAACTGGTTCATCATGATTTCTCCCGGAGATCCTGTTCGTCAGGCAGGAAGCAATAAAGCAGCCGGCAAAAGGATTGTGCCGGTGAATATGGCGCGAATAATCTCAATCGGCTGTTCAATAACTGAAAATGGCATAGGAACCTCGATAATTCCTATGCCATTCATATCTTACCGTCCCAGATAGACACGGTCCTGCCTGCCGGCTTCATACGCCAGCTTTTCCTCGTCGACACGGGTCAGATGCCCGTGCTCGACAGTAATCTCGCCGTTAACTACGGTGTAGTCGACCGGTCCCTTAAGACCGACTGTGCCGAGAACCGACTTCGGGTCAAACAGAGCGCCCACAAGCTCAAGCCGTCCGGAATCAACGAGAAACAGGTCGGCGCATTTTCCTTCTTCAAGACTTCCGATCTCCTTCTCACGGCCAAGCAGCCTTGCGGAGCCCATGGTCGCGATCTTCAGAACGTCATATCCTGACGGAGCCTTGTCAGAGGAGTTCAGGCGGTGCAGCAGATATGCGACACGAAGCTCCTCAAGCAGATTTGAGCCGTCATTGCTGGCGCTTCCGTCAACTCCAAGACCGACAGGGATTCCCATCTTCAGCATCTCAGGGATACGAGCTATGCCGGAGGACAGCTTCATGTTCGAGATCGGGCAGTGGCATACGCCGGTGCCGGTAGCAGCCAGAAGCTCAAGCTCCTCTGTATTGAAATGAATACCGTGAGCGTACCAGACATCGGGACCGACCCAGCCGAGCTTCTCCATGTAGGCGAGCGGTCTCAGGCCGACCTTCTCGAGTGTGTAGTTTTCCTCGTCCTTCGTCTCGCACAGATGGGTGTGCAGACGGACTCCATATTCACGCGCCAGATTAGCGCTCTCACGCAGCAGATCCTCCGATACGGAAAACGGTGAACATGGCGCCAGCGCGATCCGCTTCATGGATCCGAAAGAGGTATCCTGATATTTCTCGATCAGCCTGACTGAGTCTTTCATGATCTCGTCGACTGTCTGCACAACGCTGTCAGGCGGAAGCCCCCCGTCCTTCTTAGAACGGTCCATGCTTCCTCTGGAAAAATGCATCCGCACTCCGAGCTCGCAGGCAGCCTGCCACTGAGCTTCCAGCAGATCGCCTCCCTCGGCCGGGAAGACATAATGATGGTCGAACACGGTCGTGCAGCCGTTTTTCATCAGTTCACCCATCGCTGTCAGGCTTGCAAGGCGCTCTGTCTCTTCGGTCAGGTTCTTCCAGACCTCATACAGCGCGACCAGCCAGTCAAACAGTTCGAGATTCTGAACCTCCGGCAGGTTGCGCGAGAATACCTGATACAGGTGGTGATGAGCATTTACCAGGCCGGGATACGCTATCATGCCTGAGGCATCAATAATCCGGTCAGGCTTTATCCCGCAGGTATCCCTGTCCGATGAGAGATCCGGTCCGATCCTGCGGATAATGCCGTCCACGCACAGAATATCCGAGCCAAGCGGCATGGAATCCTCACCGTCACAGGTGACAATTGCATCAATGTTCTTGATTAGAAGCGTGCTCATACGATTCCCTCCCTCTCACGGCAAACATGATTATTTCTGATTTAAGTAACTGCAGCGTAATTATAACAAACGACAAAGCTTTCTTTACTTTGTCGTTTGCTGCGCCGGATTCGCGCCGCCTTAAGGCGGCATATTTCCCTTGCGCATCCTGCCGGAGGCTTTATAGCCAAATGACTAAGTTAATTAGCTGCATGTTCTGAGTGCATTTTCCATAGTTGTGTTCCAGAAGCTGTCAAGCGCGCGTCTTTCCCTGCGTCTCCGGTCTTCGTCATCACCGTCCATGCGGAATGTGATGCGTCCCTCTTCACGTTCCTTATTGTAAGCGTCGAGTACTCGCTGGAAGATCTGGTCGTCGCCGAAGGGCGCGTCGCCGCAGTCGGACAGTGTCCGGCACGCCAGCACTGTCATCTTCTTGCACAACTCAGTCTGATCCAGATGTTCATATACGGCCGCTTCGGTAGCGTATACAGCCGCCAGCTCGCGGTAGAGATCCTTGACCAGTTCGTCAAGGCTGCCGCGCGATGCGATCTTCTCCTTATAGAGTTCAACACTGCGTTCGCTCATCTCCAGAGCCTGCTCCTCCATGCCGCCCGCTCTGCTGCAGGCAAATGCCAGGTCCGCGTAGAGCTTCTCAAGGGTTCCGAAGTTCATCTCGTGCCCTTCAAGCGAGTTCAGCGCAAGTGTAAAATGCTCCACTGCCTTGTCATACTCCTCATTCCACAGAGCGTTGTTGGCATAGGCGGTCTGAGCGTATGCGATCATAAGCTTTGAACCGTTCTGCGTAGCCGCGTCTATATCCCTCTCCAGAGATTCGATGCTTCTGAGGTGTGCGTGATGGGAGAATGCCAGCGAATAAGCCCCGCCGGTGTTCTTCCCGAGAATATTGACAGCACGGCTGAGTATCTCCGGAAATGCATCCTCCTCAGCGTCGATGCCGATCAGGTTGCGTGCCTCATTGATAGTCAGACTGCGGATACCGGGGATATCGAGGATATCCTGCAGTGCGTCTTCCTTTTTTGAAATGATATCCCGCACGTCGGACGGCTTTCCCTTGGAGGGAGAGAGAACGAGGCGGTAACATCTGTAATGATTTGGCATGGCTATTCAAAACTCCTTATAAAACCATATTTCAGCGAAGCATGTCCTCATACGAGAGAGTTCATCGCATGGTATGAAAACCCTTCACAAAATGATAAAACTCCAATTCATTATAAACTACTTTGCTCAGGTATGCACCCTGTAATTTGTGCAGATTGTTACTATTCACGGCAGATCAGGCCCGTGAATAGTAACAATCCGTAATCGGCTTTTGGAGGGTTTGTAAATGTCACAAGCCCTGAAGAGGGGGCAAACTTGTCAGTCTGGTTCTTGCCCAGTAAGCACTCATGCTCTGACCGGGTTTCTCTGTCACATCATCGGTAAGATAGTCATCAAGTCCGTTATCCTCAGGCCGCCATGCCCGTGCCTGTGCCTCATCCTGATATTCCACCTCAGCATACATGAACTGTGTCGGCAGACCCTCGTCTACCATGTTGACCTCAAGCTTAAGGCCGTCATGCAGCTGATAGACGCGGCGTGTCTTGCGGATGAGCGGCAGACCGATAAGGCCGGATAACCTGTCAAATTCCTCCCGGCTGATATTGATCTCGATCTCTTCGCGCGTCAGAAGCCCCGCTGACTTGAAGCACAGGACATACTGAGTGGTTTGTCTGGATTCCATACGTATACGAACTATCGGAGCGTCCGAGTGCACATAGCCCTGCTCCTGGTATTCTGTATATAGAAGCGGGAGAGCAGGCCAGCCGCTCACCATCCATTTTCTTTCTATTTCCATAGTACCTCCTAATTGCGGCATAGAATATCACAGCCCTCGGGAATACCTATGCCATCCCATGACTTGATTCTACTCTCCGCCGCAGCATCGGTAGTCGGCTGCTGCCTATGCAAATGGCCCGACTGGCTGAGGGGTAAAGGCGGCAGGTGAGCATAAAGAATCCCCAGAGAGCGGCTATCTCTCCGGGGATTCGTGTCAGCCTGATTTCATCTCATTTCTTGCTGTCCGTACGATAGCACACTCCGCCGAATAATTCAACCAATCAACCATGCTGCTCACTGTATTCTCTTGTGAAATTCCTGCAGGCTTGTGATGCCCGGCGCTTCGGCTCTCTTCTCGGAGCGGATGCCTGACGCTGTCGCCAGAGCGGCGGCCATCGTCGTTATGTATGGAATATGATGCCTGATAGCATTCTTGCGGATGTAGGAGTCGTCGATGGCGTCCTTCTTGCCGACGGGTGTATTGATGATCAGGTCAATCTTTCCGTTAACAATCGCGTCAAGAATATTCGGCCTGCCTTCATAATTCTTCAGAATCTTCTCGGCCTTAATTCCCGCGTCTGTGATCATTTTCCAGGTTCCCTCCGTAGCGAGAATCCTGAATCCGCTGTCAGAGAAATGCGTCGCGACCTCGACCAGATCTTCCTTGTCAGAGTCTGAAACGCTGATAAGCACGGTACCGCTCATCGGCAGTCTGGTCTGTGTGGCTTCCTGAGCAAGGTAAAATGCCCTGCCCCAGTGCTCACTCAGGCCAAGCACCTCGCCTGTCGAGCGCATTTCCGGTCCGAGGACCGGATCGACCTCCTGGAACATATTGAATGGGAATACTGCTTCCTTGACCCCATAGTAAGGAATCTTCTTCTCCTTTAGGCCGGGCACCGGAGACGGCCTTCCGGTAATGTGGCCGGTCATGATATCAGTAGCGATGCGCACCATGTTGATGTCGCAGACCTTGGATACAAGCGGAACCGTGCGGGACGCGCGCGGATTCGCTTCGATAACATAGACCTTGCCGTCCTCGATCGCGTACTGCATATTCATGAGCCCGACAACATGCATTTCACTCGCGATCTTCTGAGTGTAGCTTCGAATGGTCTGAACCTGCTCATCTGTCAGGTGGCGGGACGGAAGAATGCACGCTGAGTCACCGCTGTGTATTCCGGCGAGCTCGATATGCTCCATAACAGCCGGAACGAATACATGCTCTCCGTCGGAAATGGCATCTGCCTCGCATTCAGTCGCGTGATGCAGGAAGCGGTCGATCAGAATCGGACGGTCTGGCGTCACGCCGATCGCGGCTTTCATATAGCTCTCCATCTGTTCGTCATCGTGAACGACCTCCATGCCACGGCCGCCCAGAACAAATGAAGGTCTGACCATAACCGGGTATCCGATGCGTCCGGCTATCTCTTTGGCCTCTTCAACAGTGACTGCCATGCCTGCCTCAGGCATCGGGATATTCAGCTTCTCCATCATTGCGCGGAACAGATCGCGATCCTCGGCCATGTCGATGGTTTCGGGAGTTGTGCCGAGAATGTTAACGCCGTACTTCTTCAGATCAGCCGCAAGATTCAGCGGCGTCTGTCCGCCGAACTGCGCTATCACTCCGACAGGCTTCTCTTTGTTGTAGATAGCGAGCACATCCTCAAGAGTCAGCGGCTCGAAATACAGCTTGTCTGACGTATCGTAATCTGTCGATACGGTTTCGGGGTTGCAGTTGACGATAACGGTTCCGAATCCCATATCACGTAGCGCGTAGGCCGCGTGCACGCAGCAGTAGTCGAACTCGATTCCCTGTCCGATACGGTTCGGCCCGCCGCCGAGAATCATTACCTTAGGCTTGGAGCCGTCAACCGGGTCTTTATCTTCTTCAAGGTTGTAGCTCGAATAGTAGTAGGCGGCGTCCTGAGTACCCGATACGTGAACGCCCTCCCATTTTTCTGTAACACCCAGTTCCTCTCGCCTTGCGCGTATGGTTTCCTCGGCGATGCCGGTGATCTCGGAGAGATACCGGTCTGAGAAGCCGTCCTTCTTGGCCTGAATCAGGAGCTCATCCGGGATGCGGCCGCCGGAAGAAGCATTTGCCGCCGCGGTGACAGCTTCCTCTTCATCCACAAGCTCCTTCATCTGCTCAAGGAACCAGGTCTTGATCTTCGTCATCTCGTGCAGCTTCTCCACGGACGCGCCCTTGCGCAGAGCCTCATACAGGATAAACTGACGCTCGCTTGTCGGATAGATCAGCATAGACAGGAGATCATCAAGGCTCTTTTCATGATAACCGTTCACATGGCCAAGCCCCCAGCGCCCTTTCTCAAGGGAACGGACAGCCTTCTGCAGCGCCTCTTTGTAGGTCTTGCCGATGCTCATGACCTCGCCCACAGCGCGCATCTGTGTTCCGAGATGATCGCTGACTCCATGGAACTTCTCAAATGCCCACCTTGCGGCCTTGATCACGATATAGTCGCCGTCGGGAACGTACTTGTCCAGAGTTCCGTACTTGCCGCAGGGAATCTCGTCGAGCGTCATGCCGCAGGCCAGCATCGCTGAAATAAGCGCGATCGGGAAGCCGGTGGCCTTGGAAGCCAGCGCGCTGGAGCGAGACGTGCGCGGGTTTATTTCAATAATAATAATGCGCCCGGTTTTTGGATCGTGGGCGAACTGGCAGTTGCAGCCGCCGATTACCTGAACCTTGTCGACGACCTTCCACGCCTGCTCCTGCAGACGGTCCTGAACCTCCTGCGGGATAGTAAGCATAGGAGCGGCGCACAGGGAGTCGCCGGTGTGGACCCCCATCGGATCAATGTTTTCGATGAAGCAGACCGTCACCATCTGGCCCTTCTGGTCCCTGACGACCTCGAGCTCAAGCTCCTCCCAGCCGATCACGGATTCCTCAACCAGAACCTGATGAACGAGGGACGCCTGCAGGCCTCTCTCGCAGACAACCTTCAGCTCGTCCACGTTGTACACCAGGCCGCCGCCTGACCCGCCCATGGTGTAGGCCGGGCGCAGGACTACCGGATAGCCGATGTCATCTGCGATTGCGACCGCCTCCTCGACAGAATAGGCAACCTGCGAGCGTGCCATCTCTATACCAAGGCTGTCCATAGTCTTCTTGAATTCGATACGGTCTTCGCCGCGCTCGATCGCGTCCAGCTGGACGCCGATCACCTTCACGCCGTATTTGTCCAGCACGCCGGCCTTTGCCAGCTCTGAACTGAGATTGAGGCCCGACTGGCCGCCCAGGTTGGGGAGCAGCGCGTCCGGCCTCTCTTTTTCAATGATCTCTGTAAGCCGCTCAACATTGAGCGGTTCAATATATGTGACATCCGCCATCTCCGGGTCTGTCATGATAGTAGCAGGATTAGAGTTGACGAGTATGATCCTGTATCCAAGCTGCCGAAGCGCCTTGCATGCCTGAGTTCCGGAATAGTCGAACTCACATGCCTGGCCGATAATGATCGGGCCGGAACCGATGATCAGAATGCTGTGTATATCTTCCCGTTTCATGTCCCTCTTCCTTCCTGATCTGCTGCCGTTCACCCCAGCGGGCAGCAGCTGCAAATGCTCTTGCCTTCCTGATTTTCCGAACCATTTTACTAGGTCTGTGGTAAACTGTCTATAAAAAAGGTTTTTCAGGATTGCGAACACTTTTTTTGCAGGCAGATTCCCGTAAATATTTTTTACTTACTGTGTGACCGGCCGGCATGACATCCCGTCATTAATGGCAGAAGGAGGTAAACTATTATGATGAACAGAAAGATCATGATATCCGTTATAGCGTCAGCCGCTGCCGCGGTGATTGGACTTGGAAGTGTTTCTGCCGCTGCGACGGGCGGCCGTAAGGACAGCAAGGCGGCTGATATCGTTGATGATACGGGCGCGTCTGAAGCCTGGCCTGAGGAGACTGAAACCGAAACTGAAACAGAGACCGAAACTGAGACTGAAGAAGTGAACCGGTCAGAATCAGAGCAGGATTCTCCGCTGCAGGTTCTGATAGACAGTGTGGCCGACATGGGACAGAATAAGTCCGCGATGGAGGAAGAGATGTGGGACGGCGGAGCAGACGGTATGGTCATGGCTGCCGCTGAAACAGGGAACGCCTATTTTGCCGAACCGGCTATGCCGTCCTGGAACACGGAGGAGTACGGCACGGTGGAAGAGACAGGCTTCCGGGATGTGAAGCTGTACCCGCTCTCCACATTTGGAATGGACGTTGACACCGCTTCCTATTCACTGCTTAGGCGCAATACGCTGAACGATACACTTTCGTGGATGCCGAAGGATGCGGTACGCATCGAGGAGATGATCAACTATTTCAATTATGAATATGAGATGCCCGAGGACGGAGAGACATTCTCAATAACCGCGCAGATTGCGGACTGTCCGTGGAATGACCAGACCAAGCTCATGCTTATCGGACTGCAGGCAAGAGATATTCCGGCTGAGGACATTAAGGATCAGAACCTCGTGTTCCTCGTAGATACTTCAGGAAGCATGTACGATGCAGACAAGCTGCCGCTTGCTGTGGACGCGCTTAAGTACCTTATGAAAGAGCTGGACGAACACGACACTGTCTCGATCGTGACCTACGCCGGCAGCAGCGAGATAGCGCTCGAACCGACGAGATGCACAGACAAAGGGAAAAAAGAAATCATAGAGACGCTTGACGGCCTGGCGGCGGACGGCGGGACGTACGGAGAAGCAGGCATCAGGACGGCCTACGATCTGGCACAGAGCTCGTTTATAGAAGGCGGCAACAACCGCGTACTCCTGCTGACGGACGGTGACTTTAACCTGGGGCAGACCGATGATTCCGAGCTTGTGGATCTGGTAAATGAGAAAGCGAAAGGGCAGATCTTCCTTTCCATTCTCGGCTTTGGTACGGGCAACTACAATGACGCGCTGGCTCAGGAGCTGGCTGACAAGGGCAACGGAAATTACAGCTACATTGACAGTGATATGGAGGCGCGCCGGGTGATGGGCGCCGCCCTAAAGGGGACATTGAACACCGTTGCCAAGGATTCCAAGGTACAGGTCGACTTCAATCCGGAGTACATAAAGGGGTACCGCCTTGTCGGATATGAGAACAGGCTGATGGACGCGGAGGATTTTGAGGACGATACGAAAGACGGCGGAGAGGTCGGAGCAGGCCAGCAGGTGACGGTGCTGTACGAGCTGGTTACGTCTGACAGCGACATGACCCTTCCGGCAGCGCACAGCAGGTACACGTCGGATGACAAGTCCTCCGCAGGCGGCGAAGATGGCAAAGCCGGCGCTGAAGCTGAAGACAGCAAGCTCTCCGCAGTAGGAGAAGGCAGCAAAGCCGGCGAGGAAGCTGAAGACAGCAAAGCCGGCACTGAAGACGAAGAAGCTGCTGATAAGTCCGGCACTGAGAGCGGAAGTATGCAGACGGAGGAGGAGCCGTCGGCTCCGTCCGCGAATGAGTACCTTACGGTGAGCATCCGTTACAAGGATCCCGAGGGGGAAAAGAGTCAGCTCAAGGAGTTGGCAGTCACCTCCGAACATGAAGCAGACGAAATGAGCGATAATATGTCCTGGGCAGCAGGCGTAGCTCAGACCGGGATGCTGCTTCGGGACAGCGAGTTCGCCGGAACCAGCGACTATGACGAGATTCATGACCGCCTCGCGAAGCTTACGAACGGTGATGAATTCCGCGAGGAATTCGTATACCTGATTACCAGGCTGAAGGGCGTAAAACTCGAGGACGAGCCGGAGTATTACTACTATTAAAGAAGGACGGAATAGACTTCGGGAATCGGCGTACAGCCCGGAGACGAGCCGGAGTACTGCTATTAAGGATAAGGATATACCGGAGTCCTGCTATTTAAGAATGACTTCACAAAGATGACACGAAAATAATACTAAAGAATGTTATACTAAGGAAACACTGATACATTCAGTGTTTCCTTACATGCTTTTATGCCGGGGTCAGAAGTACCTTTTGCCTCCAATTATGATGTACGGATCGCTTCGTTGCTGCGCAATTTCCGCGCTCTTCGGCCGCTTCGCACTCTCGTAATTTGCTAAAGCAGATTACTGCGTGTTCCGTGTCCGGTGGGTCAACTTCTACGCTCTGCTTCAAGGCTTTTGACCTTTACATCATGCTTTCAGCGGGAGTTATAAAGATAAGCAATGCGTGAACTTGGTAATAAAATTAGGGGAAGCATAGTCATTAAAACCATCCTGACAATCTTTGTGTTACTGGTCGGGTTTTCATTTATTGTGTGTGTCATAGGCTACAGCGAGGTTACGGACGCGCTTCTGGATCAGTATTCCAAGGGCGCGTTTCGTACTGCCGCGATCGCGTCGCATGTTATTGATCCGAATAAGGTCTCTGAATACGCGCAGAGCGGGGGAGAGGGCGAAGCGTACGAGGAGGCGTTTAACAGGCTGAGTCAGATATGCAACTCCTCAGGGGCAACATTTATATATGTGATCATCCCGGATCAGTCCGATTACAAGACCATCAAGTTCATTTTTTCCACGATGAACCAGAATGAGAATTACACAAGGTATGAATTCGGGTATGTCCGCGAGACTACAAATGAGGAATATGAGCAGAAGTATAAGCTGCTCTGCGAAGAGAACTCCGCCGGCGAGCTGGTGGTGAGAGATCAGGGATACATAGAGACGGATCCGCATATCACGGCAATGATCCCTCTGATCGACACTTCCGGAATCACACAGGGAATTATGTGTGTCCAGCTGCAGATGGACATCCTGATAGAGGTGAGGAATTCCTATGTCTGGAAGGTTATTCTCACAACGATGATTGTCGCTCTGGTTATTATTATTGTGCTTAGCCTGAGCCTGAACCATTCTATCCTGCAGCCGGTCCGTATTATATCCGCGGAGGCTTCGCGCTTCGCGAGAGAGAATGTAAAGACAGGAGATAAGCTTACCAGTAAGATAAGGAAGAGTGACGATATCGGGAAGCTGGCCGGTTCGATTGATCAGATGGAGACACAGATTCACAGCTATGTCGAAAACCTGACCCATGTCACGGCGGAGAAAGAGAGAATCAGTACAGAGCTGACCCTGGCGTCGCGCATCCAGGCGGATATGCTTCCGAATATCTTTCCGGCATTTCCCGAAAGAGATGATTTCGATATCTTTGCATCCATGAAGCCGGCAAGGGAGATAGGCGGCGACTTCTATAATTTCTTCCTGATTGATGAGAGCCACCTGTGCGTGTTTATAGCGGATGTCTCCGGCAAGGGCGTTCCTGCGGCTCTGTTTATGATGGCGTCAATGATTGTCCTTACGGACAATGCCATGATGGGCAGATCTCCGTCAGAGATTCTGGAGAGCGCGAATGAGACGATCTGTTCGACGAACAAGGAGGAAATGTTCGTGACCGTGTGGCTTGGCATCCTTGATCTGAAGACAGGCATTATGACAGCGGCGAACGCCGGCCATGAGTATCCGGTGATAAAGCATCCGGGCGGTGATTATGAGCTGATAAAGGATGTCCACGGATTTGTGATTGGCGGAATGAACGGGATTAAATACCGGAATTATGAGATCAAGATGGAACCGGGCACCAAGCTGTTTGTATATACGGACGGCGTTGCCGAGGCGACAGACAGCAGCGACAGGCTGTTCGGAACAGGGCGTATGCTGGATGCTTTGAATGCTGACCGGGAGGCTGGCCCTATGTCTCTGCTGGGAAACATCACCAATGCGGTTGACAAATTTGTCGGAGACGCGGAGCAGTTCGATGACATCACCATGCTGTGCCTGGAGTATAAAGGGAATACTGAAAGGCTATAGTTAATGACTACAGGATATACATCTTAGCGTCCGGTTACATCCGCGACAACATACTCTGACTTGCAGCCTGTCTTGAATATCAGTGTCCAGTCGCTTATGCCTGAGCTTACGATAAAGTCAGTATTACCGCGGCGCTCGTACCCGTAGCTTCTTTCATACTCGCGTGTGATCACTCCGATCTGGTTGAACGGGAAGAACTGTCCCCCATGGGAATGTCCGCTCAGAACAAGACCGGCTCCGGCCTGTGCCTCATCGTCATAATTGCATGGCTGGTGATCCAGCACGACCTTGTACAGGTCCGGGTCAAGATCTGCCATCAGTTCGCCGGGGGTCTTGCGCCCTGACCCTCTTGATTCCTCAGACTTATCCTTGCGTCCTACGACATAGAACCGGCCGTCAACCAGAACCGACTCATCCTCAAGTACGGTAACATTGTTTTTCTCAAGGTTTTCAACAAGGTCATTTACGTCCCATCCCCTGACGTCAGCGCTGTAATATCCCTTGTCGTGATTGCCGAAGCAGAAATAGACGCCGTACTTTGTCTTGAGATCCCCAAGCGCCTCGCAGCTTCCGATCATATCTTCACGAGAGGTATCGTCGTCAACGAAATCTCCGGTGACAGCCACAATATCCGGATTGAGCTCATTGATCCGGAGAACATAGTCGTGAAGTCCCTGGGCGTGGAAGGTTGCCCCGACATGTGAGTCGGTGATCTGGACTATCCTAAGGTTTCCTTTCAGCTGCTCACTCTCAAGCTTGTAGTCTGTCTCCCAGACATGGTTGCAGAGATACCAGGCTATGCCCATATAGCAGACTGTGAAGACTATCGCGGCTATGCCGGGAATATACTGCTTCACTTTTATGTGCGCAGCCTTTCGCAGTATGAAGAACACGAGCTCGCTGAGCAGCCAGAAGCCCCCGAGATGTACCATGCAGATGATTGCATTTACCGTGTTGATGGTACTGTACAGGATGAGGCTGACCGCGAGGTAGAATGCCATTGCTATAAGTATGGCAATAAATCTGCGGCCGCCTGAGATCCTTACTATGAACGGGAAGCGTGCTGTACGCATGGAGACATAAATAATACAGAACAGTACGCCCGCAAGGACGGCTGCCGCGATTGCCATGAAAGCCCACATATGGTTTTCCTTTCAATATTGCCTCGGATTCAGGGCTTTTGTCCCTTACATCTCATTATGCCCTTATATTTTATTATACATGACTAACTCACATTTACAAACCTGTTTCGTATGCAAATGATCCTGATTGCAGGTATGAATAACATATTGTGTCTGTATTTCATATCATATATAATGACTAAAAAAAGAATATTTTGACATCAGCAGCTTCAGGGCTTTTGACCAATATTTCAGAAGCAGTGTCTGTTTTACAGGATATGAGGAGGTTATTATCTATGTCACAGAAAAAAAACTCCGGCGGCGGACGGGCCCGGGACCGCAGGAGAATGATTCTTGTAAGCGCCGCGGCGGTTTGTATAGTGGCTGTTTGTCTGATACTGACATTTTACGCGAGAAGCCTTCCGCCAAGGGAGGTGCCGGCTGCTTATGGGACAGTTCTGTCGCTGCTTCCTCCGGCTATCGCCATCGCTCTGGCCCTGATCACGAAGGAGGTTTACAGTTCCCTGTTCGTAGGTATTGCTGTCGGCGCGATGTTGTACGCGGGCGGTGATGTCGAGATAGCGCTGAAGACTCTGCTGTATCATGAGAGCGCCGGCCTGGTCTCTAATCTGACAGATGTGTCTCACGCAAGCATACTGGTGTTTGTTACTCTGCTCGGGACAATAGTAGTTCTTATGAATCTGTCTGGAGGAGCCGAGGCCTTCGGAAACTGGGCTTCAAAGCATATCAGGAACCGTGTCGGCGCTGAGCTCGCCACGGTTTTCATGGGGCTGCTTATATTTGTCGACGACGGATTCAACTGCATGACGGTCGGCTCGGTCATGCGTCCCATGACGGATAAGCACAAGGTTTCCCGCGCGAAGCTGGCATATCTGCTTGATTCAACCGCGGCTCCGATCTGCATCATAGCGCCGATATCATGTTGGGCTGCCGCAGTGAGCTACGCTGTTCCGGAGGACTATCCTGTTAACGGATTCAATATGTTCCTGCGGGCGATTCCGTATAATCTCTATGCGCTGGGGACTATAGTGATGCTGTTTTCCCTGATTCTTCTGCGTGTTGACTTCGGGCCTATGAAGCTGCATGAGGACAATGCGCTGAAGGGGGATCTCTTTACTTCAGGCAGTACCAACTATGAGGAAAAAACAGAGCGTACTACGGACAATGTGAGGCTGTCCAACCTGGTGATTCCTGTCGTTTCGCTGATTCTTCTGTGCATAGTGGGAATAGCCTACACAGGCGGAGCGTTCTCCGGAGCCGGCCTGATCGATGCCTTCGCGAACGCCGATTCCGCAACGGGCCTTGTCATGGGCAGCCTGATCGCGGTTCTGCTGACCCTGTGGCTGTACATGGCAAGAGGCGTAATGACTCTGAAAGATTTCATGGCTGCCTTCGCTGCCGGCTTCAGGAGCATGTGCGCGCCGATGATTATCCTGATACTGTCATGGAACCTCTCAGGCATTACCGGGCTTTTGGGGGCGCCGGAATTCATACACGGAATAGTTGAAGCTTCCGCCGGATCTGTTCAGATGTTTGTTCCGGTAATTGTTTTCCTTGTATCGATCTTTCTGGCATTCTCGACCGGAACCAGCTGGGGAACATTTTCCATTCTGATTCCGATTGTGTGCGCGGTTTTTCCGGCTGACTCCGAGATGCTGGTAATCTCAATCTCAGCATGTCTGGCCGGATCGGTCTGCGGTGATCACTGCTCGCCAATATCCGATACGACCATCATGTCGTCAGCCGGAGCGCACTGTGACCATATCAATCATGTCAATACACAGCTTCCTTACGCGATCACTGTCGCTGCTGTCTGCGGTGCCGGATATCTGCTGGCGGGAATCATCGGATTCAGAACCGGGACCAGAGCCGCCCTTGCAGCGACTCCGTTGACACTGCTGGGCATTATAGTGGTTGTTCTGTTTTTCCGGCGCAGAAACAGACGTGCCGGAGCGGCGTGAGGCAGGTCAGCTAGAGGCATGTAAGTGAATAATAAGCATTTATTCACTTACATAAAGCCTGGAGACGAGGATATAAGCCATACGGAGAAAAGCATAATGAAAAAACGGGACAATCCTACTCTTTCAGAGAGCGCCGCGAACGAGGATACCGCTCATAAAACCGCGGCGAAAGACGGCGCAGTCTGCCCGTGTGCAGAGAACTGTCCGATAGAAGAAGCAATACGCATGGTCGGAGGCCGATGGAAGCTGAGGATACTCTGCTCGCTGAATGTGGACGGTACACTCAGATATAATGATATCAAGAAGAGGATGAATGGAATCACCCCGGCAGTATTGTCGTCGTCAATGAAAGAACTGGAGCGGGATAATCTGGTGGAAAGGGTGCAGTATGCAGAGATCCCGCCCCGTGTCGAGTACACGATCACACAGCGCGGGAAGGATCTCTGGCCTATACTGCACAGCCTTGCTCACTGGACGGACAAGTAGCATTATCATGTGAACCGGCAGGCGGAATCATCACTCTGAAATGAAGCGACGCTACAGTGAGCTCTGCGCCGTCCATGAGCGCTGCCGCCTGCCCGCTCTCAAGCCGTCGGCCATCCAGGAAGGTTCCGTTTGTTGAGAACATATCCGTAGCATAATAACCATCCATCCGCCGCTCTATCCTGACATGTCTGCGGCTGATGGTATCTCCCGGGAGAACAATATTAGATTGCGAGCTGCTTTTGCCAAGTATCATGTGATCTCTGTCAAGATCTATGTCAGGGCACAGATCCTTCTGGAGACTGACAAGAACCGGGCAGTTTTTTTTCTTCAGCAGCTGTGTTCTCTCATCTGGCTGTTTTTCTTTGTACAGGTCTTCACTGTACAGTTCATTTCGGAGTGACTGATAAAACTGGTCGTCACTTTCCAGGTCATCATCGTCATCGAACCAGTCGTTTCTCATCTCATTAGCACGTTTTTCAAGAGAGGCATGAATCATCCAGATAAGCGCGGCGCAGAGGAACCCCATACCCAGTATCTGGGTCAGATCCATCCCGAAGATGATTATTGCCGTGCAGGCGCATGAAAGAATGATTATGGCAGGTATAAGCTGCCTGACGGGAATATTTCCCGCAATTCTTCCTGCACCTGTATGCCTTGAAGATCCTGCTGATCCGGCCCGCCTTGAAGAGTTTCCTGATCCGGCACGCCTTGAAGACTTCCCTGATCCGGCACGTCTTGAAGGGTTCCCTGATCCGGCGTATTCGTGAAAGTCCCCTGATCCAGAGTACCTTGAAGTGTTTCCTGACCCGCGTGCTTTACCGTATGGTATATTTTCTGCAGCCTGATGCCTGCAGCCAGGCGGAGGCAGCTTTTTTACATATGAGCTGTTATCCTTTTCAACGGAATCCGGGCATATTCCATGAAGCAGATCAGACAGTACTTCATTCAGCACACAGGACGGAGCGGACACCTTGTCATACAGAGAGTAGGCGAGTGAAGCCGCTGCCTGGTCGGAGTGATCCAGTTTTTTGAGAAGGAATTCAGACAGCAGCCGGACTGAATCCGGCTCGGTGTCTGAAACATGAGGGATATAGCACAGTCTGATATCATCTCCGCCGGGCCCCAGAAATACACACTCCGGATCAAGATACAGGTCACTGGCGCTCATCAGAAGCCCGGGCATTTTCTGCGCAGTGTCACGTATAGAGGCCAGGATCTTCCGCATGTCACTTCCGGTCAGTTCGATGCTCTTGAACCTGGAAGCGATGCTGGTACAGGCTGTCACATCAGCACGCAGGCTCTTCATACCGTTCCTGGATGTCACGGTGAGAGGGAGAATACCGGGAAGCCTGCCCTTCATAGCCATCCGGATTACATATTCATCTTCATCAATATTACCGTTCGCAACTACAAGGTAGGTGCGGTCGAGCTCTCTGATAAGTTCCTTCTCCATATGCCGGACAATTCCTCCATTGATCAGTTTCCTTTCAGTAATGCACTTACGTATTCAAGTCCGCGGATTTTGCGGATAAGGTCAGCGGGATGTAGTATTTCGCGCTTAGCTCCGGCACCTGTATCAAGGTGTTTCTTTCCGAACAATGATGGGAGAATGCCGGGAAGGCTCATAGCCCCCTCGTAACTTACGGAGACGGAATTACTGTTTACATTGACATTTGAAGAAACCTTACCGGATGGCCCTGCCTGCTTCGTCAATGCCGATGCTTTCTTCGAAAGCCGGTTATTTCCGCTCTCCTTCCAGCTGTTCAGATCTGCCTGTGCGGCGATCTGCTGCGCAGCTCCGTTCAGGACGCCCTTATCGTGGAGGAAAAAACCATAATAAATGACCGCAAGAAGCACCGGGAGAATAACCGTCATCAAAAGGGCGGCTTCCACTGTAAAGCTTGCCGGCAGATTCTTTTTTCTCATGCAGCAACAATTCACAGGAATACCTCCGCGGTCAGCATAACCATGTGGGCGGCAGCCAGAAAGGGCATGAACGCAAGAGAGTCTGATCTTTTGACCCGCCTCATTATCAGCAGGATTGTACAGAATATGGCGCAGAATACGAAGGCTGCGCACAGAGCGGCCGTCTCTCTTCCGATGCCAAGCGCGCATCCGCAGGCCGCAGACGCAAGACCGTCTCCTGAACCGACGCAGGACCGGAATATAAAGGACAATATCAGAAGAACTCCCCCCGGTATTAGCCCTGCAAGTATCCAGAGTGCTGTTACGTCTGCCATTAGAAAATGCACAATAGCCGCGGCAGCGCCAAAGGCAGGTGCGGCCCACCACGGGATGGTCAAGGTTTTGATATCGTATATTGACAGCACGCACAGAAAAATGACTGTCATAATCAAGAATACGAGCATAATAATCTCCATTACGCTGCCTCAGGCAGTAGGTGTGAACAGCTGTGAAAGAGAATCTTTTTTCACGAAGCTACGCTTCGCCGTTTTCGGATGCCGGCTTACCCTCCCCTGGCTTTACGGCAGTCTTTACACTCATGCATATGCCCGCATTCGTCCATATCCATCTCGTGTACTGTCCGTTTCAGGGATGGACAGGTCACGCTGGTATGCCAGCAGCTTCCGTACGGATCCACGTAGTATTCACCGGTAGAACGGCTTCCGCAGTATGGACACTTCTTGTACTTTCCGCCGCTGGTATTGCGGGCGTTTTTCAGCTGCCCTTTGGTAACGGGGATAATAGTCACTTTCAGGTGTGAGCAGTCCGGATTGGTGTGAAAGACGCTTCCATGCTCTGTAACATACACTGTCCGGTTGTGACTGTTGTCTCCCTTCTCCTGTTTTTTACGTCCGGAATGTCCGTCCTTGCCGGTCCAGCCCCTGACAACGGCTTTCTGCACAAAAAAAGTTAGCGGAAGAGAGATCAGGGAATATCTGGGCCTTGGCTGATATGAGAGCACCAGGCGTATGAAATCCCCCTCCTTCATGTAGGAGGAATTGAGAAATGAAGCGTAGCGTACAGCGTCCTTGTCGGCTGCGGTATCAATGACACGGGCGGTTGCCCAGGCATCGGACAGAGCGGCCCTGATAATGTTGTTGGCGTCTCCGTATTCCTCTTTATAAGCGGCAATCGCCATCTCCTGCGCGGTCGAGGTGAGCGACCCTGAATACTGTGCCGCGGTGCGCATTACACATGCGTACTGAAGCACAATGGCAGTAAAAACAAAAAACAGCGGGAGCTCAAGCGCTGCCTCAACAGTGAGAGATGAGCGCAGGAAACGAGGAATCCTTGCGGCATAGGTTTGCAGCTGGCTTTTCAGGAAGGCAGTTCTGCAGGAATGCTGTTGCCTATCAGTGCAGGTTTGCAGCTGGCTTTTCAGGAGGGCAGTTCTGCAGAAATGTTGAAATCTTGCAGCGCAGGCACGTCTGACTGATGGCACAGCATCCCAAAGTGAGGTGAAAAAGGATGTCCTGAATGCCGCATACCGCTGAATCGGGGAGAGCACTATATCCTTTCTATAAGACAATAAGCTGGTTACAATTACATATCTTGGGTTCTTATTTTGATTTGGAGAAAGAAGGTATCTCTTTCTATCGGAAAAAGCGGGGGCCTTATCCGTTCGCATGAGGAGACTCTTAAGAGATACCCGGATGAAATATATGGTTTTTAATAGATTCATTATTATCGGTATGCGGCACGAGAACATCCTTTTTCACCTCACTTTCCTCGCAGATTCCGAATCAATTCCGACACCGGCTTAGCTGTGCCGTGTCGCGATGTACGGATCGCTTCGTTGCTTCGCAACTCTCGCGCTCCTCGGCCACTCCGCACTCTCGTAATTTGCTAAAGCAAATTACTACGTGCTCCGTGTCCGGTGGGTCAACTTCTACGCTCCGCTTCGGTCGGCGCTAAGCGGACGTCCACTGGACGTCCAGCGCCCCTTTCGCCTCTGGCAAACAAGTTTGCCTCGGCTTCAGGGCTTTTGACCTTTACATCATTATATTAATATGCCTGTTTTGCCGGGCAATTATGCGCGCCGTGAGAAAGAGTCAGACGCGGTTTGCAGCTGCCTTTGAGCCGCAGCGCTCTAACAGCCGGAATGGGAACTCTAAAAACCAGGCTGACTGCAGAGCCTGCGGCCTGATGTGCACGGATAGTCCGGGAGAAGCATGTTCTTTCACCGGGAGTACCCTGCATGACAAATGCTTATGAGTAGATAGATCGCTTTGTCATTTGCCGTAACTGAATTGACAGTGATTTAATTGTTCAGGGGTTCAGAGTCAGACTCCCTTGGCATCGCTTGCCGCCTTAGACAGGATATCCTTGACGATCTGTGTTACCTGTTTCTTGAAGATGACAACCAGAGAAATGAGTACCACGAGAATCAGAATGATCTCGACGACACCGACGCCTTCTTCATCCGCAGCGACTTCACGGACCGCGGAGGAAACGGCATCTTTCAGACGTTTCAGTAATCTCCACATGGACAGCTCCTCCTTTCTGTTAGTATTTTCCTGAACACTCCGGCAGTGAACACTTATACAAGTCTGCCGTCTGCAGACTTGTCTCACCGTGCCCGGGACCTGAAAGGACCATTTCACTGAGCGCGGCTGTGATCCGCCGGGAACATTTACCCATCCATGGAGTGCACTCTCCACTGAGCAATGCTTGTTATATCCCACCGCCTTAGGAGGTGGAGACTTCCGGACTGCGTTGAAAGCATGGGTTTCCTTCTGGTGTATGCACTTCCATCAGGTCACTCTGCCCGGTAAAATGCATCAGCGTAAGGATAGATATATGCCGGAGTGTTGGAATTCAATAGATCAGGGAAATTGACTGTGCCGGTTGATATACACTGTCTGACGGCTTGATTGGTTTGTCTAAATGCGGCGAAGCTTAGAATACCAAATTGCCGGATTTATAACCGCGGTGCTGCGGCTGCGCATATACTAATAATGCGGTGAGGTTTAGAAACTGTTCTAAGGATCCCGGAATCGGGATAGCTGCGTTATAGCACAGCGGAGTAAGCGGCGCAATGGAAAATGCGGTGCATTTGTCATTTTCAGGGATTGGCACAAAGTTGCTTTGAGGAAGCAGCCTGGGATTCATGTTTTTTCTACGGGACGTATCACATTATTTGAAACAGTCTGTATTGGCGCTTAACAGAGAGGCTGGGTATCAGCCGATGCCAGTGTTAAATGGAATGTGCTATAGAATGTGCTATACTTTTGTGGGATGCAGGAAGAAATCTGATGATATAGAGGCTGAGAGCTCTGAAGCCGGAGCAATGTTGTTAAGCTATGGGCGATATATTTGCCGGAGGCGGATTGGTGATTAACATGGATGAACGTATAAAACAGCAGCTGGACTTTTGTCTTGAGATCGATAAGGAAAAGAATATATTTCGCCAGACTCATTTGTCAGGCCATGGCCGCAATGAGAATGACGCTGAACATGCGTGGCATATGTCGATCATGGCATACCTTCTGAGGGAGTATTCGAACGAGAAGATAGACATCGCAAGAGTCATGCTTATGTGCCTGATTCATGACATTGTGGAAATTGATGCCGGTGATACCTATGCCTATGACGAGGAGGGGCTCAAAACGCAGAAGGCCCGGGAGGACGCGGCAAAAGAGCGCATTTTCTCGATTCTTCCGGATGATCAGAAGTCAGAGTTGATTGCTGTTTTTGATGAATTTGAGGAAAATTTGACTCCGGAGGCGAAGTACGCGCATGCCATGGACAATTTGCAGCCGCTCATTTTAAACAACAGTAATGGCGGAAGTGACTGGCGTGAACATGGAGTGTCGGCTCATACTGTTTATGGGCGGCAGGGAAAAACACGGCTGGGATCAGAGAAGCTGTATGAGGTTTCCGATCAAATACTTAAGGAGAATATCCGCAAGGGCAATCTCCCGGAATGACAAGTATTGATTCGGTATGATATTGAAGCGTTGTATGCGGATTGCTTCTGCCATCTATACAATGATGGCGGCGTGCCACTTCTCGGGAGTGTCCTGCCGGCGCAGAAAAGGCAGGCAGCCCAGGTTTGAGAAGCTGCATGGAAAGCCGTGGCGGAAGATCCATTTGAGGAGAAAAACAATATGAGACTGTTTGTTGCGATAACACTTTCAGAAGAGATGAAAGCAGCCATTATCTCGCTTATGCATGAGATGAAGCCACATGTAAAGGGTAAATATACACCAGTGCAGAATCTTCATCTGACGCTCGCTTTTATAGGTGAGATAAAGAACGTAAGTGAAGTCAGGGATGCTCTTGGGAAGATTTCAGTTAAGCCGTTCAAGCTGTCTCTGACGGATATCGGAAACTTTGGAGATCTTCTCTGGATCGGAGTAAAGGGTAATCAGGGATTGTCGGGGGCCGCAAAAGCCGTAAGGGATGCACTGGACAATGCCGGCATTGATTATGACCGTAAAGGTTTCACTCCACATATTACAATTGTCAGGAATGCATCAGGCAGGTGGCAGGGAATAAAGGCCCCGAAAACTGAGATGATGGTGAAGAGAGTTTCTCTGATGAAATCTGAGCAGCGAAACGGAAAGACAGTCTATTCTGAGGTAAAACTTGCAGAGAACCATTGAGTCGTCAACTTCAATATGAATGCAAAGCGAAGGAGAGAATTTTCATGAATTCTGATCTTCGCATCATGTAGCCTTGCATGCCGTGTTGATTCTTCAGGGCTTTTGCTTCGTCAGCAGCAGCCGCTTTCCGACAGGCTTTTCTTGCATACCGCATCGAGCCTTCAGGGCTTTTGCCCTTTACCTCATAATCTACTTGCCTACATGGTGATTTCATGATATTTTGTTCAGGCTACTTTGAACAGAGATTAAGACATCTATGCAAGGCTTTACGTGTGACGTGCTTTGCCGGAATGTGACGAAGCGGGAGATCATCCATGGGAAATATGAAAGAGCATACCAAGATCACTATGCAGCTGATGGATCTGCTGGATTCTGATGAGCAGCTGAAAAGTCTGGTCGAGAAGTCGATTGACCTTGCAGCTCAGGAGAATCCGGACAAGGTGAAGAACCCTGTCCGAAGCCTCGATATGCTGTATGACTATATTGATTTCACTCAGACAGTCATGCCGTGGGCGTATCTTCCGGAAGAGTGCTTCAGAAACTTCGTCACCAAGACTGATCAGAGCTGTCTTTACATCTATTATCTTCTGGACAGACCGCTTCCGGAACTGGAAGGCAGGCTTGAATTCCGTCCGTCGGTTCAGTTCCTTGAACCGATCTATCACTGGCTGAAGGACTACAATAACGCACTCCAGGTATACATGGATTCGGAAGACTCGTGGAAAGACGAATACTATCAGAATCTGTACAAGGATCCTACATGGCATCTGGATCAGGGTTGGTTTGAGGACAGCTCAAACTGGCATTCCTTCAATGAATTCTTCTCAAGAAGACTCAGCGATATGGAGAAGATCAGGCCGCTTGCGGGAAGAGACGATGACACGGTCGTCACTTCACCCGGAGATTCACTTCCGCAGGGCACATGGGACATTGATGATAAGGGCTATTTCTGTTCGGGAGATGTGTATGACGAACATGGCGTACTTATCAAAACCAGCGCATTTTTCTCGGTCGACGATCTGCTCGGGGAAATGGGCAGGCCTTACGCGGAGGAGTTTTACGGGGGTACGCTGACCCACACTTTTTATAATTTCGATGACTATCACAGATGCCATACTCCGGTGTCCGGAAAGGTTCTGGCAGCTTATGTAATCGGGAATCCGGACGCGGTCGGAGGGATCACTACCTGGGATCCGGAGAGAGGGCAGTACGTTCTTGAGTCATGCTTTGCGGGATGGCAGTCATATGAGACGAGAGGCTGTGTCATTATTGAGACAGACCGGCACGGGCTGTGCGCGGTTCTGCCTGTGGCTCAGGGACAGGTATCGAGTGTTCATTTTACTGAGAATGTCAAGGTCGGGCAGAGGATCGAGAAGGGCGATGAGCTCGGATACTTCCTGTTCGGCGGATCAGACTGCGTGATGCTGTTCTCATCCAAGACAGGATTTGAACTGACCGCGCAGCCCGCCTCGAGCGACGATACCTACGCGAACGGATACGCAAAGATTCTCTGCCGCGCGCAGTACGGAAGATTCGTTCCTGCCGCGGAGTGAAGGCACAATACTATTAACTTAAGCCTTTCTGCCTGCCGGCATCCCTGCGCGGGCGCTCAGGATATTAACTTAATGACAATGAGTGAAGACAGTTTTTTATCCATCACGCCTGGTAAAACAATATAATAGAGAACAGAAGAAGCTTCCTGTATGCTATGATGTACAGGGAGCTTTTTTGTATTAACAGGCTTAAATATTCGCTGACCCGCATGACCTGAATCATCTCAATCCCGTCCTATAGGACAGAAGGAAGAGCTATGGAAGATGTCAGTATCATCGATCTGTACTGGGCGAGGTCCCAGGAAGCAATTACACAGACGAAAAACAAGTACGGAAGGCTGATCTATTCGATCTGCATGCGTATCCTCAGGATCGCGGAGGACGCGTATGAATGTGAAAATGACACGTATCTTAAGGCGTGGGATTCAATGCCTCCGCAGAGGCCGGATTATCTGAGCGCATATCTCGGGCGCATTGCCAGAAATCTGTCTCTGGACAGGTATGAGAAGGAGCACGCACAGAAGAGGGGCGGGAGTCAGATCCCTTTGATCCTTGATGAACTCGAGGAGTGTATTCCGTCCATGCCTGACGGCGGTCTTCCGCTGGAGCTTCGAGATCTTCTGAACCGGTTTCTGGAGAGCCAGACTGAGCGCGCGAGGAAACTGTTCGTGCGACGATACTGGTTCGGTGACAGTGTGAAGGAGATATCGGAGAGATACGATCTTGGAGAGAGTCTTGTGAAGATGACACTTCTTCGGAGCCGAAATGCGCTCCGTGAACTTCTTGAACAGGAAGGGGTGAGTATATGAGCCGGGAGAACAATCATAAAGACCATACCCGAAATCAGGCCGGCATAAATAATAATGACCAGGCGCAGCGTCTGCTCCGGGAGATTACGGATATTGATGACAGATTTCTGATCGAAGCAATGGAGGATTCCGGGAATGGTGCCTCCGTATCCGGCAGGACGACGACAGAATCCACTATATCAGAGCAGAATCTTGAGAATGATCTGAACACAACGGACGGTATAACAAAGGACACAGATAAGCAGCGAAGAAAGCTTCGCAGGTACAGTGCGTGGGCCCTGACCGCCGCGGCGTGCCTGACGGTCATAATTGTCGGCCGCTTCGTAAGCGTGAACAGAGTTCGGACTGAGACAAGCCAGATTGCGGTTATGTCGGAGCAGGCGGATGACGCGGCGGCACTGACCGGCGCAGCTTCTGATGAGTCAGTTAAGGATTATTCTGCTGAGGATGGTGAGGAAAAAGCCCTGATAGATGCGGCGGCACCGACCGGCACAGCTTCTGATGAGTCGGTTAAGGATTATTCTGCTGAGAATGGTGAGGAAAAAGCCTTGATGGACGCGGAAGCGGCTGATTCCGCTGCCGGTGAGTCGATTGCCGCAGCTGCAAGTAATGAGCAGGCTCCGGCAACTGCGAGTCTCAGAACTGAAAATGAGCAGGCTGCCGGGGTTATTGATCCGGGGTACGAAGATGATTCCGTGGCAGCAGGTGCCGGAGCGGCGGTTTCCATGGCGAATCCATTTACGGAATATAAGACAATTACGGGGGTACAGAAAGCGGCCGGGTTCGATATCTCCCTGCCAGATGCATTTGAACCATATGAGAACCTGATCTATCGCGCGATACAGACTCAGCTGATAGAGGTAATATATCTTGATGATAATAAAGAGGAGGGTTACCGTATCCGCAAGGGCAGAAACATGGAAGATGATATTAGCGGAGACTATAACGAGTACCCTGTGGAAGATGTCCTGACGCTTGGC
>DFHY01000015.1:32899-33159 GCA_002371345.1 Lachnospiraceae bacterium UBA3711
GCTTGGCTCTCAGGAAGATACCCTGATAACTGACCGTCAGAAAGATACCAGGATACCTGACGATATCATGATTCGCGTGCGCGGAGACAAGGCGGATCAGTGGAAATGCGTGACATGGACGCAGAAAGACGGAAGCGATGTGTACTCATACGCGATCGACGCGGATCAGAGAACATTTACATCAGATGAGATTCTTGAGATGGCCTGTACACTGTCAGGCAGAAATTGAAACCAGCCAGCGTTCCGCACGCTTACTCATT
>DFHY01000069.1:0-132 GCA_002371345.1 Lachnospiraceae bacterium UBA3711
GGCAGGTCCTTCCGAGTAGGCGGACCGAAAACGCTCTGCAGTAAAACAGACGTACCCTTCAGGGACGCAAAGCGTATAGGCAGATCCGAGTAGGTAGAAAGGAATCAAGATGAAGTCTTACATCGCTAAGCC
>DFHY01000069.1:197-1082 GCA_002371345.1 Lachnospiraceae bacterium UBA3711
TCCGATATCGACCGCAAGTGGTACGTTATCGATGCAGAAGGAAAGACTCTCGGAAAGCTCGCTGTAGAAGCAGCTATGATCCTGAGAGGAAAGAAGAAGCCGACTTACACACCGCACATCGACACAGGCGACTACGTCATCGTGATCAATGCTGAGAAGGTTGCAGTCAGCGGCAAAAAGGAATCCGACAAGGTCTACAAGAGACACTCCGGTTATCCGGGCGGACTCAAGGAGACAACTCTCGGCGAAATGAGAGCGAAGAAGCCTGAGGAGATCATCCTCCACGCAGTTCGCGGAATGATGCCGAAGGGCAGACTCGGACGTCAGATGTTCAAGAAGCTCAAAGTTTATGCAGGACCTGAGCATCCACATGCAGCTCAGAAGCCTGAAGTATGGACTTGGTAAGAAAGGAGGAGCAGACAATGGCAAAGACTATGTATCAGGCAACAGGCAGAAGAAAGTCATCCGTAGCCAGAGTTAGACTTCTTCCTGGAGCAGGCAACATCATCATCAACAAGAGAGACATCGATACTTACTTCGGCGAGAAAGATATCGTTAAGAACGAAGTCAGAAGACCTCTCGAGCTCACAGGCACACTCGGAAGCTTCGATGTTATCGCTACCGTTAACGGCGGCGGTTTCACAGGCCAGGCCGGAGCACTCAGACACGGCATCGCAAGAGCACTCTGCGAAGTTGACGCTGAAGCTTACAGACCGGCACTCAAGGCTGCAGGTTTCCTGACAAGAGACCCAAGAATGAAAGAGCGTAAAAAGCCGGGTCTCAAAAAGGCGAGAAGAGCAAGCCAGTTCTCGAAGAGATAATTTTTACTGCTTCGCAGAACTTCTCAGAACAACTTATACTGTTGCAATGACTCGCACAGAGATG
>DFHY01000069.1:1206-5794 GCA_002371345.1 Lachnospiraceae bacterium UBA3711
ATTTACTTCATATGAGAGAAATGGTATTTTGTAAGTGCAGGATTTTGCGATTATTATCAGGGAGCACGATAAATATGAAAAGGAATGTGCTGATCCCGGTCATTATTATTGCATTATTGTTTACTCTCTGCAGATGCAGTGATGAAGACTCCGGAGAAACAGGTTCAGAAGGTCTGCGCAAGACAACTGCCGGTCTGAACATACAGGTGGATGAGTCCTCCGGATCCATGAACATAGAGCGGCCTAAGATAAAGAGTATTCCAATGGGTGATAAAGATACATGGACTATATTCGTGTATCTGTGCGGCTCTGACCTTGAGTCACGCATCTTCTTTGGCGGAGGAATGGCTTCTGATGACCTGGAAGAAATGTGCAGGGCATCGGCCAGCGACAGCATACGGTTTGTGATCGAGACCGGAGGATGCTCATACTGGCATGACGACAACATAGACAGCGACTATCTCTGCAGATATGTAGTTGAGGACGGGAAGCTGAAAAATGCCGGGGAGGTCAGGCAGGCATCCATGGGAAAGACCTCTACCCTGACCGGCTTCCTGAAGTGGGGTATCAGGAACTACCCTGCAGAGAAAATGGGAGTCGTATTCTGGGATCACGGAGGCGGCAGCCTGTCCGGAGTCTGCTTTGATGAGCTGGAAGACAATGACTCTCTCGGCCTTCGCGAGATCGATGCAGCATTTCTCAGCCTTGCAGACAGCGGGGAACTGACAGATAAATTCGAGTTCATCGGTTTTGACGCATGCCTGATGGGCACAGTAGAAGCCGCAAACATCCTTGCCTCTTATTCTGACTACATGTTCGGATCCGAAGAGAGCGAACCGGGATCCGGATGGGATTACAAGGCGATCGGCGATTACCTGGCAAAGCATCCTGATGCGGATGGCGCATCCCTTGGCAAAGTTGTCTGTGACAGCTTCAAAAAACAGTGCGATGAATCAGGTGACGGACAGATAGCAACGCTGTCTGTCATCGACCTGTCGCAGATGGATCCGCTTCTCAAGAGCTTCAACAGTTTCTCCAGGCAAATATACCAGAAAAGCGAAGACAAGGAAGTGCTTTCATCAATGGTGCGCAAGATCAATTCCGTTGATAATTTCGGCGGCAACAATAAAGCAGAAGGCTATACCAATATGGTCGATCTTGGCGGCATCATCTCATCATGTAAAAAATGGTCGGATAAAGCCGAGGCAGCAGGCAACGCCCTGAACAAAGCTGTTGTTTATAAGGTTTCCGGAGCGGATCATAAAAAAGCTTCCGGCCTGTCTACATACTATCCGTTGATGATAGAGGGCTCAGAAGAACTCAGTATATTCGAGGGAGTATGCATAAGCCCTTACTACATGTCTTTTGTCGGGCGTCAGGGCTACGGCAGTGCCAATGGCGGCAACACAGAGGATTATGATGACGGTGACTTATATGAAGGCGGAGTCTGGGAATGGCTGAACAGCTTCCTTTTCGACGAAGAAACCGGCGAATACGAGTTTGACGATGAATACGAGGACGAAGGCGGTTTCTGGGATTTCCTGGATGACTATGAAGGAGATGCTCAGAGCGAGCTGATATCTTTTGAATATGAACCCGGAATGAGCTCCGCAGGTGAGTATTATTTCGTCCTTGATGACGAAGGATCCCGTAATACCTGTGATGTGATCGCTCTTGTATACAACGAGCTTGATGACGGTACGTATATCGAACTGGGTGAAACATACGATGTAAACATAGACTGGGATTCCGGATATGTCAGTGATAACTTTGACGGATACTGGCTGTCCCTTCCTGACGGGCAGAATCTGGCCACCTACATAGTCGACGTGACGGACGACTACATAATCTACACATCGCCGATACTACTTAACGGAGAAGATACACATCTCAGGATGAGACAGTATCTGGATGACGGAAGGGTCAAAGTCGAAGGCGCCTGGGAAGGTATAGATGAATACGGAGCATCCGACAAGGATATCATCAAGCTCAGGAAAGGTGATAAAATAACCCCTCTCTACTACTGCATCGACGAGGACGGCGAAGATCTCGATGAATATGAAGGTGAGTCATATACGATAAAATCAGATAAAGGCACGCTTAAGGTCGAATACGATTATCTGTATGCGGGAGATTATTCCTATGCATTCTGTATAACCGATATCTACGGCGATGACTATGTCACGGATCTTATCAGTTTCAACCTCTCGGAAAACGGAGAGATCAGTTTCTATGAGGACTGATTGAACCCGCCCTTCAGTGATCGGGCGGCATATTTCCAGGACAGAAAAAAGGAGTTCGTTACGTTACGAACTCCTTTTTCATTGTCAGAATCATCTGAACTTTTCTGTCAAATCCTATTCCTCAACGTTCTTCTTGAGTATTCCGAGCAACAGAGCTCCAACAACCGATCCGACAACAAGTGCTACGAGATACATTGCTACGTTGCCTACTACAGGGAATACGAAGATTCCGCCGTGAGGTGCCATGAGCGTGCACTTGAATGCCATCGAGAGCGCGCCTGCGATTCCGGAACCGACCATCAGTGATGGGATTACGTGCAGCGGGTCTGCAGCTGCGAACGGGATAGCACCCTCTGTGATGAAGCTGAGTCCCATGACGATGTTTGCAGGTCCGGTCTTTCTTTCAGCTTCTGTGTATTTCTTCTTTGATACCATTGTGGAAATAGCGATCGCGATAGGCGGTACCATTCCGCCGACCATTACTGCAGCCATGATCATGTAGCCGATCTCATTCTGGTTTGCGAGCGCTGCTGTACCGAATACATATGCAGCCTTGTTGAGCGGGCCGCCCATGTCTGTAGCCATCATTGCGCCGAGGATCAGTCCCAGAACAACACTGGAGCCCGAGCTCATTCCCATGAGAACGTTGGAGATCCAAGCGTTAAGAGCACCTACAATAGGGTTGATCAGGCACATGAGCACACCGATTATTATTGTACCGAACAACGGGTAAATGAGTACCGGCTTGATTCCTTCCAATGACGCAGGAAGCTTTTCACAAACTTTCATCATTCCTTTAACGATGAATCCCGCTGCAAAGCCGGCAACAAGAGCGCCGAGGAATGCGGACGGGATGCCGCCGCCAGGAGAAGAGAATGTAGAACCTGATGCAGCGAGCGCACCTCCTACGAAACCGACTACCAGAGCAGGGCGGTCAGCGATACTGCGTGCGATGAATCCTGCAAGGACAGGAAGCATGAAGCCGAACGCTGTGCCTCCGATAGACTTGAACCATGCAGCAACCGGAGTGTTGGAACCGAAGTTGCTCGGATCTATTGAATAGTCATCCAGAAGGAACGCTATTGCGATCATGATACCGCCGCCGATAACGAATGGAAGCATGTGTGAAACACCTTCCATAAGGCTCTTGTAAATAAACCTTCCTACGCTCTCGCCGCCGGCTGAATCGCTTTCTGCTGCTGCAGCGCCTGAGTGCTGATATACCGGAGCATCTCCTGCTATAGCGCGGTCAATAAGGCCTTCTGAGCGGTGGATAGCGTCAGCTGTTGAAGCCTTGATGAGTTTCTTTCCATTGAAACGTCCCAGATCAACGTTCTTGTCAGCTGCGATGATTACAACATCAGCATCCTTGATATCGTCTGCAGTGAGTACATTCTTGGCACCGCCTGATCCCTGAGTCTCGATCTTGATGCCAACGCCTTTTTTAGTTCCTGTCTGCTCAAGTGCTTCAGCTGCCATGTAGGTATGTGCGATACCTGTCGGGCATGCTGTAACGCCGACTACTTTTGTTCCTTTTGCAGGAGCTGCTGCAGCTGCGGCTGCGGCAGGAGCTGCTGCGGCCTCTTCCTTGCCGAAGCGGTCGGATTCCTTCGCATCGATCAGATCGAGGAATTCGTCTACTGTCTTTGCAGCTACGAGCGACTGTGCGAATTCAGCGTCCATGAGCATTGTCATGAGGTTCGCGAGCACCTCGAGGTGTGTGTCAGCAGCGCCCGCCGGTGCAGCGATCATGAAGAACAGATTGCTGTCAGTTCCGTCGATGCATCCATAATCTATGCCTTCAGGCACGGTCATTGCTGTAAGACCCGGGTGTTTGGCCGCGTCAGTCTTTGCGTGAGGAACGGCGATGCCCATTCCTACAGCGGTAGATCCCTGTGCCTCTCTGGCCTCGATAGCAGCCTTATAACCGGCTTTATCGTTGAGGTTTCCTACCTTGTCGTGAAGACCTACCAGAATGTCGATCGCGGCATTCTTATCTGCCGGATGCTGATTCAGCAGGACTCCCTCCTTCTTCAATAAATCAGTAATTTTCATGATTGTCCTTTCTGCGCTTCTGCGCAATTTGTTGGATCTGGCCCAACTTCCTTATTAATATAAACGAGAGCCTACAGAGTCTCGTAAATACTGTAAATAAGATCTCCTGTCGCGAGATCATCCGAGAAAGCAGTAGCGCTGCCTGCCGCCGTACCCATGTTGAGAGCCGCGCGGTAGTCCCCGGTCTTCATGTAGCCCGCTACGAATCCGGCTACCATTGAGTCGCCGGCGCCTACTGAATTCTTTACTTTCCCCTTAGGCACGCCTACGCGGAACCTCTGTCCGTCTTC
>DFHY01000123.1:0-8630 GCA_002371345.1 Lachnospiraceae bacterium UBA3711
ACAGCGCCGCCTCTCTTCTGGACCACGCCCGTGACCGCAAGCACATACTCGCTTCGGATGGTTCCGGCCTTAGAGAATCCTTCCGCGCCGATCTTAGTCTCGTCAAACAGGATCTGCATGATGCCCGAACGGTCCCTGAGGTCAACGAAGATCAGCGACCCGAGATTCCTTCTCTTCTGGGTCCATCCCATCAGGGTGATGGTCTTCCCGATCATATCCTCTGTAACCTCGCCGCACCTTAGGCTGCGCCTGAGTCCCTTCATTGATTCCGCCATGTCCAAGTCCTCCTCAAATTCGCCGGAATTGCTGTTAAATCCGGGCTAAAACATCCTTCCGCCGGATCATTTCATCAATCCGCTCCAGGTAATTGCGGATATCCTTTACATTCTCTATTCGCTCTATCCGGCCGTCGTCATACACAATCTTCGTCGAGCCGGAAGCGCCAAGGGCAAGTATACACTCAACCTCTTCCATTATCAAGATATTATAAAGTCCTGCCTTGCCGGATTTTGCATATCCGACGTTCTCGAAATTGCCCGCCATGTTCTTCTGCCGGTACAGATAATATGGAGTCATCCCCAGACGGCTGCAGCCTTCCTGACACCTCTCCATGATCATGTCCGACGCCCGGAACGAGATCTTCTCATATTCATCCATATGCAGCGCCAGCCTGGCCGCTCTCTTAAGCGCCAGGGCATGCACTGTCACATCGTCCGGATCAAGTTCCTCGATGCACTGCATGGTATGCTCGATCTCATCAGGCCCCTCCCCCGGCAGGCCGACAATCAGGTCCATATTGATATTGTCGAATCCGAGCGATCTTGCCTGTTCATACGCGCGCACGGTGTCATCGACCGTATGGCGGCGTCCGATAAGGTCAAGCGTCTTCTGATTCATCGTCTGAGGGTTGACGCTGATCCGTGTAACAGGGTGATTTCTGAGAACCCTGAGTTTCCCGGCAGTGATGCTGTCAGGCCTGCCCGCCTCTACGGTGTACTCCATGACATGCGACAGATCATAGTTCTCTTCAACCGCGCCCAGCAGCCGGTCCATCTGCGAGGGGCTCAGAGTAGTAGGCGTACCACCCCCGATATAGACAGTATGAAGCGTTTTACCCGGAAAGCTGTACCTGCAGGCTCTCATCTCCAATATAAGGGCGTCCAGATATTCATCCACCCGGCTCTCCCACAGACTGAGCGGGCTGGATGAAAATGAGCAGTACAGGCAGATACTGGGACAGAATGGAATGCCGATGTACAGGCTGTACCCGTTATCTGTGTCAATACCGCTGAGTATCGATCTCTCCCTCCCGGCAATCCGCACGGATAGTTCTGCCTTTGCCGGACTGACATAATAGCGCTCAGTCATCTTCTTCGCCGCGCTTTCTTCATCCTCCTCCAGCGCTGACATGGCAAGCTTGACAGGGCGGATGCCCGTCAGATTCCCCCATGGAAGATCCCTGCCGCAGATGTCACGCAGCATCTCATAGAGGTTCCTCTTTAATATGTTCTTGACCGTGCTCCTCTCAGCCCCGGCCGAAGACGCAATATGTCTTTCCAGACTTCCTGCTGAGATATATATGCTCTCATCTGAGATCTGTACTTTCACTGTCAGGTCTGCCAGGAACGGGATATCCGCTCCCGGATCAAAAACCTGCGTGCTGACTCCCTGGAAGAACGCGATCACGAGGGTATATATGTCGTATTCATAACTTCTGTCGCTTATAACAATCGCGATCCGGCTGTACTGGTTCATAGTCTGTCCTCTGAGAAACAGGGACTGCCGTATTCAGTACGGCAGTCCCGTTAAGTCAAGACTCGCCTGCGAGTCCTGCGCGATGAAGAATAAACTCATAGAAAAGGATTATATCTTCTCTCATAGCCTATGGTCGTCGACGGTCCGTGACCCGGATATACCACTGTGTCATCCGGCAGAGGCATCAGCTTCTCTCTCACCGAGCGGATCAGTGCAAGTGTATCGCCGCCCGGAAAGTCGCTTCTTCCTACAGACCCCTGGAACAGAGTGTCTCCTGTAAAGACCATGTTTTCATCGGGGAAATAGTAACACCCTCCGCCGACTGTGTGTCCCGGAGTCAGCAGCGCCTTCATCTTTGTCCCGATGAAAGAGACCGTCTGACCGTCAATGAAGAACATATCCGGCTCAGCGACCCTCGGATGGCCGAACACATCCGACAGATTGAAATGGATGGAGATAATGAACTCCTCCTCTTCCTTCATGATATATGTCAGAAGTCCGTATCTTCGCTTCAGGTCATTCACGGAACCGAAGTGATCATCATGCCCGTGCGTAATCAGAATCGCTTCCGGTGTGAGATGGTTCCCTTCGATGCAGTCAATTATCTCTTCCGCCCCGTCGGACGGATCAATTATGACGCACTTCTTTGTATCCTTATTCCACACAACATAAGTGTTTGTCGGAAGATCCCCGAGCTCCAGGCGCCTGACACTGATATCCGCCATCTCCATTTACCCCGCTGTTCTTATTATATCTATGACGCTCTCAACCTGCCGGATCTTTCCGATCAGATCAGACAGCGCGTCCCGGCCGGGAACCTGGAATTCATAGCTGATCGTAACGGTCCCTGTACGGCTCATGCGTGATGAAACACTTCGGACATCGATATGACGCTCCGTGAAGATCTTCGTGATATCAACCAACAGCCCGGTCCGGTTGTGGGCGAAGATCCTGATCTCCGCGTAGTACAGCTTTCCGTTCCCGCCCTCATCTCTCAGAGCGTTTTTGGACCACTCGACATCTATCAGCCTGACCTTCTCCTCATCCGGCAGCGTGGTCACATTTACACAGTCTTTTCTGTGAACCGTGACGCCGCGTCCCCTGGTGATAAAACCGACGATCTCGTCACCGGGAACAGGACTGCAGCACTTCGACAGCCGTACCGAGACATCCTCCATCCCCTTGACGATGACGCCGGTGCGCGAGCGCGATACCTTCGGCCGTCCCTCTTTCTGGGAATGGTTCAGGATATCCTCGTCGGTCAGCGCCCTGACATGATCCTTGTCATAAGCTTCCTGCAGCTTGTTGACGATCTGGCCTTCCTTCAGGCCTCCATGTCCTATAGCAGCAAGAACGCTCTCCCAGTCACGGAATCCGTACTTCTTTGTTACCGCCTCTGTATACTCGGGCTTCAGAAGATCCGGAAGGTTAAGCCCCTTCGCCTTGCAGAACGCGGACAGCATCTCCTTACCGCGGATTATGTTGTCTTCCTTGCGCTCATGCTTGAACCACTGATTAATCTTGTTCTTCGCCTGAGTGCTGCGGACTATCTTCAGCCAGTCAGCGCTCGGGCCCTTTGAATTCTGGCTCGTGATAATCTCGATGCGGTCGCCGTTCTGGATCTGGTAATCGATGGTGACCAGCTTGCCGTTGACACGGGCTCCGACCATATTGTTGCCGACCGCCGAATGAATGCTGTACGCAAAATCGATAGGGGTCGATCCGTTGGGCAGCGTCTTCACATCTCCCGAAGGCGTGAAGCAGTACACACTGTCATTGAACAGGTTCAGGTCGCTCTTGAGCAGTGACATGAACTCCTTGTTGTCAGACTCCTGCTGCCACTCGAGGATCTGCCTCAGCCAGGTGAGCTTCTCCTCCTCCTGCTGCTGTGTGCTGACCTTCTTTCCGTCGGATGCTTCCTTGTACTTCCAGTGAGCCGCGATACCGTATTCAGCCACTCTGTGCATGTCGAAGGTCCGGATCTGGATCTCAAACGGTGTGCCTCCCGGTCCTATCAAAGTCGTGTGAAGCGACTGATACATGTTCTGCTTCGGCATCGCGATATAGTCCTTGAACCTTCCGGGAACAGGCTTGTACATCTCATGGATCACGCCGAGCGCTCCATAGCAGTCTCTCACAGTATCGACGATAATGCGTACAGCGAACAGGTCATATATCTGATCTATCGTCTTGCCCTGGTTCACCATCTTCTTGTAGATAGAGAACAGGTGCTTGGCGCGGCCGTAGATCTCAGCGTGGATTCCGGCCTTGCTGATGTGCACCTCGACATTGCGCACGATGTCCTCGATGAACATCTGGCGCTCGCCCTTCTTCAGGGACACCTTCTCAACAAGGTCGTAATAGACCTCCGGCTCCAGGTACTTCAGAGACAGGTCGTCAAGTTCGACCTTTATCTTGCTGATACCAAGCCGCTGGGCGATGGGCGCGTATATCTCCCTCGTCTCCCTCGCCTTCTCCTTCTGCTTCTCCGGGCGCATGTACTGGAGAGTACGCATATTGTGAAGCCGGTCCGCAAGCTTGATCAGGATAACCCTGATGTCCTTCGCCATTGCAAGAAACATCTTGCGAAGATTCTCAGCCTGTGTATCAAGCTTGTCAGAGGAGTAGCTCAGCCTTCCCAGCTTGGTGACGCCGTCGACAAGCAGCGCGACCTCGGGTCCGAACTGCTCCCTGATCTCATCCTCCGTCATGATGGTGTCTTCAACGACATCATGAAGAAGCCCTGCCACGATCGTCTCCTTGTCCAGTTCAAGATCAGCGAGAATGATCGCTACACAGAGCGGATGAATAATGTAGGGCTCGCCTGACTTCCTCTTCTGCTGGCTGTGGGCGTCCGACGCGATCCTGTATGCCTTCTCAACCATCGAGATATCATCGGACGGATGATACTTGCGTATGCTTGCCACAAGCTCCCCGTACAGCTCCTCAGGACTGGTGAAGTCCTGCATAGCCTTGGCGGATGCGTCAGCGATCCTGATCTGGATCAGTTCAGAATCAGGGAGTCTGCGTCCGTCCCCGGACTCAGCCGGAACATCCAGCACTGTATTCAGTTCTGTTCCGGCCTTCTGAGCCGTGTTCACTGCCTCTGCCATATCTGCTCTGCCCGGGTATTACTTGCCCTCGTAACTTATAACTGTCTCAACGTCATATCCCTTCAGCTTCTCTCTTCCATTGAGTCCGGCAAGCTCCATCAGGAAAACGCACTTGTCAACCTTGCCTCCTAGCTTCTCGATAAGCTTGACCGCCGCGGCAACAGTTCCGCCTGTAGCGATCAGGTCATCCACCACCACGACCCTCTGGCCGGGCTTGATAGAGTCCTTGTGCATCTCGATAGTGGCGCTTCCATATTCCAGATCATATGTTTGCTCAATGGTTTCGCAGGGAAGCTTTCCCTTCTTCCTGACAAGCACAAACGGCTTGTGCAGGTTGTAAGCGAGAGGCATTCCGAAAATAAATCCGCGTGATTCCAGTCCCACTATCACATCCACATCATCCGGATCGCCGATCAGCTTCTGCATCTCATCTATCGCGAGCCCAAGTCCGTCAGCGTCCGCAAGCACACTTGTCACATCACGGAACATGATACCCGGCTCCGGAAAATCCGGTATAGTTCTTACATAATCTTCTACTTTTTTCATTGCAGCACCCTCCCGCGTGTTTCGCGAAATCATATATTCTGCTGTCTCCGGTATAAATGTGCCGCCGGAAACAAGCCAAAAAACAAGACACAGTATATCATCTGCACGATTCAGTTGCAATCATCAGGCCTGTGTCCGTCACTGGCCTTTATTGTATATAAGAGCCATTATCTCAAGATCAGAATCGGTATTGTTCTCAATGGAGTGCCCTTCCCCCGGCTCGATCAGGCACACATCACCCGGGCGCGCAGTCTGCGGCACATGGTCATTTCCGATAAATGTCGCCTCGCCCTTAAGGATGTAGTAAGGCTCTGTCTCACCCTCATGGATATGCCACCCGATACTTGATCCGGGAGGAAGAACCAGCCGGGCATACAGCCTACCATGGCCGTCCAGTTCCTCTTTCGTCAGGATATCGTGAACCGTTACCGTACCTCTTCCGTCACGCATGTGCTCTCTGTAGGCAGTCATCTCATGTCTGATCATACCGGGTCCTCCCTTCATTCATTGGCAAAATGCTGCGGTTAGGAACTGTCCAGAAATAACTTGATTTTTTGGCGTAGAATGCTTTTTCGGATGCAAGGAAGAAAACGTAGCTGCAGCGGGCTGCAGCGAGGCTTTCTGACGAAGCAGTCCGGGAAAGCAGACAAGCAAAAACACCAGGTTATTCTGTGACAGTACCTTAGAACGAACCGCTCGTGTGTGAGCTTCCGCTTGAGGAATGCCCTCCTCCGCCTCCGGAGCTGCTCTTCTCTCTCGGGCTGTACACCCTCGATACTACCGTGCGGATATATCTGTCCTCCCTGCGGGTAAAGTTTACCTTGTCTCCCGCCACATATGTCGCGGCGTTCTGTGCTTTCTGAGTATTCTGCATCGATGAGCGCACAAGAGCGGTTATTCCGTAACCGAACAGCAGCGCCAGTGCCAGCGGCACCACTATGCCCACCATGAATCCCATAGTGTCGTTGCGGAAGCTGATAGCATGTCCCTTTGAAGCCACGCTCAGCACCTTCTCGACGCCGTCCAGATAGTCATTGACTCCTTCCGCCCAGCTGTTTCCCTTGAAGTCCTCCAGAAAAGCATCACGGACCTTCTCCCTGCCATATGTCGGGAACGCCCAGTCCGCGTAGTCGCCGGAGATACAGATATCATACTTACGGCAGTCAAAGGCTACCGTAAGAAGAACTGAATCCTTCCAGTCCTCATTATGGCTCTCCACCTGTTCTTCCTTATACTCAGTACTTCCGATGCCTATGGAATAGCCTGAACGGATCTCCTCGGAGAGAGTCTCGATACTGCCGGTCCGTGTATAATCATCCCTCCTGTCCACGAGCACGACATAGACGCCGACGCCATACTTATCGGAAAGCTCCTTCGCTCTGTCCGTTAAGCCTGCAAACTGGGATTCGGTCAGTACTCCCGCCTGATCCGTCACAGGCGGAAGATCCTTCCCCCAGTTCCCGGGAGACAGGTTATACACCGGAAGGATACTGTTGTCAAACCTGAACACATATCTGTACTTCCCGTATACCCCGGTGATCGTGCCGTTGTCATAAGTTCCTGTGAAGGTATTTCCCTTATGATCGGTAAATGAGAAATTCGGGGCGTCATACGTCCATCTGATTGTGAACGCCGCTTCATTATACAGAAAGACTCCGGTCCCGTCATCGTTCAGAGCAATGTAATCATCCGCCCACGAATCCTCACTGCCAGCTCCCGAAGCCTGGGTTCCGGCCATCTCCCGAGACGATACGGTATACAGGCTTGGATAATCTGACTGAGCCGAGCCATCGGGCTTTTCAGGCTCATCGGCATGGACAGACAGCACCGACGGCATCAGGATCATGACGGCGAGCAGAACAGTCAGGACAGTTATTCTTCTTCTAATCCTCTTCATAACCGCTACCTCCTCAGAATCCGCTCAGTATAAACTGGACAATAAAATAAAACACTACGAACAACGCCCCTGTTATGCCGGTAAACAGTCCGAAGAAACGGCCCTTTGCCACAGGCAGGTCGCCGACGAACTTCCCGGTCTGCCCGTTCATGGCGTACAGGTAATTCTTGCCGTCCCATGCCACCTTCAGAATATATACAGGCAGCAGTGCGTAATGGACCTCGCCTTTCTCGAACGAAACCCTGCTTCCATACGGCAGGACACTGGTGTAAGGGCCCTTCTGCGCATCCCTGTGCGCGATATTCTGTGCACTCGCAACCGCCCTGTTCTTCGCCCTGTCCGAGCTCTCCTCGATCGAGACATCGCTCCTGTCCGCAAGATATCCCGGAAGGTATGAAGTCGCGAATGCCTTCATCTGGGAATAATCATATGGCTCCAGGCTGTCCATCAGGTCATCCGGCATATTCCTCGAGGCGTCCGTCGGAATCCCTCTGTAGCCCACCTCGAGGGATCTTCTTATCGAGAATTCCCTGGTTCTCGTGACGATATAGTCGCCCTCCCGGTTTGACGTCGATACTGATCCGAGGAACGAGTAATCACCGCTCACATGACTGTCAAACAGCCAGAACGGGATATAGATGCCGCGCAGCTTCTCCACGGTGCTGTTTGTGGAAAAGGTTTTTGGAAGAAGGATCTTCCTCTTGCAGTACTTCCTGTAGGCCTCCATCGCGGCGTTCTGATCCAGCTTGAAGGGAATAATGTACTGCGGTCTCATCTGTCCGCTCAGCTGTGAGGGGATGATCGTCGGATTGCCGCAGTACGGGCATGACGTCGCGGCGGTTGAAGCCTCGGCCAATATCTCTCCTCCGCAGCTCTGGCATGTATACGCCACCATATTCGCCGAATCCTCGCCCCAGTCCGCCGGTATAGTTGACGAATCCCACTTGCCGCCGACCGTAATCTCATCACCCTTGTGCGACATGACGTCGGCCTCGGCCTGCTGTTCATATTCCACGTTCTGGTTCTTGTCGGCAGCGTCGTACTCATCCGAATACATCGATGAGATCTCATCCGGAGTATATACCGACAGACAGTAATCACACTTCAGCTTCCCGCTGGCTGAGTCATAATGCAGAGGGCCTCCGCAGGAAGGGCATTTATAGTTTACAGTTTGACTTGCCATATCTTTCTCCTTGCAGGCGAATAATAAAACCAATGTCAGAGACAGGAGTACTGCCTCTGATTCATCTCATGTCTTTGGACACCGGAATTCCTCGTCAGAGATTAAGCAGTCTGACTCTTATGTTATACCATAAGCA
>DFHY01000123.1:8678-17022 GCA_002371345.1 Lachnospiraceae bacterium UBA3711
ATGTTATACCATAAGCAACGAGCAAAAGGGGCATTCATGTCCAATTGGCG
Organism: Lachnospiraceae bacterium UBA3711; assembly: GCA_002371345.1. Lineage (GTDB taxonomy): Bacteria > Bacillota > Clostridia > Lachnospirales > Lachnospiraceae > Porcincola. The sequence goes on from DFHY01000123.1 coordinate 8,729, forward strand.
ACTGCTCCCCGGTAACAGATGCTCCTGCATCTGTTATATCATGATGTCGTCTTCAAAAATACCTTTTGTTTTCATTTTTCCTCTGAATAATCTCAGGAATCAGTATCGCACTTCCATCAGCGTCAGACCGCTGGCCGGAGCCATCCTGTCAGCGGATCCCTTCCTCTTCTGCTCAAGGATCCCGCTTATTGTCTCTGCGCTCAGTCTTCCCGCGCCTACCTCAACCAGCTCGCCTGTCATAAGACGAACCATGTGATTCAGGAATCCGTCTCCATAATAATCCAGCACGACCGTATCCGCGTCGCGCTGTGTGATCTCGATCCGGCTTACAGTCCGTACCGTGCTCTTCTTCAGCTTCAGTCCGCAGAATGACGCGAAGTCGTGCTGTCCCACAAGCGCTTCCGCGCCCTTCTTCATCTTCTCTATGTCAAGCTTCTCCCCGTACTGCCAGAGAAACCTGCGGTTCACCACATCGCTGACAGGATTCGTCCTGATCCTGTACTGATACCACTTGGAGCTCGCAAGGTACCTTGCGTGAAAGCGGTCAGAAGCCCGGACCAGGCGTGCCACGGCAATATCATCCGGAAGATAGTGATTCAACGACTTAAACAGTGTATCGTCTTCCGCTTCCTTTAACTGCGACGGAAGGAGCGTCCTGAGCAGCTCTCTGTTATCCGCACTGGAAGGTTCAGGATCACTGAACTTATCTTTGCCTGCGCCAGAAGATCCAGACTCTATGAGTTTATCTTTGCCTGCGCCGGGAGATACAAGTTCTCTGAGCTTATCCTCTTCCACGCGGAAGCTGGCCATCTGTCCCAAAGCGTGTACGCCGGCGTCCGTCCTTCCGGCGCCGTACACTTCAATATCAGTGTTCAGCAGCCGTGTCAGCAGAGTCTCAAGCTTTCCCTGGATCGTATTCTCTACGCCGGGCTGCTTCTGCCATCCGCGGTACCTGGTTCCCTCGTACTGGATGGTCATTTTATAATTGATCAGACGCATTGCCTGTTGTCCTTTCGCGTACTGTCAGTGGTGTTTATAACATAATGTGAATGATTGCAGCGCCAAAAAGCCTGGCCTCCACGCAAGTGGAGGGAAAGGGGGCCACGACGTCCAGCGGCGGTCGGCTTTGGCCGACCGAAGCGGAGCGAATGCCCGCCAAGCAACGAAGCGATCCGTACATCGCGGTCCGACTGAGAAATAATAAATGAGGCAGGAACGCTCCCCTGCCTCCTTATCGATCTGATCTCTGCCGCTTCAATCTGCCGGACAATTATGCCGGTTTCAGGTGATCTTGCCGGTTCTGAGATATTCCTGGAACTTTGTCTTCCACAGCCTCTTGTCGGTACGCAGAAGGTACCGCATGTAATGCTGTATATCCGACTTGTCGGGAATATAAGGAGCAACCTGTATCGCTACTGAATATTTGTGTCCCATGTAGCTTGCCGTGACCGTTGTTTTACCCTGCTTCAGGCCATAGACTTTAACAGCGTTAGTATTTTCGTCCTTCCCCCAATCGTCATCCCTTCTCAGCTGTACGATATCTCTGTTTTCAACCGCCCACCTGACCGGCTTCTGGGCATTGCATTCCAGTCTCAGGACAGAGAAGTCATCCAGCTTAACGTTATATATGCTCTTCCCCGTTTCACCGCCTAAGGTAAACTTCGGGCTGATGATCTTTACCTTCACGGACACTTTTTTGGAGTTCACAGTACCCTTCAAGGTCGCGTTGACTTTCCTCTTCCCGCCGGACCTGATATAGCACACGTTTGGGATTGAAGACTTTGTCACTTTAAACCCGGCTTCTTTCGCGTCGGCTTTTTCTATGGAATACTTCGCGTTAACCGGTTTTATATGGATCTCGCCGGTTTCCCCGTAATATAGTGTATCAGGCAGGATTTTAAAACCTTTGTTATCAGCCTGCGCAAAGGAGGCGCATGCTGCGCACAGCAAAGAGGTCACAAGCGCCGTCAGGACAAACCTTCTTATTCTCCCGTTTTTCTTACCGATAGTCATATAATCATCCCTCCGTTCACCTTTTTACTACTTTAACTGTAACGTTATTCAATTCATCATCTATCCCGTACAGATTTCTGTAATCCTTACCCGCAAAAGTACTCGTGTGCTTCTTCCCGGCACTGAACGTTACATAGTCAGTATCGAAATATCCCTTCACCTTCTTATCAATGCCTGCCAGAATCCAGATCATGGGTGAAAAAGTATATGACACATCCTTTACAAGGCCGGCCTCCGCCTTCATCGGAAGGTTCTTCAACGTAAACTATTATAGATTAAGAATGTCCTCTTTCGCAACACACACGGCATCAAAAATACGTTTAAGATATCTGAAACGAGTACTGCCCCCGGTGATAAACCGGAGGCAGTATCAGGGTGTTCGTATTTGAACACGTCCGCGTGCGCGACAAGATTCGAACTCGCGACCTTCTGGTCCGTAGCCAGACGCTCTATCCAGCTGAGCTACGCACACACATGCTTGACAGCGAAAACACTCTACAACAATTATGTATTCTTGTCAAGCACTTTTTCGCAGAACGGACGTTCTGTACCATTCTCTGAATGAAAAGGTGTGCTCCCTTATGTCTCGAACGGGAATGTATACGGCAGATGATATTTGTCGCGTACGGCTATGAATTCCTTCTGCACGGCATCGCCTACCGGCACGCCCTTTTCCTTCCTTTCCTGCCACACAAGGTATTCTTTCTCCCCTGCAGTGTATATTCTCTCCTGGCCCGGTGCCTTCTGCGACGCTCTCAGGCTGCGCAGGATCTCGCCGCAGGTATGGCGGAAGTTCTCTTCTCCCATGAAGAATTCAGGATTGATGACTATGAAGAAATGTCCGAGGTGATACGGTCTCTTATTGCCGTTTTCATCTGTTCCGGTAAGCATCTTCATGAAGCTTCCGGACTGCAAAGCGGCGGACAGGATCTCAACGACTGCCGCGTAGCCATAGCCCTTGTATCCCGCAAGCTCCTCTCCGATCCCGCCAAGCGGAGCAAGTGCCGCCTCACCGCTGGTAAGAGCCTTCAGTATCTGCTCACTGTCAGTCATTGCTTTTCCCGAGCGGCCGATAACCATCCCCTTCGGCGTGTCCTTTCCGGAGCGCGCGAAATACTCAATCTTGCCTCTCTGGGTAATAGATGTGGCGCAGTCAAGGACAAATGGAAATTCTTCATCTGTCGGCAGCGCGAAGGTCAGCGGATTGGTTCCCATCATGTTCTCCACGCCGAAGGTCGGAGCTATGGACGGGCGGGCGTTTGTCCCGGTGATTCCGATCATCCCGGCGTCCGTTGCCATCGTTGCCCAGTATCCGGCGATTCCGTAATGCGTCGAATTGCGCACAGCGGCCATACCCATGCCGTACTTCTTCGCCTTTTCTATGATGTCGTCCATCGCCTTCTTTGACGCCACCATACCCATGCCGTCATGAGCGTCCGCGACCAGTGTCGTCGGCGTATCCTTCAGGATCTCGAATTCCGTCACCGGCTTCTGTATGCCAGCCTCGATCCTGTCTATATAGATCGGCTTAAAACGGTTGCAGCCATGGCTTTCAATACCCCTGCGGTCACTCTCCATCAGCACATCCGCACACAGCCTGGCATCATTCTCCGGCACTCCGACCGCCTTGAAAGCGTCCGTCATAAAGCTGCCAATCAATTCCCATGAAACATACGGCCTTGTCTCCATCTGTATCCTCCTCTTTAATGCAGAGTCCATATATTTGTTAAGGAAACGCTGATCAGCTCAGATGTTGCTCTTTTATATACTCCGGCTCAGCGTTTTCTTAATTATAACACATTTCACGCAGTGTTCCATTGGGTCTGCCATCGGCAGTGATCTGTGGTACAATAACTGCATGAATACTCACGGATCACTTGATATGATCAGGGTTTTCTTATCCCGGAGGATTTCCCGCCGGATATCCTGTGGGAGAATGAGCTTTTGGCGGAGCGTACAGGCGCGCCATTGCGCGATTGCAGATATTGAAAGACGCGGGATACTATGTGGAAGAGAGACAATTCAGGCTCCGGCAGACTGACAGAATTGAACAACGTTCCGCGCAGAATCCTGAAGCGTGCCCTGCCCGCGGTCAACCCCGGATGGATGCTCACCTTCTCGCTGTTTTTCGCGGCGATAGTCATTCTCTCCATGCGTGCTCTTGATATCATATGTTCGGCACTGATCACGAGCTCAGGCTACGCGGCGCTGACCAGTTCGAATATTCTGTATTTCTTCCGCACATGGCAGGGCTATGCCGTCACCGCGCTGTTCGCGGTTTTCATGTGCGTGACAGCGGGTATAATCCTGAACGGGGTCATTTTTCTGTCGTACGACATATTGTGCCAGAAGCGCATCAGACTGCTGCCTCTCCTGAAAAAAAGCGTCCTGTCGATACGCCTGTTCCTTCACTGGAATACGGTATCCATCGTCCTGTATTACTTTGTGTTCGTTCTGTTCTTCACTATGTCGCTGCTGTCCATAGTGCCTAACCCTTTTGAGATTCCGGGATACCTCCGGTATCTGCTCAGCAAAAAGCTGCTCACTATGGTTCTGTATCTTGCCGCGCTGATATTGATATCCATCCCCCTGCTTCGCAACCCTCTGCTGCTTCATGACATGCTGCTTAAGCAGGAAGGCCCCCATGCCGCCAGGGCGAGAACACGCGCGTTCGTAAAAACAAACCGGCGCATCCTTTTCAGGGAGCTTCTTCTTTCCGTCATTGTATTCGGTGCGATTCTGCTGTGCGCCGCAGCGTTATTTCTGTACGGTCCCCTTCTGGCGCAGACCGTGTTTTCTTTCCTCCCGGCGGCACCGCGCAGAGTGCTGATCCTTATATCGACATATGCTTCTTTGATCAATTTCGTAATCATCTCCCTGCTTGCTCTGTGGATAATACCGGTTAAAACGTCCATGCTGTATTATGTGATGCTTCACGGCTCAAAGCCCCTGCCGCCCGTCAGACAGCGCCGTCCTTTTTTCAGGTACATCTTCCCTGTATGCCTGGCAGTTGTTGCCGCCGCTGTCGTTGTCTCGTTCATTCAGTTCAATTATCTGTATCCCCCCGCGAAGTACATCGAGGCGGTCGTCCACCGCCTGGGCGGATCCATGGACACGGAGAATACGCTTGAGGGAATGGACAAGGCGCTGGAGATGGGCGCCTGCGCCATGGAAACAGATATACAGAGAACGCTCGACGGAGAATATGTCATATTTCATGACAGCACATTGAGAAGGATGTGCGGAATAAAGACAAGGATCAATCAGATGACGCTCGAACAGGTCAGAGATGTGCAGCTCCCAAGCCCGGACTGGAATGAGAGGCACATACCTCTTCTGTCAGAAGTTCTTGACAGGGCAAAGGGACGCGCAAGGCTGTATCTGGAGCTCAAGGGCGCAGACGCGGACGAGAAGATGGTTCGCGACGTTGTGAAGATGGTCCGTGAGCGCGGTATGGAGGATGAATGTGTGCTCATCTCCCTGAATTATTCTCTTGTCGATTACATCAGCAGGAATATCCATGACATCCCCTGCGGGTATCTGTACTTCTTCGCGTACGGCAGGCCTGGCCGCCTGTCCGGGAATCTTCTCATGGCCCAGTCCAACGCGATCAACGCAAGGTACACAAAAGCAATCCATTCTATGGGTAAGAAAGTTTTCTGCTGGACCGTCAACAGCCGTAAAACTGCCCTGAATATGGTTCGCCAGCGTGTGGACGGAATCATTTCTGACCGTTATGACATCGTCGAATCCGTTCTCAGCCATATGGAATCAAGAAGCGACTATGAACGAATCATGGATGTTCTGCTGAGCTGAGGGGTCTGATAAAGGGACTGCTGCATTCAGACAGCAGAACGGCCTCTTATGACGGATGGCATCCTCAGCAAACCATAGGAAGCCGACTGAGGCCGGCCAGATGCGTGCACGCGCGCAGCCGGCCAACTCTTCTATGGGAAGGCGGAGCGCATGCAATTGCATCGCAGGCGGGTGAAGGCAGGCGACGTGTTTGCGGGATGCCATCCGTCATAAGAGGCCGGTTTGGCGAAAACAAAAGGAGCCATCGCAGTGCGACAGCCCCATTCTGCTTTCACATCCTGTATTCTTTCTGTCTTCTCACTCCAGCAGATGAGATATCGTCCGGACAGCCTCTTCTTCGTCCTCACCGTCCGCATATATCATGATTCCGGGAGCATCCTGGCTGGCAAGTGCCATTACGCCCATGATGCTCTTTGCATTTACTCTCTTTTCATTGACCTCGAAAGTAATTACACTCTTGTACGCACAGGCGGTCTGAACAATATGCGGAATCATGTTCCCGATATTTGCCCCCTGAGCACCGCTGATACTCTGGCTTATCATTGAATCTCCTCCCACTAAAAGACTATGGCCCAGCAGAAATGTGCCTCCATAGACGTACATTCAACCCGCACAATACTATCATAAGTAGGTTCAGGGCGTCAATCGCATAATCAATAAAGAACATGGCTCATCTTCCGGTAAAACTAAGCATATTGTACTGAAAGTGTCAAAAAGAGGGACTGCCGCCAGCCGCCGGAATCATGAGCAGTTTGCACATTCATGATTCTGAATGGTCTGGTTCGGCAGTCCCTTGCCCGGTCAGCTGATACTATCGCTGACTTATTCTGTTTCACTCTCCGTAAGCCTCAGGCTTACTGTTTGAACATACGGCGCTGTCTTACGTCAGATATCTCACTCTGACAGATATCTTACTGCTCCGCCTTGATAGCGGCCTGAGCCGCAGCCAGTCTCGCGATCGGAACGCGGAACGGCGAGCAGGATACATAATCCAGTCCTATGGTATCGCAGAACTCAACCGACGTCGGATCTCCGCCGTGCTCTCCGCAGATACCGATATGAAGCTTCGGATTGACATCCTTGCCAAGCTTGATAGCCATCTCCATAAGCTTGCCGACGCCGCTCTGGTCGAGCTTGGCGAACGGGTCGTTCTCAAAGATCTTGGCGTCATAGTATGCCTGAAGGAACTTGCCGGCGTCATCACGTGAGAAGCCGTAAGTCATCTGAGTCAGGTCATTTGTTCCGAAGCAGAAGAAGTCAGCGTCCTTGGCGATCTCGTCAGCTGTAAGGGCGGCTCTCGGAATCTCGATCATGGTTCCGACTTCGTACTCCATGTTGATACCGGCCTTAGCGATCTCGGCGTCAGCAGTCTCGATAACTGTCTTGCGGACATACAGGAACTCCTTGTTGTCGCCGACAAGCGGGATCATGATCTCAGGCTTTACATTCCAGTCCGGATGCTTCTTCTGTACCTTGATGGCAGCGCGGATAACCGCCTGGGTCTGCATCTTGGAAATCTCCGGATATGTGATATCCAGACGTACTCCGCGGTGTCCCATCATCGGGTTGAACTCGTGCAGAGAGTTGATGATCGTCTTGATGGCGTTCACGCTCTTATGCTTAGCCTCAGCCAGCTTCTCGATATCCGCCTCCTCGGTCGGAACGAACTCATGAAGCGGCGGATCCAGGAAGCGGATAGTGACAGGCGCGCCCTGAAGAGCCTCATAGAGCTTCTCGAAGTCATGCTGCTGCACAGGAAGAATCTTGGCAAGCGCCTCCTCCCTCTCTTCAACAGTATCGGAGATAATCATCTCACGGAACGCCTCGATACGATCCTTCTCAAAGAACATATGCTCAGTTCTGCACAGGCCGATGCCCTCAGCGCCGAGCTCGTGAGCTCTCTTGGCGTCCGCGGGAGTATCGGCGTTGGTGCGGACCTTAAGTCTGCGGTACTTGTCAGCCCATCCCATGATGCGGCCGAACTCGCCTGCAATCTTAGCCTCAACGGTCGGGATCACGCCGTCATACAGGTTTCCGGTGGAGCCGTCAGCTGAGATCCAGTCTCCTTCGCGGAAGGTCTTTCCGGCGATCGTGAAGCACTTGTGCGCCTCATCCATCTCAATCTGTGAAACGCCTGAAACGCAGCATGCGCCCATACCTCTGGCGACAACCGCCGCGTGGCTGGTCATACCGCCGCGAACGGTGATGATACCCTGGGCGCTCTTCATGCCCTCGATATCCTCCGGGCTAGTCTCCAGGCGGACAAGAACGACCTTCTTGCCCTTCGCCTTCCATCTGGTGGCGTCCTCAGCGGTGAAGACAACCTGTCCGCAGGCAGCTCCGGGTGATGCCGGAAGTCCGTGCGCGATCGGATATGCCTTCGCGAGGTAGGTCGGGTCAAACTGCGGATGCAGAAGCGTATCCAGGTTTCTCGGGTCGATCATCAGGACAGCCTGCTTCTCATC
>DFHY01000080.1:0-9471 GCA_002371345.1 Lachnospiraceae bacterium UBA3711
AATCCGGATGAGGTCAGAGCGCTTCGGTTTGATCCGCTGGAAGGGTGCGCGTGCGTCTGCAGTCTTAAGACGGGGGAGGGTACTCTTCGGGCAGTGAATGCGTCCGCCAGATCAAAAAGAGGCGATGTTTTCCTGACAATGGACCCCGCGTACCGGATAAGCTGCCGGAAGATCCCTTCAGTGATCCGTGTCACCGGATGTGTTAAGACTAAGGATGTAAGGTGGGCTCTGGACAAGAGCCAGGAGCTGCTTCATAAACGTATGGGACAGGCGGGCGGTGTGGTCCGCCGCGCGGCAAAAAGACTTCTCGCCGCGGTCCCGGTTAAGAGGTGATGGGATGGACAGAAACTTAAGCCGCAGCGCGGTAGATATAATTGTTCCGGTATACAACGGATACGACGACCTGATCCTCTGCATCGAGAGCATACGGAAGCATACGGATCTGTCGAGGCACCGCGTCATCCTTATTGATGACTGCAGTACCGATAAGAGGGTGCGCAGCCTTGTACGCGACGCAGGCGCGGGACAGGATAAGAATGCGGATCATGGTATGATTGCGCACTTCAACAGCAGTAACAGGGGGTTCTCCGCAAATGTCAACAAGGGCCTCTCATGGTCGGAGCGTGATACGATCCTTCTGAACTCTGATACGATCGTGACAAGGGGCTGGGTGGAGAAGCTCAGGGCCTGCGCGTACAGCAGCACGAGGATCGCGACGGTGACTCCGCTGTCAAATGCCGCAACTCTCGCTTCAGTTCCGGTATTCCTTAAGGACAATCCCCTGCCTGACTCATACAGTGTGGATTCATACGCAGATCTCGTGGAAAGAGTGTCGCTGAGACGCTATCCAAGGGTGAGTGTCGGAGTCGGATTCTGCATGTACGTGAAGCAGGAAGCCTTTGAGAGAGCGGGAGCTTTCGATGAGAAGGCATTCGGGCGCGGATACGGAGAGGAGAACGACTTCTGCTTCCGGTGCTCTATGCTCGGATTTACGCATGTGCTCTGTGACGATACATTTATCTATCACAGAGGAACAGCCTCTTTTGGATCGGAGGAGAAGAAGCTTCTGATCGCTGAACATGAACAGATCCTGAGAAAGCGCTATCCGCGCTTTATGAAGGAAAACGATGATTATTGCCGGGATGATCCCGACTCTGAGATCCGTGACAATCTCCTGCTGCACCAGTGCCTGGAGAACGGGAAAAAGAACATACTCTATTTCCTGCATCTGGACTTTCGCCAGATAGCGATGAAGAGCATCGGAGGTACACAGCTCCATGTCCGCGACCTGGTTTCCGGAGCGAAGGAGGATTATAACGTCTTCGTTATGGCGAGGGACAAGGACTGTCTGCGCCTGACAGTATATCTGAAGGATGAGAGGCTTCCGGAATGGAAGCTTCTTCAGAGCGGGGAATTCTCTGAGGCCGGCGGAAAGCTGATCTCCCTGAAGTTTCCTGTCGGCGGGGAAGAATCTTTTCCGGTCTTTTACGACGATAAAATGGAGCAGGTAATAAGATCTGTACTGTTATCCTTCTCCATAGATATGGTGCATGTACATCATACGCAGGGCCTTTCACTGGATATTTTCCGTGTGTGCCGGGACCTGGAGATACCTGTGGCTGCGACACTGCACGATTATTACTATGCCTGCCCGACGACAAAGCTCATCCGTCCGGACGGACACTTCTGTCCGGAAACAGGAGTATTCACCGCTGTTTCCGACCGTGCGTGCGCCGCCTGCCTCAGGAAGAACTGCGGCTTTGGCAGAGTGAGGGTCATGGACCGGTGGCGGGAGGAAAACCTCAGAGCGCTCGGAACCTGCCGGAGGATTATATTCCCGTCCGCCAGCGCGAGACAGATTATGTGTGAAGTGTTCCCGTCAATTGAGAAATCGAGCGAGGTCATTGAACACGGTACAGATATAGTAGAGTCCGGAAGCTTCGCTGCAGATCCGCCTGAGCGGATTGAGAAGACACAGAAGATGCATTCAAGGCTTGACCAGCTTCCGGGTGACGGAGGAAGCTTCAACTACATCTCGGGGTGGGCTTATCTGGAAGGAACACGAAGCACGGACACTTCGATCATCATCGAAGTGAATGATTCGTCCGGAAACTCCCATTATGTACAGGTCCGCAGACAGGCAAGGCCTGATGTGGCCGCGGCCGCGGCACAGCCCGACTATCTGTGGAGCGGGATCCATGCAGTATTCAGTATTCCGGGGCTTAAGGAAGGTAAGATCAGAATACGTCTTCTTATCCGTGACGGCGGCAGGGTCTGGACGGACGGCAGGGTATACCGTTCCTCATACAGGATGACGGGCTCAGGAGACGGAAGACTGAATGTGGCATACCTTGGAGGCGTGACAAAGGCAAAGGGCTCAGGTGTGCTGAAGCAGCTTATAGAGTCGGGAGATGAGTCATTTAACCTGTTTGTGTACGGAGAGGTTGGTGACCCTGATATCAGAGCGCTGAAGAGGAGGGGGAATGTATTCTTCTCCGGAGTATACCAGAAGGACGATATATTCGACCTTCTTCGTGCCGGCGCGATCGATGCTGCAGTAGTCATGCCTGTCTGGGCTGAGACCTTCTGTTATACGCTCTCGGAGGCGTGGTCCTGCGGGATACCGGTGATAGGGACTGACATAGGAGCTGTAGGAGAGAGGATAAAGGACACCGGCGCAGGCTGGATCCTGCCTGCTGACGCTTCAGGAGATGACGTCATAGCTCTGATCAGACATATCCTCGCTCACCCCGGGGAACTTGAGGAGAAGAAGAGAAGGGCTGAGGCTTGCCGGGTAAGAAGCATTGAGGATATGAACAGGGAATATAGACGTCTCTATGAGTCCTTCCTGGTGCCGTCAGATCCGGTAGTGCTAAGGCATGGCACAAGCCATGATCCGGATTTTCTGATTCAGGGGCTCGCGATGGCTAATCCTGGCGTAAAAGGACATGGAGAGGCAGCACAGATGAACCGGCTGCGTGAAGAGAATGAGATGCTCCGCACATCTATGGAGATGCTGAAGAATACAATATCCTACAAGGTCGCAAGGAAGATATCCGAGGCTGATATCCCGTTCAAGGAGCAGCTGAAGAAGATGCTCAGAAGACAGTGACCGGAAAGGAACCGCGTCGTCAGCTCAAACAGCCTGAACGTTCTGTCCGACATTCAGAAGTAAGGCAAAGGATTAAGTTAATGACAATGTGTGATGGAGAGGGATTGCCGCAATGAAGCCGGGAAGACTGAAAACATATCTGAAAGACCACGGAGCAGCCGGCGGAATGGCGCTGCTGTTTGACAGAATACTTCAGCGGGAAGTTCCGGAGGTGCCGTATGAGGCCTGGCAGAGACAGCATACCCCGTCGTCAGGCGATCTGAGAAGGATGGCTGGAACACATCTTCTGCGGAATCCTCTGATAGGCGTCAGAGCCTTGATTGACCGCCCCTGCCGGGCCGCTTTCATGAGGTCTCTTGACAGCCAGATATACAGGAACTTCAAGCCCGTGAAACGCGCGGATAATGCGGAGTATATCCTCATGGTCCACGGAAGCTGTACCCTGAGGCCTGACCTTCTGTGGAGATGTGCCGCCATGCTCGGGGATGGCGGGCCGAATACGGTCGATCTGATATATTTTGATTCGGATATAATTGATTCGGACGGTGTCAGAAAACAGCCGGCGTTCCGCGCTGAGTATGATCCTTATCTTCTTGAGCGGGTGAACTACATGGGAAGCGTTGTCCTTGTGCGTGCCGAAAGGGCGCTTGAGGCCGGTCTTCCGGGAGCCACGGACGCTTCCTTCCACGATTTCCTGAAGAGAGTGTGCTTCGGGACAGGAGACATGGCTCATTCCGGAAGGGAAGCTGTTAGGCATATTTCCGAGATTCTTTACCACACTTCAGGAGTGTATTCTGACCGCTCAGCCGGCGATGTATCACCATATGCGTATCAATCATGTGATCCGGCATATGCGGACTGTCCGTCCGATGTGCCGGATACGCAGCGCCGGAATATATATGAAGCTGTGCAGGCCGGATCCGGTTCGCCGGAGAAGAAGGGCAGAGATCCGCTCATCAGTGTCCTGATTCCAAACAAGGACCACGCGGAAGACCTTGAGCGCTGTGTGGATTCTCTGATCAGAGTGAATACATGGAAGAATCTTGAGGTACTGATTATCGAGAATAACTCTGAGCTTGAAGAGACATTCGCTCTGTACAGACGGCTTGAGGAGAGGGACGGCAGGATCAGAGTCATAAGATGGGACGGTGCTTTTAATTACGCTGCCATCAACAACTATGGCGCGTCCTTGGCAAGGGGCGGTTATCTGCTGCTGCTCAACAATGATACACGGATTCTTGACCCGGACAGTATAGCAAGGATGTTCAGTCTTGCGTCGAGACCTTCAGTCGGAGCGGCGGGCGCCCTTCTTCTGTATCCGGATGGAAGCGTTCAGCATGCAGGAATAATACTCGGATATGGAGGCATTGCGGGCCACGCATGGGAGAAGGAGAGACCCTGGGAAACATCCGGGGAATACCCGCGGCTCGTATTCTCGCATATACACAGCTCAAGCGCCGTCACTGGAGCGTGCATGATGCTTCGAAGGTCAGTCTGGCAGATGGCCGGAGGCATGGATGAGTCGCTTGAGGTCACATTCAATGATGTCGATCTGTGTATGAGGATAAGGAATGAGTGCTTAGATGTTGTAGTTCATCCGGGCGCATGCCTTATGCATTATGAGTCATCTTCAAGGGGAGGTGAGGATACTCCTCAGAAGGTATCCAGATTCCACAGGGAGATAAGGATCTTTGTCCGGCGCTGGGAGAAGAAACTTGAGATGGGCGATCCCTTCTACAGCCCGTGCCTTACGCTTCTGGGAAGAAGCTGGACATGCCGGGACGATATCCGTGAGAAGGGAAGGCCGTATCTGAAATATCTGCATATGGAAGAGGAATTGTAATGAATCGTGGTAAAACTGCGGAGAATGCTGCTGCTAAGGGACTTCGTTATCTGAGACAACGCGGGCTTAGGGAGTTCACCGATCACGCGGTTGAGAAGGCGCGGGATAAAAGATTCGATTATCAGAAATGGATACTGAAGCAGCGTATCACATCTGTGCAGGCGGGCTACCAGAAGAAGCTCCGCATGGCACAGATGCCCTGGGTGCACGTCATAGTGGCTCCGGGAGAGGCGGACTGTACTGAGAGGGGTGCGGAGGATCTTCTCGCAGGGACAATCCGCTCAGTGAAGGAGTCCACATATCCTAATGTCAGCCTGGTCCAGGCTCTGAATTCACAGATCCCCGATGAGGATTACCTGGCGTGTGTATGCCAGGGCGATCTTATTGAGAGAAATGCCTTCTTTGAGATGGTTCAGGCTGTTCAGAACGGAGCGGACGCGGTTTATACAGATTCAGACTATTATGAGAGGAAAGACGGGAGCAATACTTATTCTGATCCGATGTTCAAGCCGGACTATAATCCGGACTATCTGAGATCATTCAACTATATAGGTTCACTGATGATGGTCCGCGTCGGCATCATCCGCAGTTTCTATGAGGAAGGGCACAATGACAGGATCCCGACCGGGCAGAATCTGGCGGATCCTGCATTTTACTATGCGCTGACACTCAGATGCATGAGCCGTGCCGGCGCGAAGGGCGGGGTCAGGCATGTTCCGAAGGTGCTGTGCCATGTCCTGAAGCGTGATTTACGCGGGAACATGGCAGATGGTTCTGACCTGAAGGACCGGACGCGCCGGGTGCTTGAGGATGACATCAGGGAGAGGGGGCTCAGGGGAACGGTAGAGGACGGGCCGGTTCCTGGGTCATTTCATATTGCGTACGAGACAGATGGCGAGCCTCTGGTCTCCATAATAATACCCAGCAGGGACAATGCTTCTGTGCTGGAGAACTGCATCATGTCGATACGCAGAAGGTCGACCTGGAAGAATTATGAGATCATAGTCGTTGAGAATAACTCAAGGCAGAGGCAGACACTCGAACTGTACCGCAGACTGGAGGAGAGAAATGAGGCGAGGATCGTGCGGTACAATCACGCATTTCATTTCTCAAGGGTTATAAATGATGGCGTGAGGAGATCAAAAGGTGATTACTTAATATTGATGAATAACGATGTGACGGTAAGTACTCCCGACTGGATCGAGCGGCTGCTCGCGCATGCGGCAAGACAGGGGATCGGGGCGGTTGGCCCGAAGCTTCTGTATCCGGACGGAAGAGTGCAGTCTGCCGGGATAGTAACGGGAATCATGGGATTCGCCGGCTCGATGATGGTCGCGGAGGACGCGGACAATCCCGGATATATGGGACGCGCGTGTCTGACGCAGAATATGAGCGCTGTTACCGCGGCGTGCATGATGGTGAAGCGCAGTGCGTTTATGAAGGCGGGAGGATTTCCTGATGAATTCAGCGTAGCGCTTGGAGATGTGGACTTCTGCCTGAGCCTTGTTGATAAGGGCTACAGGAATGTATGGGAACCGGCGGCGGTCATGATTCATCATGAATCGCTTACACGCGGCGCGGAGGATTCCAGGGCAAAGAAGAAGCGGTTTGCCGCTGAGAAGGCCCGCTTTCGCAGGAAGCGGGCCGGGATTCTGAAGGAAGGGGATCCGGCATACAACCCTAACCTGTCCCGGCGCCGCTGCGACTGGTCTCAGCAGACCTGATCGTACGTCAGAGAAGGCGCTTGTATATGTCGAAGATGAGCTTCTCGGAATCGTCCCATCCAAGGCATGGGTCTGTTATCGACTGCCCGTAGACATGTCCGGGCCCTCCGACGATGTCCTGCCTGCCTTCCACCAGATAGCTCTCTATCATCAGTCCTTTGACAAGCTTTTTCAGGTCAGGATTGTATAAGCGGCTGTGCAGGATCTCATGTGCGATACGTACCTGCTCATGTGCCTGCTTGTTGGAATTTGAATGGTTGCAGTCGACAATCACCGCCGGGTTCTTCAGATCGTGCCGGCTGTAGAGCTGGGCAGTCAGCAGAAGATCCTCATAGTGGTAGTTTGGCAGGCAGTTTCCGTGCTTGTTGACTGAGCCGCGGAGAACGACGTGGGCAAGCTCGTTTCCGTCCGTAGTGACATCCCACCCTCTGTAGATGAAATTGTGGGAGGCCTGTGCGGCTATTATGGAGTTGAACATGACCGTGAGGTCACCGCTGGTCGGGTTCTTCATGCCTGCGGGAATATCCATTCCCGATACTGTCATCCGGTGCTGCTGGTCCTCAACGGAACGCGCGCCGACCGCGACATAGCTCAGTACATCGTCAAGATATCTGTAATTCTCGGGGTAGAGCATCTCATCGGCGGCAGTAAGTCCGGTCTGCTCGATCGAACGCATGTGGAGCTCGCGAATAGCGATGATGCCGGCAAGAAGATCCGGTTTCTTGGCCGGATCCGGCTGATGGAGAAGACCCATATATCCCTTTCCCGTAGTCCGGGGCTTATTCGTGTAGATCCTCGGTACAATCAGTATGCGGTCCGCAACCTTCTCCTGTACGCGGGACAGACGAATGAGGTAATCAAGAACCGCGTCCTCCCGGTCAGCGCTGCAAGGGCCGATTATCAGCAGAAACCGGTCGCACCTGCCGGTGAAGATGTCACGTATCTCCTGATCCCGCTGCTTCTTGATCCTGCTGACAGTGGCTGAGAGCGGATAGCTTGACTTTATCTCCGCGGGAATCGGCAGCTTCTTTTCAAAATGCATAGACATGGGTATTCTTCCTTCCTGAAATAAACGACTATATCTCTGCTCCGGGGTCTTCGATCAGATCATCAGAGTCGGCCGCGCTCGTCGCGAGTATGTCACAGAGTTCATTTCCATGACTGCCGCTGTGACCCTTCAGCCAGTTCCAGGAGATTGTGTGTCTCTCACATGCGCGGAGAAGTCTCTGCCACAGATCGACATTCCTGACAGGCTCCTTCCTGGTACGCATCCATCTCTTCCTGATCCACTGGTCGATCCAGTGCTGGTTGAACGCGTTCACAAGATACTGAGAGTCAGACCACAGTTCGACCTCACAAGGCCGGTTCAGCGCTTCAAGGGCGGCGATGGCTCCCATCAGTTCCATACGGTTGTTGGTGGTTTTACGGTAGCCCTGTGACAGCTCTTTGACATGAAGCTGGCCTCTCGAGTCTATGAATTCTATAACAGAACCATAGCCGCCGGGACCATCAGGATTGCCGCGGGCGGAACCGTCCGTATATATCGTTACCTTTGTCATAGTATGAGCAACCTCAGTGATGTACGTTGTGAATCATTGGCTGCGGATCCTTAGTGAATTGCCGGTAAACTACGATATAAACACTGCAGCCTATTCTGAATCAAGGATATAATCGCTCCGCCAGGGCTCGCTCAGGATGGAGAGCCGTATTCCCAGTGTTTTGCAGGCGGCGTGTACATCATCAAGAACCGCCTGGTCCTCATGGGAGCATATCACAAGATCAGACCCGAACAGATCATTGCGGTCATATTCTTTTATCCTGAGATCTATGATACCCTGTGCGGCAAGCATCTCGGCAGACGCGTCTGCCGACAGACAGACGACCGTGAGATGATCGGTACATTCAATAAGCTGGCGTATTGTCTTAAGTATCCTGCTGCCGGCCTGAATGACGCTGCACAGAACCAGGACATTACTGCCGCTGAGATCAATCTTCACCGGCAGGTATGTTTTTGATCGCGAGAAGTCTGTCATCTTAGTATTTAAACTCATTGTATCACCATTAATGTCTGCAGAAACACATTTTAAACGATTGATGCCGGCCAGGCAATATTTAACTGCAAAGGAATCCCGCAGTGCCTTTCTTGCGACTTGATTTTTCACAGAGCGGTTTGTATACTTATTTCTGTTTGAAAAAAATGATGCTGCGGTCAACAGTACTTATTGTCCCGGATTCAGGGCATTTGACCCTTACATCAAATAGTCAGCAGAGAGGAATAGATATGGGTGTTTTTGAGGAGCTCCAGGCAAGAGGCCTGCTCGCTCAGCTCACGGATGAAAACAGTATCCGTGAGATGATCAATGCGGGAAAGGCGACTTTTTACATTGGCTTTGATCCTACGGCGGACAGCCTTCATGTAGGCCATTTCATGGCGCTGTGCCTGATGAAGAGGCTTCAGATGGCGGGAAACCGGCCGATTGCCCTCCTGGGCGGCGGCACCGGAATGATCGGTGATCCTTCAGGAAGAACGGATTCACGTCCGATGATGACTGTCGAGACTATACAGCATAACTGTGACTGCTTCAAGAAGCAGATGAGCCGTTTTATCGAATTCGGCGACGCGCCGGGCCAGGCAATCACGGTCAACAACGCGGACTGGCTTATGGATCTGAATTACATCAATCTTCTCAGGGAGGTGGGCACCTGCTTCACAGTCAACGAGATGCTTGCGGCCAAGGCGTACAAGCTCCGCTGGGAGAAGGGGCTTACATTCTTCGAGTTCAACTACATGA
>DFHY01000080.1:9516-16786 GCA_002371345.1 Lachnospiraceae bacterium UBA3711
TTCAACTACATGATCATGCAGGCATATGACTTCTATATGCTCTACAAGAAGTACAACTGCAGGATGCAGTTCGGCGGCGACGACCAGTGGTCGAACATGCTGGCCGGGCGTGAGCTGATACGCAGGAAGATTCCGGGATCGGATTCAGAGGCCATGACCATCACGCTGCTCACCAATTCTGAGGGCAATAAGATGGGCAAGACTGCCAGAGGCGCGGTGTGGCTCGACCCGGACAAGACAAGTCCGTTCGAGTTCTATCAGTACTGGAGAAATGTCGGCGACGCGGATGTTATTAAGTGCATGAAGCTGCTCACATTCCTTCCGCTGGAACAGATAAGCGAGTTCGGGAAGAAGGAAGGACAGGAGCTGAACAGTGTCAAGGAGGTTCTGGCTTATGAACTCACCTCCATGGTTCACGGCGAGGAAGAGGCAAAGAAGGCCCGGGACGGAGCCCGCAAGCTGTTTGCCGCAGGCGGGGCCAACACGGACGACCTTGAGGCTGTCATGCTTGACCTGTCGGCTTTCCGCGATGCCAAGGTGGATCTGATAGGAGCTATGGTTGCGGCAAAGCTTGCGGTGAACCGCTCAGATGCCCGCCGTAATATCGAGCAGGGAGGCGTCACGGTCGATGAAGTGAAGGTGACGGACGTGCATGCGCTGCTTGATCAGGATAAGCTGAAGAACGGGGGCGTCGTAATAAGGAAGGGTAAGAAGAAGTTCGCGAAGGTCGCGCTCTGATGTTGTTTATAGAAGAAAGGTCGATTCGGACATGAAAAAATATGGCGTAAATGAACTGCGCAGAATGTATCTTGAATTTTTTGAGAGCAAAGGGCATCTGGCGCTCCCGAGCTTCTCGCTCGTTCCGCATAATGACAAGAGCCTGCTCCTGATCAACGCCGGCATGGCGCCGATGAAGAGCTGGTTTACAGGCGCGGAGACTCCTCCGAGGCGCAGGGTGACGACCTGCCAGAAGTGCATCCGCACAGGAGATATCGAAAATGTCGGAAAGACAGCCAGACACGGTACTTTCTTCGAGATGCTCGGAAACTTCTCTTTCGGAGATTACTTCAAGAGAGAAGCTCTCAACTGGTCATGGGAATTCCTGACGGAGGTAGTCGGACTCGACAAAGACCGCCTGTATCCGTCTGTATATGTGGATGACGACGAGGCATACGATATCTGGAATAAGGAGATCGGGATTCCCGCGGACAGGATCTATCGTTTCGGCAAGGAAGACAACTTCTGGGAACACGGAGCCGGACCGTGCGGCCCCTGCTCCGAGATCTATTATGACCGCGGGGAGAAGTACGGCTGCGGAAAGAGCAGCTGCGCGCCGGGATGTGACTGCGACCGCTATATGGAAGTGTGGAATGATGTCTTTACCCAGTTTGAAAATGACGGCAAGGGCAACTACACACCCCTGGAGCAGAAGAATATTGACACCGGAATGGGACTTGAGCGTCTGGCGGTAGCATGTCAGGACGTCGACTCAATGTTTGATGTGGATACTATCGTCGCCCTGCGTGACAAGGTATGTGAATCCGCGAATACCGAGTATCACGCTGACGAGAAGAAGGATGTGTCGATCAGGAGGATAGTTGACCACATCCGGTCGGCGACATTCATGATTTCCGACGGCATCATGCCGACGAACGAAGGCCGCGGCTATGTTCTGCGCAGGCTGATCCGCGGAGCTGCCCGCCACGGAAGACTACTGGGCATCGAGGGCGCATTTCTCTCAAAACTGTCGGGAACGGTTATCGAGACCTCAAAGGACGGATATCCTGAACTGGGAGAAAAGAGTGAGTTCATCTTCAAGGTCCTGTCACAGGAGGAGGAGAACTTCGACCGCACCATCGACCAGGGACTGTCTATCCTGTCCGATCTTGAGAAGAAGATGCTTGAGTCGGGAAGTACTGTGCTTGACGGACAGGATGCGTTCACACTGTACGACACCTACGGATTCCCGCTGGATCTGACGAAGGAGATCCTTGAGGAGAAGGGATATTCTGTAGACGAGGATAAGTTTGCCGCCTGCATGAAGGAGCAGAGAGACAGAGCCCGTGCCGCGCGCAAGACGACCAACTACATGGGAGCCGACGCGACAGTCTACGATGAGCTTCCGGTTGAGCTTACTACTGAGTTTGACGGCTATGATCACCTTACGGATCCTTCTGTTATCACGGCGATTGCTGGTACATCACAGGTGACGGAGGCGCTGACCGACGGCGAGAGAGGGACAGTCATCGTAGATAAGACGCCGTTCTACGGAACCATGGGCGGACAGGTCGGCGACCATGGGAAGATCATCGGCGCGGACGGCGAGTTTGAGGTTGAGGATACCATCCATCTGCGCGGCGGGAAGATCGGCCATGTCGGAAGGGTTGTCAAAGGTATGCTGAAAACCGGAGACAAGGTCACCCTGACGGTGGATGAGGCGCTTCGCAGGGCAACCGCCCGCAATCACTCGGCGACTCATCTGTGCCAGAAGGCGCTGAAAGAGGTTCTCGGAGCCCATGTGGAGCAGAAGGGATCATATGTTGACCCGTACAGGCTGCGTTTCGACTTTTCTCATTTCCAGGCGATGACGCCTGAACAGATCCGTGAAGTCGAGGATATGGTAAATGAGAAGATCGAGGAGGCGCTTCCGGTTGTGACGGAGGTTATGTCTCTTGATGACGCCAAGAAGAGCGGAGCTACGGCCCTGTTTGATGAAAAGTACGGCGAGAGTGTCCGCGTGGTTGAGATGGGAGAGTTCTCGAAGGAGCTGTGCGGAGGCACGCATGTAGGAAATACTTCCGAGATAAAGAACTTCAAGATCCTGTCTGAATCGGGGGTCGCGGCCGGTGTGAGACGTATTGAGGCCCTGACAGGAGATAATGTAATAAAGTATTACAGGGAGATGGAGCAGGAGGTCACGGCTGCCTCAGCGATGCTGAAGACCTCCAGGGCAGATATTCTTGAGAAGATATCCGCTCTGCTCTCTGAACTGAAGGAAGCTCATTCACAGATCGAAGCATTGAAGAGTGAAGCGGCGAAGAGCGCGATGGGCGACGTTTCGCAGGATGTGAAGGAGATCGGCGGAATCAAATTTGTTGCTTCGAAGATGGAAGGCGTGGATGCCGGAGGCCTGAGAGAACTCGGGGACAGCCTGAAGGACAAGCTCGGCGAGTGCGTTATAGTTCTGGCGTCGGTGAATGACGGAAAGGTTCAGCTGATGGCTACCGCAACGGAAAAAGCTATGAAGGCAGGCGCGCACGCGGGCAATCTTATCAAAGGTATCGCGGGACTTGTCGGCGGAGGCGGAGGCGGCCGTCCCAACATGGCTATGGCCGGCGGAAAGGATTCGTCCGGGGTCGAAGCGGCCCTTGCTGAAGCCGAGAAGGTTCTTTCTTCACAGATCGGATAAATTTTGTTTGACGTTGGTGCCATATGGGTGATATACTTACCCACGTGCAGAAAACCCGGACAGTTGGAGTGCACAATCCACAACTGGAGGGAGGGGAATTAAGGAATGTCAAACATAATCGTTCGCGAGAATGAATCACTGGACAGCGCTCTGCGCCGCTTCAAGAGAAGCTGTGCGAAGGCCGGCATCCAGCAGGAGATTCGCAAAAGAGAGCATTATGAGAAGCCGTCCGTCAGACGCAAGAAGAAGTCTGAGGCAGCTCGTAAGCGTAAGTATAACTGACCCAGAGCGGTTCCGATACCCCCGGCCACATCGGCCGGGGGTATTTTTAAGGATATTCAGGGATTATAATGTATGAGTACAATCAGACATTCTCATTATAATATATGCAGGCACCGCCATGCCTCAGAGAGCGCCGGAGCATTCAGGATCGCGGTCCTTGCCGACCTGCATAATCAGGTATACCGGTCGGATACGCGTTCGCTGATTAAGGCTGTACGGGATGAGAAGTGCGACGCGGTACTTTCAGCCGGCGACCTTGTATTGATGACGGGGGGGCATTTCGCGACGGATCAGGCAAGGGTACTCGTGTCAGCGCTTGCCGCTGAGGTACCGGTTTTTCTCTGTGACGGGAACCATGAGACGAAGATGAAGCGATTCCGCCCTCAGGAATACCAGGCATATGATGAGAGCATGAAAAACTGCGGCGCGGTATGTGTTCACAACGACAGCGCGGACGCCGAGCTTGGCGGAGTGAAGGTAAGGATAACCGGTCTGGAGCTTGATTACAGATATTTCAGAAACAGGTACCGCATGCGTCTTGATGAAGGAAGCATTAAGGCTCTTGTGGGTGAAAGCCGCAGGGACCGCTTTCAGATCCTTCTGGCGCATCATCCGAAGTACTTTGGCGAATACGCGAACTGGGGGGCTGACCTGGTTCTGTCAGGGCATCTTCACGGCGGAATAGTGAGACTTCCCTTTCTTGGCGGCGCGGTAAGCCCGGATCCTTCACTGCTTCCTCATTATGATCACGGTCTTTACGAGTCGGGGATCTCAAGGATGATAGTCAGCGCGGGCCTTGGGACGCATACAATCAATATCAGAATTAATAATCCGGCCGAGCTTGTGATCGCGGATATAACTCTGAATTGAGAACGGGATAGATTGGACATGGCAATAGAACTGAAACTTGACGCCTTTGAAGGGCCTCTGGATCTGCTCCTTCACCTGATCGAGAAGAATAAGGTCAGCATATATGATATCCCTATCGCCCTTATAACGGAGCAGTATATGGAATACATAGACGCCATGACAGAGGCTCAGCTCCAGATGGACGTCATGAGCGAGTTTCTCGTGATGGCGGCTACTCTGCTGGATATAAAGTCACGTATGCTGCTTCCTGCCGAGAAGGATGAGGAAGGCGAAGAGATCGACCCCAGAGAAGAACTCGTCAGACAGCTGCTGGAATACAAGACATACAAATACATGTCATTTGAGCTTCGGGAGAGGGAGGAAACCGCCCAGGGAGTCTGGTACCGCAGGCAGTCTATACCGAGGCAGGTCCAGCAGTACCGCGAGCCGGTTGATCCTGACGAAGTTCTGGACAAAGCGGGTGTGACGCTTCCGGGACTGTACAGGATTTTCCAGGAGGTTATGAAGCGCCGTGAGGATCTGCGTGATCCGATAAGGGCGGGGTTCGGGAAGATCGAGAAACAGCAGATCGACACGCAGGAAGCGATGCAGTTTGTGGAGAGATACATTATGAACCGCAGGCGGTGCACATTCCGCTCTCTGCTGATGCTTCGCGAAGGCCGCATGTATACGGTGGTTACTTTCCTGACGATTCTGGAGCTGATGAAGAGGGGACGTGTCTATGTCACGCAGGAGAGCAATTTCGGAGAGATTAACATCGAGGCAAATGACCCGTCGCAGTGGAACGATGATGAAGATGACTTTATAAGTGAATGGTCGGAGGATTCCGATCTCGCGGAAGGGGATGAACATCCTGATGGGACAGCTGAAGCTTGAGGAAAGAAACGGGGAACTGATGACAGTGGAGGAGGCTCCGGGACAGGTAGGCAGCGACGTTGTGTCGCTTAAGGCAGCTCTTGAGGCTATCCTGTTCTCAATGGGAGACTCGGTCGATCCTGAGACTATATCGCAGGCGCTTGGCGTCGGAGAAGAAGCGGTGCGGTCTGTTCTGGATGATATGGCCAGGGAATACGAGGAACCGGACAGGGGCATACGCATAATAAAGCTCGAAGGCAGATATCAGCTCGCCACAAAGAAGGAGCAGTATCCGGCGCTGATCCGTCTCGTGCGCCAGCCCAGGAAGATCAGCCTGTCCGATGTCGTCCTCGAGACGCTTTCGATCGTGGCGTACAAGCAGCCCGTGACGCGCTCCCAGATAGAAAAGATCCGCGGCGTCAGCTGCGATCATGCGATAAACCGTCTGCTGGAGTATGGGCTGATATGTGAAGCCGGAAGGCTGGAAGCGCCGGGCCGGCCAATACTGTTCGCGACAACCGAGGAATTTCTCAGACACTTCGGAACTGACTCGCTGGATGATCTTCCCAGGATCAGTCCGGTGAAGGTGGAGGACTTCAAAGCTCAGGCGGAGGAAGAAGCTAAGCTGAAGCTTGAAGTGTGAGAGCATCCCGCGGTGGGGAAACAGTGCGAAGCGGACAATTTCATTACTGTCTGTGCCGCCGGCTGCACGGCGGCGGATTGGAGGCCGGCATGAAAGAACTATACAGGATTATTGACCGTCTGGATAAGAATAAGGAACATGAGCTGATCACAGTGACAGGAGGAAAACATGCCGGCGCTGAGATACTGCTGACGGAGGGAAGTATTGTCTGGAGCAGCGCGGCGGATCCTGAGAGGGTTATTGAAGAGTCAGAAGACGGAGCGCTCTTCCGTGAGAAGCTGACCCATGTGACGGATCTTGTTGTCTGCGGCTGCGGATATGTAGGACTTGCTGTCATAAAGCTTGGAAAGTTCCTCGGATGGCATGTAACCGCGCTCGATGACAGGGATGAGTTTACATCAAGAGCCGTGCAGTGCGGCGCGGATGAGGCGGTCTGCGCGCCATTTTCGGAATCGCTGGAAAGGTATCGCTCTGACGGCGGAACCTGCTTTGTCGTTGTGACAAGAGACCATGATCATGATAAGGACTGCCTGAGAATCATCATGGACAAGCCCTGGGGATATGTCGGAACCATGGGAAGCCGCCTGCGCGCGCGCAGGCTTCGTGAATACCTGCAGAAAACGGGTTTTGACGAAGAGAAGATCAGCCGCATCCACGCTCCGGTCGGCCTGCCTATAGGTGCCGATACGCCGGAGGAGATAGCTGTTTCGGTTATCGGAGAGATAATCCGGGAAAAGACGGCATTCCGCGGAGGGAGCGTCATCACGGATGATCTTGGATGCGCACTGAGGGAACTGTGCGCTTCAGACGGGCATGCCGTCATTGCTGCCGTAACCGCAAGAAAGGGATCTACGCCCAGAGAGCCTGGCGCAAGGATGCTTGTGTATCCTGACGGCAGGACAGTCGGCACTATCGGGGGCGGCTCGATGGAAGGAGAGGTGATCAGTGAGGCTGTCAGGCTGCTGAAGGATCCGGCATCTTTCCGCCCCCGCCTGATGTCAATTGACCTGACGGGCAGCCAGGGGGCGGAGGATGAGATGATATGCGGCGGAATGAATGAGGTCTTTCTGCAGCTTCTGTAGAAGGATGATGGAAATTGCTGAAGTGCGTCCGGCAGGCAGGCCTGCCGCTCTGGATTTATATCAATTCAAGAGGGTGCTGAATTATAGCCAACGACAAAGTTCTTTTTACTTTGACGTTGGCTATAGGTT
>DFHY01000080.1:16859-23157 GCA_002371345.1 Lachnospiraceae bacterium UBA3711
TCAGACCGTGAATAGTAACGACTATAGTACAAATTAAGATTTTTTTAGTTTTCACGCATAGATTAATCGATTATAATTAATACGTAATACTTGTTCGATTAAGATCAGGCATGAACGGGCAACAGTTTATGGGGGAGTTGAAGGGAGTGAGATGATGAAAAAGAGTGGTATTATGAAGAGGCTTACCGGTATGCTGCTGGCGGCCGGGATTATGTTGACCATGGCGGGCCCGCAGGCTATGGCGTCTCCGGCTGACAAGGTTCATCAGGAGAGAGCCGCGCGGATCGCGAAGGCGACAAACACCGAAGAGGTTAAGACGATCAGCTGGAAGGCCAGACTTAAAACCGCGGTTAAGGTTAAGACAGTTGCCACAGATGGATTTCCGAGCGAAGAAGTAGCGCTCAAACAGGGCAAGAAGATCACTGTCATCCAGAGAGACTATCATGAGAAGAGGGGCGTCAGCGAGTGCAAGCTGAAGGACGGGCGCACCTGCTATATAGCCAATCAGTTTCTGCTGTTTTACAAGGCTCTGGCTACTGGCGCCCAGGGAGATTATGACCAGGCAACAAAGGAAGCTTTTGTCAACGGAGTCAATGGCGTGGACGGGATTTCAGCCCTTGCCGGTACCGACAAGCTGATCTGGATAAGCCTTGACAAGCAGAGAGTCAACATCTTCCAGGGGAGGCGGGGAAGCTGGAAACTGATCCGGGAGTGTGTCTGTTCTACGGGCGCTCCGGATTCACCGACGTTCGACCAGACGTTCAAGAAGGTGTTCAAGGTACAGAAGAAGTCTCCGTCAGTCAGCTACGGTGAGGTTACAGGGCTGAAGTATTATACCTTTATATATGGCTACGGCATGCATCTGTGGACCGGACCCGGAAGAAAGCAGATGGGGAAGAAACCGCTCTCGCACAGCTGCGTGCGCCTGAAGAAGAAGGACGCGGTCTGGATCTATGATGACGAGAACATCCCGGTCGGCACCCGCATATATGTCTGGTGAATAACAAGTTTTATGACGGATTAAAAAAGGCAGGCTCCTTTTGGCTTGCCTTTTTTTTGTTTTTCACTTAGTATGGTGTATGGCAATTTTTGATTTCTTATTTATGGAGGTCTAAGTATGAGCAATATAGTAAAGAGCAAGGCAGCAGACCGAATTGCTGCTCTGCTTGACGAGAGCAGTTTCGTTGAGATCGGCTCGCTTGTTACGGCAAGGAGTACCGATTTCAACCTGACAGAGGAGAAGGCTGCTTCGGACGGTGTCATCACCGGATATGGGCTGATTGACGGAAACCTGGTATATGTTTACAGCCAGGATGCTTCCGTTCTTGGCGGCAGTATCGGTGAGATGCACGCGAAGAAGATCATCCGTCTGTACAGCCTTGCCATGAAGATGGGTGCGCCGGTTATCGCGCTTCTTGACAGCGCGGGGATGCGTCTTCAGGAGTCGACGGACGCACTGAACGCATTCAGCACTCTGTACCGGAGGATGGCGTTCGCGAGCGGTGTTATTCCGCAGATCACAGCTGTCCTTGGGAATTGCGGCGGCGCTCTCGCGGTTGCGGCCGGTATGAGCGATTTCGTCTTTATGGAAGGAAGCAGCGCGAAGCTGTTTGTGAATTCTCCAAATTCTCTGGCAGGCAACAAGGAAGAGGATACGGCGGGCGCGAAGTTCCAGAGCGAGAAGAGCGGACTGGCGGACTTTGTCGGAACCGAGGAGGAGATCCTGGCGCAGATCAGGGCTCTTGTTTCCATTCTTCCGGCAAACAACGCGGACGAAGCACCCATTTCAGATGTACAGGATGACCTGAACAGGGCATGTGAGGGCATCGAGGGTGCCGTTGGAGATGCCTCCATTCTGCTCAGCCAGATCTCCGATGGGAACCTTCTGTGCGAGGTAAAGGCCGCGTCCGCGAAAGAGATGGTTACAGCGTTCATCAAGCTCAACGGCATGACTGTCGGAGCGGTCGCGAACCGCACCGAGATATATGATGAGAAGGGTGAGAAGAGCGCGGATTTCAAGCCGCTTCTCTCCGCGAAGGGGCTTGAGAAGGCGGCAAGATTTGTCCGCTTCTGCGACGCGTTCGACATTCCGGTTCTCACTGTTACCAACGCTGCGGGATTCTACGCTGACAGGCACAACGAATTCAGGCTTGCGAGAGCCGCGGCAAAGCTGGCTGGCGCATTCGCGGAAGCGACTGTTCCGAAGGTGAACGTTATCACCGGCAGGGCTTTTGGCTCAGGATACATGATCATGAACAGCCAGGGACTTGGCGCGGATATGACGTTCGCGTGGGAAGACGCGAAGATCGGTATGATGGACGCGAAGCTTGCAGCCGGCATTATGTATGACGGAAGTGACGCGAAGACTCTCAGTGAGAAGGCTTCTGAATATGAGAAGCTTCAGGAGAGCGTCAGTGCGGCCGCCGGACGAGGGTATGTGGATACCGTGATCAAGGCACAGGATACCCGCAAGATGGTTATCGGGGCATTTGAGATGCTCTATACGAAGGCGGAAGAGCGTCCGGAAAAGAAACACGGTACGGTTTGAGTGAGGTGACATGCAGATGAGAAAAAGATTATACGCGGCCATGCTGGCCGGAGTGCTTACGCTCTCTCTCTCCGCCGGATGTATGAGCGCGATGGCCTCTGAGACTGAGGCCGGCAGCACACAGCTGACTGAGAGCGATGAGTCTCAGGCACTTTCTTCATCCGCGGATGAGACGGAGTCCGAGGCCTCAACAGAAGCTCCACTGCTCGAGCCGGCGAGTGTGACAGGGGATTCTGCCCTGGCGGCACAGTATCCGACAATTGAGAGGCAGGTGGAACAGCAGCTGACCACGCTGTCCAGGCTTTCACAGGATGATCTGGAGAGCATGATTACAAGCTATAACAGGCAGATCAATCTCTCCGTCAGAGATATTGCCAATTCGATGAAGGATTCATCGACTCTGACCAGTATGGATGATTCTACCATGGCGATGGTCAAGATGCTCCGCAACTGGTACTCAAGCATGGATTCATGCGGTGAGTTCCGCGGCGTGAACAGCTATACGGCTGACATGACGGATCAGGTTCTCACCATGAAGCTTGACGCTGATTATGCTCAGGCTGAGGTGAATGATTCAAAGATCGACGTGACCTTCACATATGATCTTGCGAGGAACGTCACGCTTCTTAGCTGGGAAGTGAAGGACTCTTTCAGCGCATCGGTCGGAAAGGCCGGCATGAACACCCTGATCGGACTTGGAACCGTATTCATTGTCCTGCTGTTCCTGACATTTATCATCAGCCAGATCCACTGGATTCCGGATATCCTGAACAGAAAGAAGAAGACATCTGAGGCTCCCGCACCTGCGCCGGCTCCCGCGCCAGCGGCAGCGCCTGTTGCGGAGGAGATCGAGGAGACCGACGATCTGGAACTTATAGCAGTTATCAGTGCGGCGATCGCAGCGAGCGAGCAAGCTCCCGCAGACGGCTTTGTCGTCCGTTCGATCCGCAGAAGAGGCAGAAAGAGCAACTGGAGGGCGTGATGCCCCAAGCCGCTGCTTTGACAGCGGGTCACAGAATTGATTGAATTACTAAGGAGAATGTTAAGATGAAGAATTATACGATCACCGTTAATGGCAATGTCTATGATGTAACAGTTGAAGAGGGAACCGGATCTGCGTCGGCAGCGGCGTCTGCTCCTGCAGCTGCGGCTCCGAAGGCTGCTCCCAAGGCCGCCCCGGCTCCGGCTCCGAAGGCCGCTTCCTCCGGCGCCGGCGCTGTCAAGGTAACAGCTTCCGTCCCGGGCAAGGTATTCAAGGTTGACGCCGCGGCCGGACAGGCTGTCAAGACCGGTGACGCGATTGTCACTCTTGAGGCTATGAAGATGGAGATCCCGGTAGTGGCACCGCAGGACGGCACCATCGTATCCATCGAAGTTGCGACAGGCGACGCGGTTGAGAACGGACAGGTTCTCGCGACTATGAATTGATCTGTCCGGTTTTTCCATATCCTGACGTTAGGAGGTTAATCAATGGGTTACATTGCATCTACGATGTCAAATCTTCTGCATCAGACCGCGTTTCTGAATCTGACATGGGGCAATTATGTCATGATGATTGTCGCGTTTGTATTCCTGTATCTGGCGATCAAACACGACTTTGAGCCCCTCCTTCTGGTTCCGATTGCGTTCGGCATGCTGCTTGTAAATATCTACCCGGATATTATTACCGATATTTCGACCGATATCCTCGGCGTCGAACACGCAGGCGGACTGATGCACTATTTTTATATTCTGGACGAGGCTTCGATCCTGCCTTCCCTGATCTTCATGGGCGTTGGAGCGATGACCGACTTCGGACCGCTGATCGCCAACCCGATCTCATTTGTCATGGGAGCGGCGGCTCAGGCGGGTATCTATATAGCTTATTTCCTGGCGATCGCTTTTGGCTTCAACGGCAAGGCCGCTGCCGCGATCTCCATCATCGGCGGCGCTGACGGACCGACCTCGATCTTCCTGGCAGGAAAGCTCGGACAGACGACACTGATGGGCCCGATAGCCGTGGCAGCGTATTCTTATATGTCGCTGGTTCCGATTATTCAGCCGCCGATCATGAAGCTGTTTACAACCGAGAAGGACAGAAAGATCAAGATGGAGCAGCTGCGCCCGGTTACCCAGCTTGAGAAGATCCTGTTTCCGATCATCATCACAGTTGTCGTTTGTATGCTTCTGCCTACGACCGCCCCGCTGGTCGGAATGCTGATGCTTGGAAACCTGTTCCGTGAGAGCGGAGTTGTCCGCCAGCTGACGGAGACCGCGTCAAACGCGCTGATGTACATCGTTGTTATTCTTCTTGGAACTTCTGTAGGAGCGTCTACCTCCGCTGAGGCATTCCTGAATGTCAATACACTGAAGATCGTTGTTCTGGGACTTGTGGCATTTGCCTTCGGCACGCTGGGAGGTGTGCTCCTGGGACAGCTTTTGAAGGTTCTGACAAAGGGGAAGATCAATCCTCTGATAGGTTCTGCGGGCGTGTCCGCGGTTCCCATGGCGGCACGCGTTTCCCAGAAGGTCGGATCACAGGCGGATCCCACGAACTTCCTGCTGATGCACGCTATGGGACCGAATGTGGCGGGCGTTATCGGTACGGCCGTTGCGGCTGGTACGTTTATGGCAATCTATGGTGTCGCGTAAGCGGTGTTATATTAGACTATGAAAGGAAATAAAAAAGATGGCAGCAGAGAAAAAGCCAATTAAAATTACAGAAACCGTGCTGCGTGACGCTCATCAGTCCCTGATCGCGACACGTATGCCGACTGAAGAGATGCTTCCAATCGTTGATAAGATGGACAAGGTCGGATACAACTCAGTAGAGTGCTGGGGCGGTGCTACCTTTGATTCAGCGCTCCGCTTCCTTCACGAGGATCCGTGGGACAGACTGAGGAAGCTGCGCGACGGATTCAAGAATACGAAGCTGCAGATGCTGTTCCGCGGACAGAATATTCTGGGATACAAGCCCTACGCTGACGATGTTGTCGAGTACTTCGTCCAGAAGTCAATCGCGAACGGAATCGATATCATCAGAATCTTCGACTGCTTCAACGACCTGCGTAATCTGCAGACCTGCGTCAACGCGGCGAAGAAGGAGAAGGGACACGCCCAGGTCGCGTTGTCATACACCCTGGGTGATGCCTATACCATCGATTACTGGGTCGAGATCTCAAAGAGAATCCAGGACATGGGCGCCGACTCTATCTGCATCAAGGATATGGCGGGCCTGCTTCTTCCATACAGGGCTACCGAACTGATCGGCGCCATGAAGAAGGCTGTTGATCTTCCGATCCAGCTGCATACGCATTATACCTCAGGCGTTGCCTCCATGACTTACATGAAGGCTGTTGAAGCGGGCGTTGACGTAATTGACTGTGCCATGAGCCCGTTCGCCCTGGGAACATCCCAGCCGGCGACAGAGGTTATGGTTGAGACCTTCCGCGGAACACCGTATGACTCAGGCCTCGATATGAAGCTGCTTGAGGAGATCGCGGACTACTTCCGTCCATACAGAGATGAGTGCCTTGAGAACGGCCTGCTGAATCCGAAGAACCTCGGAGTCAATATCAAGACCCTTGTATATCAGGTTCCGGGCGGCATGCTTTCAAATCTTACGTCCCAGCTGGACAAGCTTGGCGCCGCGGACAAGTACTACGAAGTGCTTGAAGAGGTTCCGAATGTCCGTAAGGATCTGGGCGAGCCACCGCTTGTCACTCCGTCTTCACAGATCGTCGGTACTCAGGCCGTCATGAATGTAATCGC
>DFHY01000080.1:23258-30818 GCA_002371345.1 Lachnospiraceae bacterium UBA3711
AAATACGGTGAGACTGTCAAGCCGTTCAACAAGGAAGTACAGAAGAAGTGTATCGGAGATGCCAAGGTTATCACTTACCGCCCGGCTGATGATATCCCGCCGATGCTTCCGAAGTATGAGGAGGAGATCGCACAGTGGAAGATTCAGGATGAGGATGTTCTCAGCTATGCGCTGTTCCCGCAGGTCGCGGTCGACTTCTTCAAGTATCGTCAGGCACAGAAGACCGGCGTTGATCCGGCTGTGGCGGATACCGGAAATAAGGCATATCCTGTATAAAACGTATGGCGGAAGCGGATCTGATGCCGTATGAAGCGATAAAAGACGGTAATTGTTCAGTTATCATTGCTCCCGGAGCACTGCTCCGGGAGTTTGCTTTCTTGAATCTTTTGTTTCATCATGTTATCATCATAGAGGACGGCCTGCGGTCTTTGCATCTGTGTTTTTTCGTCAGCCGGGCCGTGACAGGATCGGGCCCGAGAGGCCCGATCCGATATGTTGGATACGCCTGTATGAAGAAGAGGCGTGTGCTGCATGGTGAATTGCAGGTTGACTTAGGCTGGCTGCCTTTTTATACTTTATTCAGTAATTTGCCAGCCGGAAGGAATGTGGGGAGGAGACTACTATGGCTGCTACTGAATCTGCGGAGAATTACCTTGAATCAATTCTTATTCTGAGCAAGGAAAAGCCGGTTGTAAGAAGCGTTGATGTTTCCAATTATACCGGTTACCGCAAGTCCAGCATCTCGATCGCCATGAAGAATCTGAAGGCGGACGGTTACATCACAGTCAGCCCGGAGGGATATATATACCTGACTGAGAAGGGGATGCAGATTGCTTCTATGATCTATGAGCGCCATCAGGTGCTGTCATCGTGGTTTATAAGGCTTGGAGTGGATGAGAAGATTGCGGTGGAGGATGCCTGCCGGATCGAGCATGATATCAGCAGTGAAAGCTTTGCGGCAATAAAGAAGTATATCAGTGAGAATTCCTGATCATGAGCAGTTCTGAGGATAAGAAGAAGAGCAGATATACCGAGGTCGACATAGCCAGGGGCATCGGTATATTTTTTGTTGTGCTCGGACATGCGATTAAGCAGACCGGCGTGTCGGCGGGATGGATCCGGATACTGACATATATCATTTACAGCTTCCACATGCCGCTGTTTTTCTGCCTGTCCGGATTTGTTTCCGCCAGGATTCTTCAGATGCGAAGAAAAGACAGGGTATCGTATGTGCTGTCCAGGGCCAGAAGGCTGCTGATTCCGTATTTTGTGATCGGCCTGGCTTACATACCGGTTAAGCTGAAGCTGAGCGATGTGGCGGTCAAGCCGTTTGCCGTATCGGATATCTGGAAGCTGCTGATCGGACAGAATCCTGATGTCTCATTGTGGTTTCTGTTTATACTGTTTGTGATTGAGCTGATATGCGCGATGCTTGTGAATGCATATAATTTCCGCTCAATATGGTACGGGAGCTTCTTCCTTAGCGTTGCGATATACTGGGCGAATCTTGATATCCGCACACCAAAGTACCTATTCTTCTTCCTGATGGGGATATGGGTCAGGCTGAAGTTTGAGGACAGCCGCAAGGCAGGCTATGAGGACGCGATGGACGGTCAGGATCTTCTTGCTTTCCTGGCGCTGGTAACGGACATTATAGCCATTGTTTTCCTGTACAGGACAACCATTACGGTTACGATGATGCTGACAAGCCTGTGCGGCATATATCTGGTTCTGTGGATATCCTCACGCCTGACATATAATATAGACGGTGAGAAGAAAGAACCCGGACGATGGGCGCGTGTACTCCTGCTTCTGGGATTGTTTTCCATGGACATTTATGTACTCCATGAACCGATTATGACAGTAATAAGACTTGTTATCTGGAACAGGCTGGGCTGGAATTATGTGCTGTGCACTTTTATTATCTTTATATGCGCACTCTGCATTCCCATTCCCGTATCGAAGTGGATTATAAGGAAGATTCCGCCGCTCCGTTTCCTGCTGCTGGGGGAGAAGTGGTAAGTGAGAAGAAAGATACGCATCGTATTTATTCTCTGCAGCCTGACGGTAATAGTTTTTACCGCCTGGTCGCTCATACGCTCGCTGAGACCGAGCCGTGGAAAGACATACGAGAGACTCAGCGCCGTGGAAGCATATGAATACATGAGCTATGAGACTCTGTATTGCATATTGGATGTAAGAGACAGGACAGAGTATGAAAGATCTCATGTTGACAGTGCAGTGAACCTGCCGGTCAGTGAGATAGTTGAACGGGCGGACGAGGTCATACCGGATCGGAATATGATGATATATATTTATGGTTCAGATTCAGATGAGAGCTGCTCGGCGGCGCAGAAGCTGAGTGATATGGGATTCACTTCCGTCACCGAGACAGGCAGCTATCAGGACTGGATACGACTGAGGGATGAGGTACATTCCTGATATAATCTTGAGCGTGCCATACTCTCAAAGCCGCGGGCGGCGCGGCTTTCGAAGAAAGTCTTCCTATGCGCCGCGCTGCGATCCGCTTACGGATCGCAGCCATGACAGACCGGATGTAGCTGTTTTTGTGTTGTAACTGTTGTTGTAAGGAAGGAGAAGGATGGAACAATGAGGAAAAGATTGATTTGCGCAGCAACTTTGAGTGTGGCATTGACAGCAATGACCCCGGTCTCCGGATCATGCTTTGCGCAGGAATCAGCACAGATGACAGAGTTGTCAGAGACGGAGACGGAGGCCGTGTATGAGGCATTTAACGACGAAGTTATTATGTTTGTCCTTGATACTCTGAAGGTTCATAAAGGACCGGATAAAGATGACAGTACTATCGCGTATATCGACAGAGGCGATTCCGTGAGTGTGCTTGGAAGAGTTGGCGACTGGTATCACGTGCGTCTGGACAGTCCATATAACGAGGGTGAAGCACAGGAAACGGAAGAGAACATTGAACAGGTGCCGGAGGATGAGACTGAGGCAGCGGCGAAGGAGGGTTATATCCATGCTTCCCTTCTGACAGAAGATAAAGAAGAGATGGAGAAGGCGCTCGCTTCCAACGAAGCTCAGAAGAAAATAAATGAAGCCGCCGCGGCTGCGGCCGCCGCTGCAGCGTCGGAGAGGTATGTCGTCAGTACCCAGAAGATTCCGGACTGCGACGGAGCCGGGGGAACCATTATTACGAGATATTCTGACGGAACAACATCACAGAGTTCATATTGAGACTAAAAGGAGCTGACAGCTGTGGGAATCATAGGGAACGGAATCAGATTCAGAAAACTGACGACACTTTTTATATCTGTAATAATGCTGCTTTGCCTGTCTTCAGAGGCATATGCGCGTACCGATAAGACCGCTTCGGCCTGGTATGTGAAGAAGAACACTGTGACATGTACCATGCCTGGAGCAACAAGAAGCTACCATATTTATAATCAGAAAAAGCTTGGACTGTACTTCAGGTCATACGGATGCATCACAACAGCTGTATCGATCTGCGCCTCGGGGTTTGGCGCAGATGTAAA
The DNA here is from genome assembly GCA_002371345.1 of Lachnospiraceae bacterium UBA3711. GTDB lineage: Bacteria > Bacillota > Clostridia > Lachnospirales > Lachnospiraceae > Porcincola. The sequence goes on from DFHY01000080.1 coordinate 26,774, forward strand.
GCCGAAGAGTATACGCTCCGGCAAGGCATCCGCCACCTACAGTGAGAGATATGCGCTCTCAAGGATGGGAGTGAAGCCTAAGGTGAAGAACGAGCCTATATCGCTCAGATGCGCATCACAGATTCTCACGGATATGGGAATACCTAATCAGCGGGTGACTCAGTTCAGCAATGCTCAGGCTGAGGCCGATATCAGGGCTCACCTGCTTGAAGGGAAACCTGTCCTTGTCAAGGTAAAAAAAGGAAGATGGAAAGGAATTGAGTTTACAGTAAGCCATCATGCGCTGGTTCTGATCGGCATCGTTGGTGACAATGTAATTTTCATCAATCCGTCAAGCGGAGGTGTCAATAGTTCAAGAGCGGGAAAAATACATAAGCACATAAATATCACGCTCAGAGACCTTATCAGCCACTTCATGTACCAGTCCTTCAGGCATACGGAGAGCGCGTATTCAAAGGCAGTCAAGCGGGCCGGCGGATATATTCTGGTTGGCTGATATCACGAGTGGGAAGAGACCGTGAATAGTAACCACGAGTGTGCTGAATAAATATATTTTATGAAGGAGTTAGTTATGAGAACTGACAGAATCAGAAGACGCCTGACTGCTGCGCTTCTTTTCTGTATGCTGGTTATATGTATGCCATCGACAGTGATGGCAGGGTACACGAAGGTAGGAGAAGCCGCAAGCAAGGAATATGTCAAAAGCTCGGATAATCGGCAGGTAATTATTTATGTCGGTGATTCCCGCGCCATGATGTGTACGTACCCGAAAAAGGCGAGTGCCAGACGTAATTACTGCTTCTGCTGGGTGAATGGGGGCAATGTCAGTATTATCGGGAAAAACGGAAAGCTGACGCCATATGTAGAGAACATGATTGAACGCTACAGGGACAGATGTGTTGTGGCGCTGAATCTCGGGGTCAACGGAAACAGCAACCCGGAGAAAAATGCCCGCAGGATAATCAGACAGTACAGACGCTGGATGAAGAATTATCCGGATGTGAAGTTTTTTGTGGTCAGTGTCAATCCGACTACCCTCAGAACAGGGGCTTATTCGAACAAGAAGGTAGTGGAGCTGAATGAGCTGCTCAGAGAAGAATTTGAACCTGAGGGACTGTATATTGATACGTTTACGCCTGTTATGGAAAGCGGGCTTGTTACCGGTGCCGCCAGGGGAATGAAGGATAACTATCATTATAAATGGCCGGTTTCAAGAAAGGTTCTCAAAATCGTCAGAAGGTACATTACATCGGCGATGGCGCAGCAGCAGGCGGCCTTGGGCGCTTAAGCAGGATTGTAGTCAACGACAGTATTCTTTTTACTTTGCTGACTATAGCAGAGCATACCAGGAAGGGTTTGACAGGGTATGAAAAGCATTTCCATGTTTATGGAAAAGAACAGGAGAAAGGTATGGTTTGCGCTGTGCCTGAATCTGATTATGATGGCGCTTTATCTTCTGATAATGCGTCCAAAGTTTGATTCTAACGATGATATGAATCTTGCCTTCTTCATCAACAGGGCGAGACCCATTCAGGATCCTCATCTGCTGTTTGTCAATTACATGATAGGCTGTGTCCTTGCATTTTTGTACAGGATTACAGTCATGCTGCCATGGTATGGACTGCTGCAGTACGCGGTGCTGCTTGCGGGATTTACCGCGGCGGTGTGGGTGATAGAGCAGTGCTTCGGGAACTGGGAGAGTTTTGCCCTGTCCATGATAGTTCTGAATCTGTTTGCTGCAGACGCGTATATTAACGTTCAGTTCACAAAAACCGCCGGAATCGGAGCCGCCTGCGGGATTATGCTGCTGATCTGGTCTATGGAGCAGGAGAAGATCTCAAAATGGGGTGTGGCAGCCGGTGTGCTTATCGCACTGTGCGGATATATGTGGCGTGACAGGGAAGCGTATCCTGTTCTGGTAATATGGTGTGTATATGGTCTGTACCTGCTGATATGCCTTCCGAGAAGAGCGAAGGGCACACGGTTCAGGAAGGCGCTTGTGTACTTCGGCTGTCTCCTTATCCTCGGGGGAGTATGGGCAGGAGCGCACGCTGTTGATGAAGTATCATATAAAACATCGCCCGACGCGTCCGCTTACAGGGATATTAACGATGTAAGATCCACGCTGACCGACTTTGGTTTTCCTGATTATGAAAGCAACCGGCAGCTGTATGAGTCATTGGGGATTAAGGAGAGCGCATATAAGCTCTTTTCAAAATGGAATTTCTATGATCCCGATGTGTTTACTCTTGATGTCCAGAAGAGCCTTCAGGAGGTACAGAATCACCGAAAGTGGGATCTTGCCCTGATTCGTGGCTTCTTTGATACATATCCATACAAATGGTTCCAGAATCCAATGTTCTACGGCTGGCTTCTCATGCTGGTTTTGGTCGTGTTTTTTGGCAGGAGGATGAAGGAAACTCTTATTGCGGTTCTTGTTGAAATCGTGCTGCTCCTGATGATCTTTCTGTATATGTATCAGCAGGGCAGATATAACCTGGAGCGTGTCGACAGTCCTCTGTGGCTGGCGGCTTCTCTGGTGCTCCTCATGCTTCTTGACAGATACCTTGTCCGTTTCGAGGCGAAGATCGCGGGTGTGCTTATTCTGGTCGTGCTGGCCATGAATCAGAATGTCTGGCGGGCGAGCTGGCGCCACAATACCAGGGATGACGCTCAGAAGATGGCAGTCAGCCGTAATCAGAACGCACAGGTGGCAAATGACACAGAGCATCTGTATCTTGCAAAGGCGGGACTGTATACGCTCTCTGTCGACTACAGTCCACTGTCGCTGGTGCCGGTCAATGTCGCGTCAAATACAGCGGTTACAGGAGGCTGGCCGGCGGGCAGTCCTGCGTATAAGGCGGTTCTGGAAAAATATGGAATAACTAATCCGTTCAGAGACTGTGTGAATAATGAAAAGGTGTATTTTATCGACAATCACCCCGATATAACATTGCAGTACATCCGGGAATACTATTATCCTGATGCTGTATTTGAGGACAAGGGTGACTTTAATGGAAACCATATCTATTATTTCCATACTCCGTAACAGGCTTTTGGTGCAGAATAAAAAAGTTAAGAAAAAACGAAGTTTCATTTTTAAGAATAATGGGTTAAGATAAAGTGCACACAAAAATATGCACATGGGAGAGAATGGATGAATTCGATCAACGCAAGAAGAGAATACAGATTTATTATGCCGGCTATGACGGCAATTATTCTCGTCTGTGTGTTTCTGCTTCACAGCTTCCCGGCTATGGCAAAGTCAAAAGCCAAGTCAAATGAACTTCAGAAGGTAAAGACAATTCAATGGTCGGCGAAGGCTACAAGAGACCTTTCGTTGAAAAACAAGGCTGGTGTGACGGCAGAGATCAGTACAGGCACGAAGGTTGTTGTTACCAAAAGAGGATATGGTCCCACGGAAGGCCATACGATCAGGTATGAGGGAAACAAGTTCTGGGTTCCGCATGGCGCGGTGAGCTTTATCGCCGATCTCTGTTCTGTCAAGAAAGAGGGCGACTACAACAAGCTTACAAAAGAATGGTTTGTCAATGAGAAGCACAGGGTCCGCAGTAAAACAGACTATCTTATCTGGACCAGTCTGGACAAGCAGCGAACATATGTGTATCACCGTGATAACGGAAGGTGGAATCTTATAAGGACCATGAAGTGCTCCACCGGACAGCCGGAGAAGCCCACCAGACCCAGCTTTTCATATGATGTGAGCTTTAAAGAGCGATTCTTTACATATGACTGCGGAGAAGGACTGCATACATATTCATACTATGTTGAGTACTCGGGAAGCGGTTATCATGTATGGCCGGGTGGCAGCAGAAAGGGAATATTCGGACAGCATACGGTATCGAGCGGATGCATAAGGCTTGACCGGAAAAACGCGAAGTGGCTGTTCAAGACTATTCCTGTCGGAACAAAGGTTATTGTGTGGTAAAAAGTTACTATTCACGGCCGCTCTGAACCTCTCATCTGCCGGAGCAGGCTTGCTTGAGTATGGCAGTGAAGAGGTTCAGAGCATGGCCGCGAAGCG
>DFHY01000080.1:30867-47717 GCA_002371345.1 Lachnospiraceae bacterium UBA3711
GCGAAGCGGGAACTTCCCCCACAACTATTGATTAATATGAAATAATGCCGTGTCGATTGACACGGCATTATTTTACAATGTTATTGCGCATATTTTACAAATATGTTAATATCCATATGTGCAGAGACTCATGGAGAATACTGATTAATTCAATGCTATTGTGTTTAATCAGCTTTTCCTGATAATGGCCATCCGTGGGATATGGGCGTGGCATTTGGAGGAAGAAGGAATGGGAACTACAAGAAGACATGCTGCCGGCATAATAATTCTGGTAATGATGATCTGTGCCCTGATCTGCCTGGGGAACAGTCCGGTTATGGCGGGGACAAAGAACATCACACTCGTTGTCGGACAGAGCAAACAGCTTCGGCGGAATGCTGCCGGATGGAAGAGCACCAAGAAACGGGTGGCTGTGGTTTCTGAGAGTGGAATAGTTACTGCGCTGAAAAAAGGAAGATGCACGCTTACTTCCTATGCAGGAAAGAAGCAGTACCGGTATGCGGTAACTGTAGAGGCACCGACACTTTCAAAAACACTGAAAAAGGTCGCGGTCGATAAATCTTTTAAACTGAAAATAAAAGGGACGACAAAAAAGTTTGCTGTTCAGAGCTCAGACCCTTCTGTTGCCTCAGTAGAGAAGAATTCGAAGTATAAGTATACGGTAACAGGAAAGAAAGACGGAAAGGTAATTATCAGCGCTTCATTTAAGGGAGTTGTTCTTTCCTGCGAGGTTATTGTGGGAACCGGTGTTAAGGAAGGCGAGAATCCGGAGGATCCGGCCTCTCCCTGGAATACTCTCTATCTGGACGGAAACATCTTCAAGGAGATGACCTGGACGGTATCGCCGATTGCGCAGCAGGTCTCGAACGTAAGCCGCTATGGACAGAGCGCCAGACTGTACACTCACAAGGACGGCGGTGACGGACTTGAGAATATCTGGGCTGCCGCAAACACGGGAGCTGTAGGTGTAGCCGGAACCGCTCTGAGCGCTGACGCGGCTGCCGGAACCAGGGCAAAGGCATGTGCGTGGGCCAGGGCTGTCTGTGACAGTCAGTTTCATGGATATGATGCTGACACCCAGGTCTGGATGAACAGGTTTGGGCAGGCCAAGCCCAATGGCCTCGGCACGGGTGATTATTCCTGTTCTTCTCTTGCCCTCTGCGCGTATTATTTTGCCGGAGTCAACACTCTTGGTGAAAACCTTGGCGGATCGAATGCTCTCTATATTCCTAATACCACGAAGCTGTTCTACACCGGGTATGTCAGCTATTATGAGGGAGGGACGCTGAAGGAGTGCCTGACATATAATAATTATACACACAATATTCTCAGGAACTGCGGATTTGTGGATATGATCAGCACATACAATAGTAACCGTGACGGTTTCCAGTGGCAGGCAGGGGATATCGCTATCGGCCATGACCATGTTCAGCTGATTCTTACAGACGGAAGTTATAAGGACATAGAAGTCGCTCAGGCATATTCACCCGATAAGGATCATAAGGGCGGAGATCAGAGAGGAAATGAGCTGTGTGTAAGCGGACTGATGTACCGAACCAAGTTCAGCCATGTATTCCGGTTTACCGGCGCGGGTGTCAGGCTGAATACAGCGGGGCTTTAAGACATTATAGTCAACGGCAAAGAAAAAGCTTTGCCGTTGACTATAGATGAAAGTGTTTCAGTTTTATCAGCTGCCTGGCTCGTCCGGGGATTGCTCCGCTCCCCCTGGCGAAACATTAACGGTTTCACGAACAACGAACTGAGGCTGCTTGTTCTGGTTGATTACCATGTTTCCAACGTATTCACCGAGGATTCCCAGTCCAAGAAAAGTAATGCCAAACAGGACAAGTATCACGCACATAAGAGACGACCACCCAACCGGAATCGTCGGATCCAGGATCTTCCGGACGACTATCACCAGCGCGCTGATGAAACCGACCATGGCGCTTATCCCTCCCACATATGTAATGAGACGCAACGGGAGAACTGTGTAATTGATGAAGGACATGAACAGCTTAAGGCCTTTGCGGAAGGTGTAATTGGATGTTCCCTGCGCTCTGGCAAAATGCTCGATGGATACGTTCGCGATGCGGTTTGTCGTACGAAAGAACATAATCTCAAGATAGAGATTGTATCCATTATCCCGAATCACCTCGTCGATAACATATCTTCTGCAGCACCAGAAATTACTGGACTCAAGTCCCTTCGGCCGTCCGACACTCTTCCAGATGATGTTGGACGCAACTTTGCTGACAAGATTCTTCCAGGCATTGAACTGCCTCTTGCGGTAGATACCGAACACAACATCGTATCCCTCCTTAATCTTATCAAGGAAGACCGGGATCTGCGACGGATGTGTCTGCATATCATCATCCATCCCCATCACAAGATCCCCGGACACTTCATGAAGCCCTGCCATAATAGCGTTGTGCTGACCGAAATTCCTGGCGAGATCAATTCCCTTTACATTTGGATATTTACCGGCAAGGGCACGGATCGAATCGAAGGTCGTACCGTCCGGTGAGCCGTCATTCACAAGTATAAATTCACACTCCACATCATCGATTTCGTCAATTACCTGCTGAGTGAGATCTACGACATCGCCGATGGTATTTGTAGAGTTATAACAGGGAATTACAATTGATAACAGCATATGCCCTCACAGATGACATCAATACATTTACATACAACGCAGAAATTATAGAGTCGAATGCATCTTTTGTCAATTTTGAGGAAGAATCAGTTGCCATTTACCGCGAATCTGAGTTATGCTACGCTCATGCCATGTAAGACAGGACAAAACTTAAGATACGGACAGGTCTGACTTCAGGCGGAGCTGATGAGCCAACTGGTTCTCAAACGATTCTGCTTTGATACTCAAAGGACCGGAAAGATGTGATGTACATGAAAAAAGTATTGATTCTCGGAGCAAATATGTTCCAGACGATTGCCATAAAAAAGGCGAAGGAACTTGGATACTACGTAATCTGCGCGGCTGTCGGCGGCGACCTGCCGGGGAAAGAGGCGGCGGATGAGTTTTATTTTGTGAGCACTACAGATAAGTACGCGATACTTGACCTGGCAAGACGTAAAGAGGTTGACGGGATTCTGGCATATGGAACGGATGTTGCGGCATCAACCGCCGCGTACGTTTCAGAGAGACTTCATCTTCCCACTAATCCTTATGATGCGGTAAAGGTCCTTACCAATAAGGGTAAGTTCAGAAAGTTTATGACACAGAGAGGGTATCTTACTCCAAAGTACGGAGCATTTTCGGACAAGGAACAGGCCAGGGAGTTCCTGACAACCATGGAGCTGCCCGTTATATTGAAGCCGGTCGATTCGAGCGGCAGCAAAGGCGTCGCGGTGATTCGAAGCAATGAGGAATTTGATCTTCGATATGACGAGGCCATGTCGTACTCCCTGTCAGGGTGTGTGATCATTGAGGAGTACATTGTCAAGGAAGGGTATCAGATTGACGGTGACGGTTTTGTCAGGGATGGAAAGATAGAGTTTCTGGGCGTTCTTGATCAGCATAATCATATTGAACTCAATCCGCACGCGCCTATCGGGCTGAGTTATCCGAGCATTCAGGAGAAGAAATACCAGGAAGAAGCGTATGAGATAATGCAGGGGATATTTACGGACCTGGGGATTCGCTTCGGCGCTTTCAATTACGAATATATTATTCATAACAATAAAGTATATCTGCTCGAGATAGGACCGAGAAACGGCGGAAATCTTATACCTGATACGGTTTTTCACGCTACGGGTGTAGACATGACGGAGGCGTCAATCAGGGCCTGCGTGGGTGATGACTACACTGAGGCACTGCGTGTGAAAAAGCACGGGATCGCGACATCATATGTAATACATTCATCCAGCGCAGGAATTTTTGAAGGCATCGAGATTGATCCCCGGCTTCAGGATCATGTGCTTGAGATGTATGTATCGACCAGAGTTGGCGATGAGGTATATCGTTTCCGGAACGCGTCAGATGATGTAGGCGCTATGGTTCTGTCGTTTGACGATGTCGATACCATGTGCAGGTATATGGATGAGATGTGGGAGCATGTGAGAGTGAAGGTGAGGGAGCCATGAGAAAGCTTATGATCCTTGGCGCGGCATACACACAGATTCCGCTCTTTGAGGCCGCGAAGAGACTCGGCGTCCGTACGGTAGCCGCAAGTATCCCGGGGGACTGGCCCTGCTTTGATCTCGCGGATGAGTGCGCCTTTGTGGATATTTCCGATCCGGAGGCTGTCGCGGCGGCAGCCCGTGAGCATGCGGTAGACGGAATTACGACATGCGGGCTGGATCTTGGTATGAGAGCTGTCGGGTATACATGCGAGAAGCTGTCTCTTCCTGGCCCGTCCGCTGACGCGGCACTGAAGGCCTCAGACAAATATGAGATGAAGAAGGCACTCGCGGCGCACGGCGTAAGCACGGCGAGGTTCTTCTGTATACGGACCGAAGAGGAGCTTGAAGCGGCTATGCTGAAGCTTCCTTTTCCGGTTATTATAAAGGCTGTTGACCTGATGGGAAGCCGCGGAATATTCAGGTGCGATACAGAAGATGAAGCCAGGAGCAGCTTCAGAAAGAGCCTTGAGGCTTCAAATAAGGACTACTGTCTGATAGAGGAGTTTATAGAAGGCGAGCTTTTCGGAACCGAGGGTATGATCCAGAACGGCGGTATATGCTTTCTTCTTCCGGACAATACTGAGGCATTTCCGGGCGCGGTTCCTACGCCTGTCGGCCACTCTGTTCCCTTCAGGCTTGAGAATGAGCTTGGAGAGGCGGTTATCAGGGAGGCTGAAAAGGCTGTCAGGGCCATCGGTCTGGACAACTGTCCTGTCAATATCGATCTGATCCATAAAGACGGAAGGGTATATGTTGTTGAGCTTACCGGCAGATCCGGGGCTACGGGGCTGTCAGAGATGACCGGACTCTGGTTCGGAATTGACTATTACGAGATGATTGTCAGGATGGCACTCGGAGAGAACCTTAAGGGGTGCTTCAGGAAAACGGCCGGATGCGGCGCTGTTCTGGTCCGTACGCTTATGACCCGGGAGAAGGGAATCGTCAGGAGTATAATAAATGAGAATGACCCGTCTGATCCCCATATTGTACAGATATACTTCAACATAGAGCCGGGTGATGAGGTGAGACCGTACACCAACGGCCGCGACCGGATCGGGCAGATCATTATCCGGGGTGAGAACCTGGAAAACTGCGGGCATATACTGGAAAAAGCCATGGGCAGGATCAGGATAGAGCTGGAATAGAGGATAATAATGATGGGAGCTGAAAAGGGAAAGAGAGGATTCTCACCGGGGCTTATGCTTGCGCTGCACGCAAGCCTGCTGGTGTCGTCTCTCTCGGGTGTGTGCTCAAAATACGCGGCCGGGCATGATTTCTTTTCTAAGGAATTCATACTCTGGTACGCCGTAATAGTTGCCCTGATGTTTATTTACGCACTCTCCTGGCAGCAGATTCTCAAGAGGATGCCGCTGACCGTCGCGTACGCGAACAGGCCGGTCAACCTGATCTGGGGTATGATCTGGGGCCGTTTTCTGTTTCATGAGAAGATAACCTGGAATATGATTATCGGTGCCCTGGTGATCTTCTTCGGCATTTTTCTGGTGGTGACGTCTGATGAATAATATGATGATGTAAAGGTCAAAAGCCCTGAAGCCGAGGCAAGCTTGCCGTAATTAACTTTTGACGAGGGAATCATAATATGGCCGTTTCTATTATAGTCCTCCTTATATCCGTCTTTATCTCTGCCGTTTCGCAGATTATGCTGAAAAAATCGGCGCAGAAGCAATATGGGTCTGTTCTGAAGGAATATCTCAATCCGCTTGTGATCACGGCGTATGGAATGTTTTTCGTTTCCACGATCCTGACCATTGTGGCTCTTCGGGTTGTCCCGCTGTCTCTGCAGCCGATACTGGAATCAACAAGCTATATTTATGTTTCGATCATGGGTTATTTTCTTTTGAAGGAGCGCTTTACAAAGAGGAAGACAGCGGGACTGGTCTGTATACTGCTGGGTGTAATGATCTACTCGGTCAATTATTAATACAGTCAGAAGCGCTTTGTTGGAGGCCGGATTGATTTGAATTGTTCACAGCGAAAGCCGGGTGGGCTTGACCGGAAATATATTATCAGATATACAATACTGTTCCTCGGCCTGTCCTTTGTGGTCTTCTTTCCGTTTATCCTTACCGGGAGATCACTGGTAAAGAAGATCGACGGCATGAGCCAGTACATAGTCTATCTGCGCTATATGGGGCAGTATCTTCGTTCTGCCGTGCGCGGCATCCTGCACGGCAGCTTCAGTCTGCCGTCCTATGATTTTTCTATTGGTATGGGAGATGACATAGGGCAGATCGTGCGCTTCCATCCGTTTGACTTTCTGTCCGTGTTTGTGCCCGCGGCATATACTGAGATCCTGTATGAAGCTATTCTTATCCTGAGGTTTTACGCGGCCGGGCTTGCGTTTTCAATATTTGCCTTCGGCCGCAGAGAGAACATGGCTCAGATCAATGTGCTCTCAGGATCGGTAGTCTATGTTTTCTGTGGCTTCATGCTCATACGCGTGGTCAATCATCCGACCTACGCGGCTCCGTTTATCGTCCTTCCGCTTCTTCTGCTCGGCGCCGAGCGGATGATGCTGGGGCGCGGCTGCGCCCTGTTCATATTCTCGGTATTTGCCGGCTTCTGGAGCAATTACTACTTCATGTACATCATGTCGGCGGCACTGCTTGTCTATGTTCTGGTACGCTTTCCCGAGGTTTTTGAGAAAAACAGAGTCAGATGCTTTTTCAGTCTGCTCTGGAAAATGTGCTGCGCCTATCTGCTTGGGCTCTTAATGTCGATGATGACGCTGCTGCCTATGCTCATGAGGTATCTGGCGAGTGCCAGAAGCTCTCAGAATACTGAGGGCATGTCTTATCTTCTGTATGCGGACAAGCGGCGTTATATCGCGTGGTTCGTTAATATGATCAGCCCTTACCAGAGCTCGGGCAACGGAACGGACCTTAACTTCACGGTTACCGTCCTTCCCGCTCTCGCTGTCTTGTCGGGTCTTGCCTGGAGGCAGTACAGGACTCTGAAAAAGCTTCTCATTGCGTGCCTTCTGGTTCTTCTGATCCCTGCCGCCGGCTATGTGCTGGCTTTTTTCAACCGGGAGAACAACAGGTGGGTTTTTGTTCTGGCAATGTGCTGCGCGATGTCTGTGACACTCACGGCGGACTGTTTCGCGCAGCTTAGCAGGCGGCAGAAAATCCTGCTGTTATGTGTGTCAGGCGTTTTCCTTGTGCTTGTACTGGGGCAGACGATTCTGACAGGCATGAATCCATATAACCTGGCCGCGGCTGCCGAGCTTGTGATATGCCTTGCGGTTCTGCTGTCTTCATGGGTGAGAGCAGGGGGACTGAAAAGAGTGAGGAGATGCGTCCTGCTGATTACCTGCGCTTCGACGGCAGTGAACGGTTTCATGACTTATATGCCAGGGTACGGCGCTTTGACTAAGCAGTATGTGAAGGCCGGAAAGACAATGCGTATTTATGATAAGTTTTTCCGCTCCGTCGGCGCGTCATTAATCGAGGATGATTCTTTCTACAGAATTGAAGGCTTCAATGTAAAGCATGGCAGGGAGAACAGCTCCATATACTCGGACTACAACAGTACATCTGAATACAACAGTATCCTGAACACGGGAATGATGGACGCGATGATGAGCCAGAATAATCTCGGACTTAACGCGATCACCACTATGCGGGGGCTTGACGCAAGGCCGGTCTCGCTCAATCTGGCGTATGTCAGGTACTTCGCTCTAAAGGCGGCGCAGGACGGCTGTGTCCCGTATGGCTTCTCAAAAGAGCCTGCCGCGGCAGACAGTAAGGTCAAGGTTTACAAGTGTGAGAACCCACTTGCCTTTGGATACAGCTGCAGGTCATTTATCACCAGAGAAAACTATGACAGGCTGGAACCTCTTGAGAGAGAGATGGTGCAGCTGGAGGCTGTTGTTGTACAGAAAGCATCAGGAAATGAAACAGATCCGGCAAAGGTACTGAAAAGCGCGGGATTTGCAGAGATAACGAAGCCTGATATTGAGATATCCGCGGCGGATGTGAGCCTTCCAAAGACCGGGGAGGGGCTGACATGCAGTGACGGGGTTGTTCACGCCTCACGCAGAAGCAGCATGTCATTTTCCTGGGAGGAGCGGGCCGGATATGACGCTTACCTTCTTCTCAGCGCTCTTGAAGCGCCGGGTGAGGAAGCTAATCTGCTCCTTTCCACAAGAGGCTTCGTGTCGACAGTAAATGTCCGCGGCAGTGAGCAGCTCTATAATACAGGCAGGGAGGACTATCTGGTTCATCTCGGATACAGTGATTCGGATAATGTGCAGAGCGCATTCCTGACATTCAAAAGAGCCGGCGATTATCAGCTTGCCGGAGCTAAGATTCTGTATGTACCTATGGAGGACTTCAACGACAGGATTGACGATCTGAACTCGAGCCGTCTTGAGAACGAGAAGGTGGAGGACGGCCATATTGAAGGCACTGTCAATTTTGATTCTCCGGGAATCCTGGTATTGTCTGTGCCTCAGGCGGACGGCTGGACTCTTGAGGTCGACGGAGATACTGTCCATCCCGGCGATTATGATGAGACCGGGATACTTCCGCTTACAGCCAACGTTTTCTATCAGGGAATCATGCTGCCGGAGGGAAGCCATACCATATCACTGACATATTCGACTCCGGGAAGCGCCGCGGGAGCAGCGGCCGCGGTTCCGGCGATAATTGTATTTCTTGTGCTGCTGTTTTTCGAGAGACGAAACCGTCTCCGGAGGAGAGAAGATGCGTGAAACGAAGATTAACCGCAGGTATATCCTGATATATACGGCCGCATGCGTCCTGCTTGGATGTGCGGTCTTTCTTCCTTTCATTACGTCAGGAAAATCGATGGTCGGCAATGGCGACGGACAGTCACAGTACATTCTCCAGCTGAGGTATATGGGGGAATGGCTGCGCGAAACTCTGCGCTCATTCGCTCATGGCGATTTTTCCATTCGTTCTTATGACTTTACTATCGGTATGGGAGACGACATCAATGCCGTAGTACGTTTCCATCCTCTGGACTACCTGTCGGTTTTTGTACCCGCGAAGTATACTGAAGGGCTGTATACTTTCCTCATATTGCTCAGGCTGTACCTTGCCGGCCTGTCATTTTCACTGTACGCGTTTTTCTGGAAAAGAAAGGGTCTGGAGGTTCTGGCGGGAAGCCTGACATACCTGTTCTGCGGGTTTGTGTTTGAGCTCGGGATAGTACACCCGATATACGTTGCGCCGATGATAGTCATGCCGCTCCTGCTGCTCGGAGCCGAATATATGATGGACTCATCGCGCAGGCATTCATTCGCCCTGTTTGGCCTGATGGTATACCTTGGCTTCACCTCGAATTATTACTTTATGTACATCAATTCGGTGGCGCTGCTGATCTACGTCATCATCCGGTTTTTCATCCTGTATAAGGAGAACAGGGTACCTGCTTTCTTCACACTGTTTATACGTATGGTTAGCGCCTATCTCGTCGGACTGATGATGAGCTGTATAACACTGCTGCCGACGCTGAACCGTTATTTCAATTCTTACCGCTCAGCCAATCTGTCGGAGAGCGGAAGCCTCCTGTTCTATGATGACTTCCGCAGATATTTCGCCTGGGCGATCAATCTGATCAGCCCTCTGGAGGCCTCCGGAAACGGAACGCACCTGAACTTCAGTGTGGTGGTTCTTCCCGCCATCGTCGTTGTACTGCTCTCGGGGAGAGGAAAACTAAAAACCCTCAAGTGGGTACTGTTCACGCTGCTTCTGTTCCTGATCCTTCCGCTCGGCGGATATATTATGGCGGTGATGCATACCGAGAATAACCGCTGGGTTTATCTGATCAGTCTGGCCGTGTCAATCTGTGTCGTGTTCACCGCCGACGGTTTCTTCAGGCTCACCACTATTCAGATAAAGGGGCTGCTTGCCGCGACACTGATATTCGACCTGGCGGTGGCCGTACTTACGGCAGTATACCCCCTCAGCGTGTATCATATTCTGGCAGCGGCTGAACTGACGGTCTTCACGGCATTAGTGATGATACTGAAAAGGAGGACTGTCAATGGAACCGTTCATGGAGACAGCTCAGGGTATGTGCTGGCCGTGACCGCGGTGTCTGTGGTACTTGGAGGATACTTTACATTCGGCGGAAGATTCGGTAATCTGACGCGTTTTTATGCGGACCGCGGCACTACTCAGTCTTTCTTCTCGGATTCGGAGTACGCGAACTATGCCCTTGCCGCCCCCTCGCGGAACGGAAATGTGTGGGATGACGGTTTCTACCGTGTCGACGGAATCTGGGACAAGTCAGGCGAGGACAACGCGTCCCTGCAGCTCGGATATCCGGGAGTGCAGATATACAACAGTGTACTCAACGCGTCACAGGTGAGCTACATGCTGGACACCGAGAACACAGGACTTACAACGCTGCTTCATATCCGTTCTCTGGACGGCCGCACCACAGCAGAGGCACTGGCAGGTGTTAAGTACTTTCAGATTCAGGCAGGCAGGAGCGCACAGCTTCCGTATGGTTTTACAAAGAGGGTCTGGACTGACGGCCGGATGGAGATATGGGAAAATGAGCATCCTCTGATGTTCGGTTATACCGTGAAAAAGGTGATTCCGTCATCAGAATATCTTAAGCTGCCGGCTGCCGTAATGGATGAGGTTATGCTCGGGGCAGTGTGCGTGGAAGACAGGACAGCGGATGCTCTGCTGCAGGATGGCGGACTGACCCGGACTGATGCCCCGGCGGAGGCTTCGGGCATCATCACACAGAAGCTCAGCCTGCCGGACGGTGTGGACGGAATAGAGAGGACGCAGGACGGATACCTGGTAGAAGACAGGAAGGCTTCACTGAGCATCCCGTATCAGAGGAAAAAGGGATATGACGTGATGTTTGAACTGTGCGGCCTGGTTCCTGACGGCATGGGCGCTTCGCTGAAGATACGCTCAACCGGAATCCGCAAGAGGGTTACGGCACTGTCGCCGAAGCAGACGTACACGCTTGGAAGAGAGGACTATCTTGTCTCTCTTGGATATGGAGAGGCAGATACAGAAGATGTCCTGAAAATCAGGTTCACTAAGAAGGGGAGATACGCCATTGACTCTGCTAATCTGGTATATATCCCAAGATCTGACTTTGCGTCAAGGATCGGGGCGCTGAATGAATATCATCTCACTGATGTATCCTTCGAAAAGAACACAGTTACGGGATCCGTGCACCTCGATGAGGCACGGTTTATGGTATTCCAGATTCCGTGGAGCAGGGGCTGGAGTGTATTTGTGGACGGGGATAAGGCGGAGCTTATCCAGGCTGATGAATGCTATATGGGAGTTGCCCTTGGCGGGGGAGACCATGATATCCGCCTTGTATACTCTACGCCGTGGGGCAGGGCAGGCGCGGTGATCTCACTGGCGGGACTGGTGCTGTATCTTGCAGGTGTAGTTCTGTATGTCAAAAAGCAAAAGGCATAGTTCCCGCTTCGCGGCCATGCTCTGAACCTGTTCACTGCCATACGCAGGCAAGCTTGCTCCTGGCAGGTGAAAGGTTCAGAGCAACCGTGAATAGTAATGGTAGTTACATCTTGTGAGGAAGTGTGGTACACTCTTGGCAATGAAAAGCGGTTTTGCGGCCGGCATCAGGATGCTTATAACGTTGATCATAAAGCCTGAGACCGGATGTACAGGGATTCGTTAAGGGATCATGTCGTCTCAGGGCGGCGTGAACCGCGGAAAGGGAAGTTGTCAATTATATAAGATATGCTGTATACAGTTGTGATTCCATGCTACAAGTCTTCTCAGACGATCAGGAAGGTTGTCGAGAAGACTATGCTGACATTTGAAGATATGAATATCTCCGATTCGGAGTTTGTGCTGGTGGATGACTGCAGCCCTGATGACGGGGCGACGGTGAGGGAACTGAGGAGCCTCGTGCGGGATTATCCCAATGTCCGGGTCATCGAGCTTGCGAAGAACGCCGGGCAGCACAACGCGCAGATGGCCGGGCTTAATTACGCCAGGGGTGATTTTATCATATCTATGGATGACGATGGACAGACGGACCCAGGTCAGCTGCCAAAGCTTCTGGAAGAGATAGATAAAGGGTACGATATTGTATATGCCTATTATCCGCACAAGGAGCACTCCGGCGGACGGAATCTGGGAAGCCGTTTCAATCAGTGGTCGCTGAGCATCCTGATCGGAAAACCCAAGGATATGAAGACCAGCTCTTTCTGGGTGATCAGACGCTTCGTTCGTGACTACGCGATACAGTATCAGAGCGCTTACACACATATACAGGGAGTGTTTCTGAGAGTGACCCGCAATATCAGCTGCGTTCCTGTTGAGCATTTTCGCAGAGAGGTCGGCCAGAGCGGATATACCTTCAGCAAGCTGGTAAAGCTCTGGGCGAACATAATCGGATTCTCGATTGTCCCTCTGCGCCTTGCTACGATTCTTGGCTATATTTTTTCGCTGGCGGGACTGATCGGAATAATCGGTGTTATAGTACGAAAGATAGTGCGGCCTGTCACAGCGCTCGGCTGGCCGAGCGTCATGGTCTCCATATTCTTCTTCTCGGGCATTATCCTTCTTTTTATGGGGCTGATCGGAGAGTATATCGGCAGAATCTTTCTCGGGATGTGCAACAATCCTCAGTTTGTCGTGCGCCGTATCGATGAGCATGGAAGTGTGCCTTTTCTGGAAAATGACCACGGTGAACGTTTTTACAGTACAGGGGAGAAGACTGAAGCAAAGGAGGGACATAGATGAAGTCGTTGATGATTATGGGCGCCGGGATATACCAGGTGCCGTTGATAAAGAAAGCCAGGGAGATGGGTATCCATACCATCGCGGTTTCTATTCCAGGGAACTACCCGGGGTTTGCGTATGCGGACGAGGTTCTTCACATCAATACCGTTGATTCGGAGGCCGTTCTTCAGGCTGCGAGAGAGAGAAGGATCGACGGTATCTGCACCGCCGGCACTGATGTGGCGGTGATGACAATAGGCAGGGTAAACGACGAGCTGAAGCTGTCGGGCATATCCTATGAGTCAGCCAGGCTTGCCTGTGACAAAGTGCTTATGAAGCAGTGCTACGAGGACAATGGAGTGCGGACGGCAAAGTACCGCAAGGTGTATTTCAATGAGGATGTCATAGCCAGGACAGAAGGCCTTCAGTATCCTCTGATCGTCAAGATTGTCGACTCCTCAGGCAGCCGCGGCATCACGAGAGTTGACCGTGAGCAGGATCTGCAGGGGGCGATCCGCAACGCCCAGTCCTACACCAGAAAGGACTATTACATAGTCGAGGAGTTTATAGTCGGCCGGGAGTTCGGAGCCCAGGCTTTTGTGATGGACGGAAAGGTTCAGTTCATTCTTCCACACGGAGACTATATCTTCCATGGGAGCACCGGAGTGCCGGCGGGGCATTTTGCTCCATATGAGCTCAGCGAGGATCAGCTGCGTGACTGCTGTGAGACTTGCGAGAAGGCACTTAAGGCTATGAAGCTTGACAACTGTGCCTGCAACTGCGATTTTATCATGCGGGACGGAAAAACCTATGTTCTTGAGATAGGTGGAAGGTCAGGCGCCACCTGTCTGGCGGAGCTGGTATCTATCTATTATGGTTTTGATTACTATGAGAAGATAATACAGGTCGCGCTTGGGCAGAAGCCTGAGTTTCCGACAGCTCTGCATGTGCCCAACGCCTCGAAGCTTCTCATGAGTGACAGGGACGGTGAGATCATCGCTATGGCGAACCGCAACCCGAAGTCGGACAGGAATATCTATGAGGTCGTGTTCGATTATACGGTCGGAGACCAGGTAAAGAAGTTCCATGTCGGACCGAACCGGATCGGACATGTCATAACCAGGGGAAAGACACTGGCCGAAGCTACCGACGCCCTTGACAGGGCTCTGAAGAACATATCTGTCGAGGTCGTACAGGAAAACGGGGATTAATTCTGTTTATAAGTCATCGACAAAGTAAAAAGAACTATACCGCTGACTGTAAATATGCTGACGGACAGTATTCCCCGGGGGAGGCCTCACACGGAAGAAATACAGACTTTGAGGGACACATGATCAGGGAGCATAAGTATGCTGGATAATATACAGAAGAAGATGATGAACGGATATATCCTGGCTGACCTGCCTAAGATGGCTCACAGGATTCCGAAGAATTTTTCCAGGGTGATGCAGCTGCAGAATGAGCGTGTTCAGAAGCTGGCGCAGCGCGCGTATGAGATCGATTTTTACAGGGAGCGCTTCGACAGGGCCAAAGTTAAGCCTGAAGACATCAGGTGCGGAGATGACCTTACGAAGCTGCCTGTCCTGACTAAAAATGAACTCAGGGAATGGATGGGCGGTCTGAAGGATCAGTCTCGCTACAGGGACTGGATCTGCGATACTACCTCCGGGTCGACAGGGAAGCCTGTGTCCGTGCTGTTCTCCCCCAGGGAGAAGGCTTATATGAAGGCTAACTGGTACCGGGTAATGCTGTGCTGCGGATACAACCCCATGACAGGGAAGATGATGAGCCGCATCAATATGCATGACGTCAATCCCGGGGGACAGGACACTTTTCTGCAGAAGCTTGGTATATTCCGGCACGCGTTTGTGGATCAGTACGCTCCTGAGCCCGAGGTTATAGACAGGATCAATGAGTACCGGCCGGACTGGCTCTATATGAACAAGACGGAGCTTATGCGCCTGGTCCTGTACGCGAAGCGCACCGGCAAGAAGATCTTTCATCCGAAGTTTTATGACCCGATATCCGAGAAGGTTACGGAAAATGACCGCGCGCTGTTCATCGAGCAGCTCGGGGAGGGAATAATTGATTCCTACGGCACAGCCGAGACCGGCGCGTGCATGCTGCGTCTCCCGGGGAAAAACTACTATGCTGTTCACAATGATTCATTTGTGGTAAACGTGGTGGATGATGACGGACAGCTTGCGAAACGCGGGCGCATTCTGATCACTCCGTTGTATAAGACTGATCTGCCTCTGATCAATTACGAGGTCGGGGACAGAGCCGTGATGAGAACGTCACAGGGAGTGCATTTTATTACTGAGGTGGAGGGGAGGCTGAACGATTACTTCCGGTACGAGGACGGAAGGGTCACCAGCTTCTTCGAGGTGACGCCGGTGATCGCCCACTGTCCGGATATTCTTCAGATCAGATTCATCCAGAAGACGTATGACCTGATTCATGTCCAGATCGTGCGCGACGAAAAGGCGGAGATGACGAGGGCCGACCTGGAAGAGTATCTTGCAGGCTCTCTCAATAAGATATTTAAGAGGCCTTTTGAGTTTGAGTTCGAGTGGATGGATGTGATACCGCCGGACAAAAACGGCAAGCTGCGTATGATAGTGTGCGAGGTTTCATAGATTCTGACCTGCGCGCGGAAGCGGAACCTGCCGGAGAAGAAGAAAGACAGATAGAATATGTTGGCTGAAAAGAGAATTAAGCAGTTTGTATGTATCATGTTCATTGCGCTTGCTGTTGGGGCGGGATCATTGCTCCCTGACGGCACTGCATATGGAGCAGGGAAGCAGAAAGACAACAGTGTGCATCTGGAGCAGGTGCATTCGCTCTACTGGACCGCGGTCCTGAGGAGGAGCATTACCAGCGGTAAGACTGTTCTGGCTAAGAAGGGAAGCAGGGTGACGGTGACTTACCGTGCCGGAGGAAAGGGAAAAAGTACGGTCAGGTACGGAGACGGCAAAAAGACGGTCAGCGTACCGGACTCATGGCTATCCTACAAAAAGGCCCGTCCTACTGTCGTGAAGGACGGCGACTACAACACCGCCACAAAGGAAGCCTTCATGAATATGAGAGCGAAGGTGAGAGACAAAGAGAAGTATGTGGCGTGGGTCAGTCTTGACAAGCAGAGAGTGAACGTCTTCGCCGCGTCCGATGGAAGATGGGTGCTGTATAAGGTATTCAAGTGTTCCACCGGCAAGGTGGAGTCTCCCACAAAGACAGGATGGCATAAGGTCGACTATAAGCGTCCGTGGCTGAGCGGCCTGAAATGGTTCACGGAGGTTACGGGCGGCGGCATGCACAAATGGCCGGGCAGGTTTAATAAAAGCCAGTATGGGAAACGTGTGGCTTCCGGCGGGTGCATACGTCTGAAAGAGAAGGACGCGAAGGCAATCTACAAGCTGCTTCCGGTAAACAGCAGGGTACTGGTTTACTGAGGATATCATAGCCTGGGGCAAAAGGTTCTTTTTACCCCGACATCATAGATTTGTATGAGCAAATGTGGTATGATTTTTGCATCATGTCCGGGAGGGGGAAATCAATGAAGAGAGTATTGCTTAAACTCAGCGGTGAGGCGCTTGCAGGTGATAAGAAAACAGGATTCGACGAGGAGACGGTGCTCGGCATAGCAGCGCAGGTGAAGACCCTGGTTGATGATGGAATGCAGATCGCGGTTGTCACCGGAGGAGGCAACTTCTGGCGGGGGCGTTCAAGCGGAAACATGGAGCGCACAAAGGCTGACCAGATCGGGATGCTGGCGACTGTCATGAACTGCATATATGTCTCCGAGATATTCCGTTCGCAGGGGCTGAAAACCCGTGTAATGACTCCGTTTATGTGCGGCAGCTTCACGCAGCTGTTTTCGAAGGATGAGGCGCTGGCGGCGCTTGAGTCGGGTGAAGTCGTGTTTTTCGCCGGAGGGACGGGACATCCGTACTTCTCGACGGATACGGCGACACTTCTGCGCGCGAT
>DFHY01000060.1:0-1670 GCA_002371345.1 Lachnospiraceae bacterium UBA3711
AGAATCCTCCGGCGAGAGTACCTGTTGGCCTTGAGTATAAGGCGCTGATGCTGCTTCTGCGCATTATTCCTGACAAGGCAAAAGAAACGGTACTCAGCAAACTGTACCTGCCGGAATGATATAAGGTGCGGGCATGGCAGATAAGATTCTTGATATCGGAAATCTTGACAAGCTGCTGTTGCAGCACAAGCAGAGAGTTCCTGCTGTCTAGGGAAGGGGCGGCTGAAGCCATATTACAGGGATTTCCAGAACGGCATAATGGAGTTTCTTAAAAAATATCCAGTCTCATCTGAGGGTCGATCCAGCTGACCTGTCTGGGCTCATGGATGACATCTTCCGGCTGCTGATGCCCGATTAAAAATGGTGACTTCGGGTCGTGGATGCGCATATTCCGGAGAATAGTATCCCGGTCTGCATTTGCGTAGCAGTAGCGGCAGAAATGGCCGCAGGTATTATACGCACCGATGTCATTTGTGATATAGCAGGCACATTCTTTCCTGTTGCGCTGGACTTTGGGCAGGATAAGGTTCTCGCCTGCTGCCGACTCGAATACTTTCTGCGTCATGCATCCCGAACAGTCCGCGCCGACTGAGGCGAGAACGGGGTTCTCCCCGCACGGTTTGACTGTCATATCGTAATCTGATGCAATCCTTACGAGATCCTTCGTCATGGACAGCTGGGTATCGAGGGGAACCGCTTTTGCCTCGGGATAATTCACCTTTACTTTTTCATACAGATCAATATAGCTTATAACGACTGTGCGGGTGGAGCCGCGGAGTGTATCGCACATAGAGCGGAAAGCGGACAGATGGCGTTCAATGGTCCAGTCCGTGTCCAGAAGAATCGGGTCATACCGCCAGCACATATTACCGGGGCCGACGATATCAGAGAGCTCTCTGAAATGTGCCATGACAGAAGATACCGGAGGCACATTTGGCTCGATATCTTTCCCGTACGGGGTTATGGTCACGAACCAATACTGATGATAGGACTGCAGGAGCTCCATAAGAGCGGTATTGCGAAGCACGGGACCAGGGTTCTTCGTGCAGAACACGATCAGATCCACGATGTCGGGATCCAGAAGATACTTTGTGACAGAGAATGGATTAAATGGATTCCGGACGAGCACATATCCTTCACGGAGACGGTTGGCAAACCATTCAGAATAAAATGCGGGGATATCTGTGCGGTTTCCTGTCTGGATAATCATGGAGCCTGCCCTCCCTCTGACAGTGATGCGCGCTGCGCACAAATGTGCTGCAGAGAAGAACGATGAACGTGATGAAAAAATCAATGTCTTGAAGCTGTCATGAACATTATGAAAAAGTCACAGTCACGAAGCTGTCATGAGCATGATGAAAAAGTCACGGTCACGAAGCTGTCATGAGCATGATGAAAAAGTCACGGTCATGAAGCTGTCATGAGCATTATAACACATGCATTTGAGATTCTGCTGTTTTACAATAGATATAAAGCGGCTCATTTGATAAGATAAGAGAAGAGAGTGTGAATGCAAGGCAGAAACCAGTATCACTGAAAGGAATCATAGCAATGAATGAGAAGAAGCAGGTTATGAAGAGGATCAGCAGACAGATGAGCATAAGGATGGGGCTGACGCTGAGCTTCTTCCTGTCGGTTACAGGTGTGCTTACCGGAAATGCGCGTAACAT
>DFHY01000060.1:1736-10161 GCA_002371345.1 Lachnospiraceae bacterium UBA3711
TCATTTCCGCAGCTGCTCATAAGTATCCTGTCAGGATTTGTCGTGAGCCTGATTATAAGCCTGATTATCGGTGAGATCGTGCCGGTAGGGAAGGTTACTGAGTCAGCGACACGCAATATGAAGCCGGGATTTGCGAAGAGGTGCGTGGAGAGCCTGATTTCTGATCTGATATATACTCCGGTCATTACACTCGCGATGGTGTCATTTTCCTATATTATGGTCATGAGGAGGAGCCACGGTCAGGCGGATCTTCATTTCCTGCCGATGTTCCTGTCATCGCTTGCGGTCTGCATGATAGTCGGATTCATACTGATATTTATCTTCACGCCGGTCTATATGAAGAGCGTTCTGAGGAAGAACGGCATACAGCCCGGAGGACGCCGGTGAACATGCCGCTCATTCTTGAACATTTCGTTGAAACACAGTGCCGCGTACATGGAGATGCCGAATACAGGTTTCTGGAAGAGGAAGAGTGTTTTTGACGGTGATTCTGTATTACAACAGTGATTAATATATGCAGGATCACCGGGTATCACTTAAACAAAAAGAGATTCTGCGTTTTGCCAAATGGAAGACTATGGTTCCCGCTGTTATGATGATAGGGACATGATATTCTTTCATGAAAGGGGCGCAGGTATCTCATGAGCAATAAGGTTAAGCGGGAATATAATCAGTCTGGTTTTCGCTGACTTATGATGGTGCGAAGGACTATGTGATAGGCAAGGCTGGGGACTGACTATGTACGGAAATACGGAAAGACAAGGAGAGTAGTCAGACCTATGCTTCCATCATTCTACAGCTTAAGCAACAAGCTGGATAACATCCTGGCCGGATGTTAGGAATACTAAGCATAAGTATATAGTAGTAGCGGAGAGTACCTGCTGTTTTTGGGAAGAGACCTTGTGATTATGATAAAGCATATTTCTATACTGCTGTGGACTCTGCTCATATCCATCATTGCGGCGCTGCCATGCAGCAGAGCATTTGGAGAGGAGACTGTATACTCCTGCGAGGTTTTTCCTCTTGAGCGAAATGGCGTCGCGCTTCATCTTGATTGTACGTCAGCGGAAAATGCAGATCCGGAACGCCATATTCTTCTGGTTCACGGATCGACCTATTCGTCTCATGAATTTGACATCGACTATGAAGACTACAGCCTTGTGCGCTTCCTTGCCGGAAATGGATACGCGGTGTGGCGGCTGGACATCGCGGGCTATGGATTGTCCGATCCGGCAGCGGACGGTTTCATGCCGGATACGGCGTATGCTGCAAAAGACATCGATGCTGCTGTAAATGAGATCATCCGGATCAGCGGACAGGACAGGATTGACGTACTCGGCTGGAGCTGGGGAACCATGACGGCAGGCACATTTGCCGCGGAGCATCCTGAGCATGTAAGGAAGCTCATACTGTACGCACCGATCCTGTCAGGGCTCGGCGTGCAGGAAGCAGGAGAGCCCTTCAGCCACAATACATGGGAAGGGGCGGCTGAAGACTTTCAGAAGAATGGAGACGGTACATTTGATGAAAATGTGGCCGATCCGATTCTGATTGAGATGTTCTGCTCAAGCTGCTGGCACTATGACGGTGACTCCAGCCCCAGGGGATGGAGCAGAGATGCCTTTGTTGATGAAGGGACAAGGCTGATTGACCTTGGTAAGATTACTGTGCCCACTCTTGTGATCTATGGCACGAAAGATCCGTATATGGATCAGAAGCTTCTGAGATCGGCGCCGGATGAACTCCCTGAAGGATCACAGCTTCAGGTGATTGAGGGCGGTTCGCATATCATGATGTACGAGAAGCCGTATTACAGGGATTTCCAGAACGGAGTAATGGAGTTTCTGAATAAAAAACCAGTTCCCTGAAGCTGTCATGAACACTGTAGCACATGCATTTGAGATTCTCTGACTCTAGGCATATGTGAGTGATAGATGTAAGTAAGAGTGCTTTAGACGGTGAATTACTACGATGAGCCTGAAGAAGAGCTGCATGCAGCTCAAATGACGGAATGGAGATTACTATGAAAAAGTTCAACACAACCGGGCTATGCATCCCGTCAAAACACTATATGGTCGATATCAGCGAGCGGCTTGCCGAGATCCGCAGGATGGTGGATGAGGGCGACTACTTCACCATCAACCGCGCCCGCCAGTACGGGAAGACTACGACGCTATTTGCGTTGGAGGGATTTCTGAAGGATGAATATGTGGTTGTCGATCTGGACTTTCAGGATATAGGCTTTGACAGTTTTGCAAATGAAGGAGAGTTCTGCAGGACACTCTCGAGAATCATGTTGAAGACAGCACTTGAGAGCGATGTGACGATACCAGCTCAGGCTGAAACCGGATTTCAATCATTGGCAGACCGTTATCCGACAGATGGCAGGCTTGATGAGCTTCTGTCGGTATTCAGTGACTGGTGCAAATGTTCTGATAAACCGCTGGTTCTGATGATCGACGAGGTGGATTCCGCATCAAATAACCAGGTATTTCTGGATTTTCTTGCACAGCTGAGATCGCTTTATCTGAAGCGTGAAAAAGGTAAACGGGTTCATACTTTTCAGTCAGTGATCCTTGCCGGAGTGACCGATATCAAACACCTGAAGGCTAAGATCCGCGACGACGAGGCACACAAGGTCAACAGTCCGTGGAACATAGCGGCAGATTTCAATATCGATATGAGCCTTTCCGAGGCTGGTATCCGCGGAATGCTTGAAGACTACGAATCGGATCACAACACCGGGATGGACACGGCGCTTATGGCTAAGCGTCTTCGCGAGTACACAAGCGGATATCCATATCTCGTCTCCAGGCTGTGCCAGTTTGTGGATGAGATGCACCTTTCATGGTCCGAACCCGGTCTTGACGAAGCTATCAAGCTGCTCCTCGCGGACGGCGAGAGTACGCTCTTCAACTCCCTGATGGGCAAAATTGAAAATGCGCCACACCTGAAGAAACAGCTTCGGGATATCCTGATGAAAGGGGAAGTAATCGCCTGGCAGCCTGACGATGATGATCAGAAGCTCCTTGTTATGTACGGCTTCATCAAGAGGCAGGGCAACACTGTTGCTATCTCAAACCGCATCTTCGAGATGCGCCTGTACCAGTACTTTCTCGGAGAGAGCCGGAAGAACGACGCCTTCCGCAGCGACGCCCTGATCAACAAGTCCATCTTCATAATGGAAGACGGGAGCCTGAACATGCCGCTCATCCTTGAGCATTTCGTTGAAACGCAGCGGCGTGTTCACGGAGAGGCTGAAGACAGATTCCTGGAGGAGGAAGGCCGAGAGCGGTTCTTAACCTACATTGCACCGATTATCAATGGAACAGGAACATTCAGCATAGAAGAGCAGACCCGTGACAAACTCCGTATGGATGTGGTGATACACTATCTTGGAAAGAGATATGTGGTTGAACTGAAGATCTGGCGCGGCCCGCGCTATAATGAAGCCGGGGAGAAACAGATCGAGTCATACCTTGACTACTTTGGCCTGAGTACCGGATATATGGTGAGCTTCTGCTTCAGTAAGAACAAAGACAGGATCACAGGCGAGAGGGCAGGTGAAGGAACATGCTCAAACTCAGACAAGGATCGTGGCTGTAAGTCTTATGTCAAAATAGTAAAGATCGGAGAGAGAACACTGTTTGAGGCGATTGTCTAAGGAAACACTGATTATATCAGTGTTTCCTTAGAGCCTCCGGCGGATCGCGGTGCGGCGCATAGGAAGGCTTTCTTCGAAAGCCGCGCCGCACGCGGCTTTGAGCGCATAGCGCGCTCAAAGATCACATTAGGGAAGCGCTTAGCCGGAGGCGATATCAGCATGAAGAAGAATTAATCAGCGCTTCCCTAATAATAGTACACGGGATAGCCATGAAAAAGTTCAACACAACAGGGATCTGCATCCCGGCAAAACATTATATGGTTGATATCAGCGAGCGGCTTGCCCAGATCCGCAGAATGGTGGATGAGGGCGACTACTTCATGATCAACCGTGCCCGCCAGTACGGGAAGACTACAACGCTCTTTGCCCTGGAAAACTATCTGAAGGATGACTATGTGGTTGTAAGCTTTGATTTTCAGGGTATAGGCGTTGCCGGTTTTGCTACAGAGGAAGCTTTTGTGAAGGCATTTTCGAGAATGCTTCTAAAAAAGAGGAAGCTTCAATTGCCGGTGTCGGTTGAAGGAAAACTGGAAGACTACATCAGCAGAGAGCAAAATGACAAAGCTGCCCTTGATGAACTGTTCGATGCCTTATCGCTGTGGTGTGATGAAACTGATAAGCCTCTGGTGCTGATTATCGACGAGGTGGACTCCGCATCGAACAATCAGGTGTTCCTCGATTTCCTGGCTCAGCTGCGTATGCAGTACCTTGAGAAACAGAAGGACGAGTCATATCCGACATTTCAGTCAGTTATCCTTGCTGGAGTGACTGACATCAGGCACTTAAAGTCGAAGATCCGAGACGATGAAGCGCATAAGGTTAATAGTCCTTGGAACATCGCTGCCGATTTCAATATCGACATGAGTCTTTCGGAGGCGGGCATACGCGGGATGCTTGAAGAGTATGAATCGGATCACAATACCGGGATGGACACGGCGCTTATGGCCAGGCGCCTTCGCGAGTACACAAGCGGATATCCATACCTCGTGTCCAGGCTGTGCCAGCTCATGGATGAGATGCCACTTCCATGGTCCGAGGATGGTCTTGACGAAGCTATTAAGATGCTTCTTGCTGACGGCGAGAGCACACTGTTCAACTCCCTGATGGGCAAGCTTGAAAACGCGCCGCACCTGAAGACGCAGCTCCGGGATATTCTGATGAAGGGCGAAGTGATAGCCTGGCAGCCGGATGATGATGAGCAGAAGCTCCTTGTCATGTACGGCTTCATCAAGAGGCAGGGCAACACTGTTGCTATCTCAAACCGCATCTTCGAGATGCGCCTGTACCAGTACTTCCTCGGAGAGAGCCGGAAGAACGACGTCTTCCGCAGCGACGCCCTGATCAACAAGTCCATCTTCATCATGGAAGACGGAAGCCTGAACATGCCTCTTATCCTTGAGCATTTCGTAGAGACTCAGCGGCGTGTGCATGGAAATGCTGAAGACAGATTCCTGGAGGAGGAAGGCCGCGAGCGGTTCCTTACCTATATCGCTCCGATCATAAACGGAACAGGAACCTTCAGCATAGAAGAGCAGACGCGCGACAAGCTCCGTATGGATGTAGTGATACACTATCTGGGAAAGAGGTATGTGGTCGAGCTGAAGATCTGGCGAGGGCCGCGCTACAACGAAGCCGGCGAAAAACAGGTCGAGGCATACCTTGACTACTTCGGCCTGAGCACCGGATACATGGTGAGCTTCTGCTTCAACAAAAACAAAGACATGATCACAGGCGAGAGGGCAGGTGCAGGTGAAGGAACATACATAGGGGAAGGCACATCCTCAAGCTCAAACAAGGATCGTGGCTGTAAATCTTATGTCAAAAGAGTGAAAATTGGGGATTGCTTCGGCACGGCGATACAGAAGCTGTTGATTATTCCGGCACAATGTATTGGAGGTTAAGAATATGGGAATATACTTGAATCCGGGAAAACGGCGGTTTGAGATTTCTTTGGCCTCCGAGATATATGTTGATAAGTCGGAAATGATAGCGTACCTGAATAATGTCATTAATACAAACCAGAGATTCGTGTGCGTTTCCAGACCGCGCAGGTTCGGCAAGACGATGGCGGCTGATATGCTGAGCGCGTACTATGATCGGGAAGCGGACAGCAGGTCTCTGTTTGAACAATCGAAACTCAGCGGCTGCAAGGAGTGGGATAAGTGGCTGGGAGGATTCGATGTTATCCGACTCGTGATGACAGACTTTTTTAACAGGGAACGAACAGTATCAGAGGCGATTTCAACAATCAAACAGAGAATACTTGAAGAATTGGATGAGATGTATCCAGGAACAAGGTTTGATGCAAAAGATTTTGTCTTCAGTATTGAAAAGTTCTATAGAAGAACACACAATCAGTTTGTCATTATTATAGATGAGTGGGATGCGGTTTTTCGGGAACGGAAAGACGACAGGGATGGACAGAAGATGTATCTGGACTTCCTTCGCGATTGGCTGAAGGACAAGGAGTATATAGCACTTGCGTATATGACCGGGATTCTTCCTATTAAAAAATACGGCAAGCATTCCGCCCTGAATATGTTCGATGAATACTCAATGACATTTCCCATGCAGATGGCTTCCTACGCCGGTTTTACAGCTATGGAAGTGCAGGAATTATGCGCGGAGTGGGGATTATCATACCCGGAACTTGAGAACTGGTATGATGGTTACAGGCTGTCAAATACAGTTTCTCCTAATATACTTACTGAAGAAAATGATCTTGATATGGAGAAGCATTGTGTATATGAGATCTACAGCCCGTATTCTGTGGTCAAGGCAATTCGGAATAAGCGGCTTGAAAACTATTGGAACGAGACCGAGACCTATGAAGCTCTGCAGCGTTATATAGAATGGGATTTCGATGGCCTGAGGGAGACAGTAGCTGTTCTGATGGACGGGGGATGTGAGAAGGTTGACATTTCCGGGTACCAGAATGATATGACTACATTTCATAACAAAGATGATATTCTGACGATGCTGATCCATCTTGGATATTTAAGCTATGACAGTGAGAAGAAGGAAGTTTTTATTCCAAACCGGGAGGTTATGGATGTATTCAGGTCATCTACAAAAGCAAGAGACTGGACTGTCACCTTCAGGGCGCTGCAGAATTCAGAGAGACTTCTTCAGGCAACCTGGAATGGAGATAAAGAGACTGTAGCTGAACTGATTGAGGCGGCTCATAATAAAGCCGGAAACAGAACATACCATAGCGAAGCAGGACTTAGCTACGCGATCCAGCTGGCCTATTACAGTGCGCAGGATTACTATACGATTATTCCTGAACTTGATACAGGAAAAGGTTATGCTGACCTGGCATTTATTCCGAGGAAGCCGGACATTCCTGCGATTCTGATAGAACTTAAATATGAAAAAACTGCAGAAACTGCTTTGGATCAGATCCACCGACAAAAGTATCCGGACAGGCTGGAACTGTACAAGGGAAATCTGATACTTATCGGTATAAATTATGACAGGACGATAAAAAACAATAAGCCTTTATTCAGACATCATAGTTGTGTAATAGAGAGGGCGTAGATCTAATTGCCCTTCCCATCTCGTAGATGTATAATGTCATAAGTGATAAATGCCATAACATAATAAATGCCATAACGTAATCATAATTCTTGTCAAGCCGGTGACGCATGGCTATCTCATGCATGCTAGCATAGGCCGCCATGAAAGCGGTGACGCATGGCTGTGTTCTATGCCTGTGAGCATAGGCCGCCATGAGAGATGATCTGCCGGCTGGCTGCGATGCCACTCAACTGATTGCGATGCCACTCAACAACATAACAATAGAAGCAGGTTTTTGATGAACAATATGCCGATCTCCATGGAGGAGCTGAAGGACATTCTTCTCCGGGAGCAGAAGGAATACGACATTGCGAGAATCGTGAATCCCTACGCGTGCAGCACGATGCGCCTCGAAGGAGATGGCGTGAAGGCGGAGGGAACCTGTCATCATATCTGGAAGCACGACCACCGCTGCAGCAACTGTTTCTCGCGGCGCGCGTGCATACAGCAGAAGATTCTCTACAAGACAGAAGTGATGGATGGCAAGACCTTCCGGATCAAGACGTCGCCATACAGAGTTCTGACGGAAGACGGAGAGGAGCACAACTATGTGATCGAATCCGTCCGCATTACCGACCTGTCGGACGAGACGGTGAATACCAGCATCCAGTCTGACCTGAAGCAGTCCTCATCGGACTATCTATTCAACCAGGCGGTGACCGGCGTCATCCATATGGACGCTAACCAGAACATAGTATTCGCAAACCGTCAGGCGAAGGAGATGATACTGCGCGGGGGCGAGAAGGAAGCCTACATGCTGCGGACGATCGTCGTCAACTGGCTCGACGGGCGCCAGGACGCTAACAGCCATTCACTGGTATTTACGCAGAGGTACGAGTACGACCACAAGGACTACTTCTTCGACATCCAGCTAATACCATTTGAAAATGGGCCTTCCAGGGAGCTGTTCATAGTCCTGCATGAGCACTCTGACGAAGAGGCGGACCGCATCGCTCACGCGCGTGACCGCGACCCGCTGACCGGGCTGTACAATGAATCCGGCTTTAATGTGGCGATGGAGCGTTTTCTCCGGAATAATCCCGACAAGAAGTACACGCACCTGCGCCTGAATGTCAGGAACTTCACGGTAATCAACAGCATATTCGGAATCAGGACAGGGGACGCGCTGCTTATCAGGCTCGGCGAGCTCTTCGGGAAGATGGCGGAAGAGACCGGGTGCGC
>DFHY01000060.1:10357-11538 GCA_002371345.1 Lachnospiraceae bacterium UBA3711
ATATACAACATAGACGACAACACCCTGGAGCCCGAGGTCATTTGCGACAGAGCGAATATGGCGCTGCGGCATGTGAAGGACTGCGGAGACAGGATGTCGTGCGCGGTTTACTCCGATGACATGACCATGGAGGCGCTGACCGACAACCAGCTGGTGTCGAGGTTCGAGCGCGCTATCATCAAGGACGAATTCAAGATGTTCCTGCAGCCGCAGACCGATGCCGAGGGCCGTGTCAAGAGCGCGGAGGCGCTGGCGAGATGGGTGCGGGAAGATGAAGGCGTCATAGCGCCGGTGTATTTCATCCCGGGACTGGAGAAGAACGGCATGATCTACCGGATGGACCGGGTGATCTGGGAGAAGGCCGCCAGACAGCTTCGCGAATGGAAGGATACGCCGTTCAGGGACATTTCCATATCCGTAAATGTGTCTCCGATAGACATCATGCTCCTTGATATTGTGGACTTCTTCGAGAAGCTTGTTGTGGAATACGATATCGATCCGGGCATGCTGAACATCGAGATCACGGAGACCGCGATGGTAAATAACCCCGAGCAGCTTCTCCGCATCGTCGACCGGCTTCACCGCAGGGGCTTCCGTGTTGAGATAGACGACTTCGGGAGCGGTTACTCCTCG
Source organism: Lachnospiraceae bacterium UBA3711 (assembly GCA_002371345.1). Classification (GTDB taxonomy): domain Bacteria; phylum Bacillota; class Clostridia; order Lachnospirales; family Lachnospiraceae; genus Porcincola. The sequence continues at coordinate 10,991 of DFHY01000060.1, forward strand.
CTGAAGATGCTGAAGGACCTGAATGCGGACGTCCTCAAGATCGACCGCGGCTTCCTCCAGCACACCGTACATGAGCGCAAGATGAAGACGATCCTGTCGTCCATCATCCAGATGGCCCACGCGCTCGGCATGCACGTAATAACGGAGGGCGTGGAGAATCAGGAAGCCGTAAATATGCTGTCCCAGATGGGATGTCATTTATTCCAGGGATTCTACTTCTCAAGACCGATGCCGGTGGAAGAATTTATCAGAAAATATGAGCCGCAGCTGACAGCACATTATAATGAATCCTGAACGATATAAGATAAAAGACGTTCAGCTGAAATACATATATTTATGAAACGTTACGCTTACAGAGTAAAACGGGAGAACACTATGAGCAGGAAGATAACACGCAGAGCGGCGGCAGCGCTGAGCCTGTCACTTATAATAGGTACACTGGCTCCGATCAGCGCTCAGGCAAATGTTGTCGATGACGCGAAGGACTTCATCGTCGGAATTGGCGGGAAAGCAGGGAAATTCCTTGACGACATAGGAGTCGCCGGAGC
>DFHY01000082.1 GCA_002371345.1 Lachnospiraceae bacterium UBA3711
AGAGCAGAAGATACATAGCCAGGATTTGGACCGCTCTTTATCGCCTGAAATGGGTGCACTAAAGAAAGGGTACCGATGCCGCTAAAACAAAGGAAAAGCCTTGAAAACACTGGATTTTCAAGGCTTTGTGCATATCTGTATGATTTTGTGAATCTGATAATAAAATTAACGCTTCGAGAACTGCGGCGCACGACGTGCAGCCTTGAGGCCGTACTTCTTTCTTTCCTTCATACGCGGATCTCTGGTGAGATATCCGGCGGCCTTCAGTGCAGGTCTGTACTCGGCATCCGCTTCAAGCAGTGCGCGGGATATGCCATGACGGATCGCGCCGGCCTGACCGGTCATACCGCCGCCCTTAACATTGACAAGAACATCAAACTTATCCGTGTTCTCTGTAAGAACAAGCGGCTGGCGAACAATCGTCTTCAGAGTTTCAAGCCCAAAATAATCATCGATGTCACGCTTGTTGATCGTGACCTTTCCGGTTCCCGGTACAAGATATACACGGGCGACAGAGCTCTTTCTTCTTCCAGTTCCGTAAAATCTATCCGTAGCCAAAGTTCATTCCCTCCTATCAGATCGTCATAGTTTCCGGCTTCTGAGCCTGATGCTTGTGCTCAGGTCCGGCATAGACGAAGAGCTTCTTAGCCATCGCTCTTCCGAGCGGGCCCTTCGGCAGCATACCGATAACTGCGTGCTCAACTACTCTCTCCGGCTTCTTCTCCATCATCTCGCGAAGGGAGGTCTCTCTGACTCCGCCGATATACTTGGAATGTGAGAAGTACGTCTTCTGATCGAGCTTCTTTCCGGTTACTTTGATCTTATCCGCATTCACGACGATCACATAATCGCCTGTATCCAGGAAAGGAGTGAAAATCGGCTTATTCTTTCCGCGAAGCGTTGCCGCTACCACTGTGGCAAGGCGTCCGAGCGTCTTTCCTTCGGCGTCAACCACATACCACTTTCTCTCGATGCCTGCTGCGCCTGGCATATAGGTTTTCATTATCGAATATCCTCCATGTATCTAATTGAGCCCGGCGGTGTTTTACCTCCGCCTTGCCGGTATCGATAAGCACCCTTTCCGGGGTAGGAAGGTGCGAATCATCATGCAAACAGCGCGTCTTTCGGCGCACACTCAAATATTATATTCATGCATGAGATAGCTGTCAAGGAGCATTTTCATAGCTTTTCAGCTAGCTTTTCAGGAGCTGTTTCATAGTTCATTGGCGCTTTACAGGCACACTATCCGGCCGGCGCGTCATAGACATCCGCCACAGCCTTGATCTGTGCTTCATGAGGGATTATTCCATATCCCCGATCAGCTCCACCAGCAACTCAGCTGTTTTCTCCGGTCCGAATTTTCCTACATTAATGGACAGATCGTAATCATGATAGTCTCCCATCTCATGCCCGGTGTAGGCGCGGTAGTAAGTCTTTCTCCAGTGATCACACCTGTCAATATACCGGTCCACATCCATCTTCCCGTACTCATTCAGCTCCAGGGCGTGCTCTTTTCTGTACTCGCGGTCAGCGTGAAGGAAAATGTCAAAGGTCTTCACTCCCGCCTCCCGGAGTATGATGTTTGAGCAGCGTCCGACCATGATGCATGGCTTTTTCGCCAGTTCAAGTATCACCTCTCTCTGAGCCTGGAATATCTCATCATAGGAGCTGTTATACGCGCTTGTGCTCAGAAATGAATTAATAAACCTGCTCCCTAAACTCAGAGACTCTCCTTCACGCGTTACGTCCTCCTCGGAATACCCGCTCTTAGCGGCGGTCATTCTTATAAAATCTATATCATAGTATTCTATTCCAAGCTTCTGTGAGAGAGCCTTGGCTACCGAACGTCCATATGCCCCATACTCTCTGCTGATCGTAATAACCATAACTGTTCCCTCCTTCAGGAAATATGCAAGCTGATAATCCGGTTAAGGAATCAGGCCGGCGACGCGCTCCTGCTCATACGGCTGAACACAAAGACTGCGGCAGTGATCGCTATTCCGATCACATCCGTCACGGTACCAGGATAGATAAGCATCAGACCGGCAGCCGCAAGCGCAAGCCGGAATACAATGTTCAGCTTCGTCGTCATATATCCTTCCAGAGCCGCGGATATCGCAAACATACCGATCACGCTGGTGATGATAATCATGATGAATTCCGGAACATTGGTATCAATCAGCAGCATGGCAGGATTCAGGCAGAATATATACGGAATCAGAAATGCGCCGATCGCGAGTTTTGACGCGTTCAGCGCCGTCCTCATGGGATCGGACTTCGCGATTGCCGAGCCTGCGTAAGCGGCCAGCGCCACAGGCGGCGTAATATCGGCAACAATTCCGAAATAGAACACGAACATGCTTGCGCAGAGCGTGTTCAGACCCATGCCTGTGGTAAGGATCGGGGCGCAGGTGGTTGCCATAATAATATACGTCGCTGTAGTCGGAACGCCCATGCCGAGGATGATGCAGCAGAACATCGTAAAGATCAGTGCGATCAGGAGATTTCCGTTTGAAACCTTTACGATCACGTCGATGAAGACCTGGCCGAGTCCTGTCATGGTGACAACACCGGCGATGATTCCTGCAATACCACAGGCGACAGCGATGCTGAGCGTATTCTTCGCGCCTGTCTCAAGGGCATCCAGGAACTTCTTCGGGGTCATCCTGTGTTCCTTATTGAACATACTGACAACGATGCACAGGAGCGTGGCGATGATTGCGGCACGGCTCATGGTGTAGCCGGCAGTTATCAGGTATACCAGCGCTACCAGCGGAATAAGCAGATATATCTTCGGAAGGATAGTCTTTGCCTTAGGCAGCTGTTCCCTCGGGATTCCTTTCAGTCCCAGGCGCTTCGCCCTGAGGTGTACCATCAGGAATATACCGGTGAAGTACAGTACTGCCGGAAGGATCGCCTTGATAACTATCTGAGAATACGGAACGCCGACCATCTCCGCCATAAGGAACGCCGCAGCGCCCATGATCGGCGGCATGATCTGTCCGCCTGTAGAAGCAGCCGCCTCAACTGCGCCGGCAAATTCACCCGGATAACCGGTCTTCTTCATCATAGGGATCGTTACAGATCCGGTCGTAACCGTATTGCCGACAGATGAACCGGAAACCATGCCGCAAAGCGCGGAAGAGATAACCGCTACCTTCGCCGGGCCGCCTGAAGCGGAACCCGCTATCGTATTTGCGCACTGGATAAAGAAATCCGATATTCCGGTTGCCTCCAGGAAGGCGCCGAAGATAATAAACAGGACAATATATGTACTGCAGACTCCGACAGGAGTTCCTATCACGCCCTCCGTCGTATAGAACAGATTATAGATAATATAGTTCAGGGATTTTCCCGCCACGAAGGCGTAGATCACAAAGCAGCCCGCAACGACTATAATCGGGATTCCCGTAACTCTCCGGCAGCATTCAGCAAGTATCAGGATTCCTATCACTCCAAGCCATACTTCCAGATCCGTAATACGGATTCCGCGCTTGATTATGGTCTGGCTGTTAATGACGAAATAGAAATAGCATCCTGACCCGACCACCGCGAGAATGATGTCATAGATCGGTATCCTGTTGACCTTCTGTGGTCTTCCTCCTGACTTTCTGGCCGGATATAGAATAAAGACGAACAGGATTACGATTCCGAGGAACAGCGGCCGGCGTATTCTCTCATCCCATACCGCGAACAGATTCATGTAGATCATGAATACTGAAAATGCCGCCAGCATGACCTTGATCACAATCGCAGGAATGCCCTCCCACGGCCTGGTATTCGACTCGCGGTCATACTTTTTCATCAGTTCCTCGAC
>DFHY01000118.1:0-6685 GCA_002371345.1 Lachnospiraceae bacterium UBA3711
CCCATGGCCAGGCGGATCCTGCCGCGGATGATCTCGCGCTCCTTATAAACGCAGCACCGGTAGGTTGGCTTGGGGCCGGGGCTCATACTGTAGACAACACGTTCACGTTCCTCATGTGTAAGAAGATCATCCCACGCCATACGGCATACTTCACGGATGACATGATGTTTCAGCTCAACAAGACCCTTGTCATTTGTAATCATTTTTGTCTCCCTCATCAGTTGTTTTTATTTTTCGAAGTTCCGAGGCCGCAAGCGGAATCGTCAGCAGAAATGACAATACGTCGGCTGCGGCCTGTGTGATCTCGACCCCGAACAGTCCTAAAAATCCGGGGAGAATCAGGATAAGCGGTATGAAGAAGATGCCGTTTCGGGCAGAGGAAGCGATTGAGGCTTTCAGTCCGCTGCCTATTGACTGGAGCATCATATTGGTTATTACTATCGTCGCCATCAGAGGCAGTGAGACAGCCTGCGCGCGCAGAGCCACGGAACCGATCTCTATAACATCCGGATCATCCCTGAAGAAGCGGATGATATGCGGAGCAAATGCGAGACACAGACAGGACGCGCAGCTCAGCAGAATAGTCCCGTATTTTACACAGAAGAAATAACCCTCTCTGACACGGCCATACAGTCCGGCGCCGTAATTGAATCCGCAGACAGGCTGATAACCCTGGCCGAATCCTATCATGGCGGAGGAGAGAAGCATCAGAACACGTGTAACGACGGACATTCCGGCAATGGCCGCGTCGCCTCCGACACGCCCCGCGGACTGATTGAGCAGGAGCGTCGCGACCGCGGCGAGTCCCTGCCGGAAGAGGGCGGGACTGCCGCTGTTGACTATCTCCATCAGGTAGTATCTGTTTAAACGCACATTTGACAGCTTCAGGTGTATGTTGTCTCCTTTGCCGCTTCCGATAAGGAGCACGACAAAGCTGATAAACTGTCCTGCGACTGTGGCGATGGCAGCTCCGGCGACGCCCATATGGAATCCGAATATCAGAACCGGGTCGAGCGCGATGTTTATAACGGCTCCGGCAAGAAGGCCGACCATCGCGTATACGGCGCTTCCCTGGAAGCGCAGCTGATTGTTGATGACGAACTGGGCCATGGTGAAGGGAGCGCCGATAAGGATTATCCTCATGTAGACCAGAGTGTCGTGCATCGTTGTCCGGCCGGCTCCAAGCGCTGATCCCAGAGGATAAGCGAATATGTTGCCGCATATGGCGAATATCACGCCAAGTATCAGCGAGAGTGCGAACCCGGTGGCTGCCGCCTCGCCTGCCTGCTGGTTTTTGCCGGCGCCGAGCATCCGCGAAATATATGATCCTGAACCCTGGCCGCAGAAGAAGCCGACAGCCTGGATAACGGCCATCACAGAGAACACGAGTCCGACAGCGGCGGTTGCCTGAGTGGAGATCCTGCCGACGAAAAAGGTGTCGGCAGCGTTGTATATACCGGTTACAAGCATGCTCAGGACAGTCGGTACCGCCAGGCGGCTTATCAGGGGAGGAACAGGGGTACGTGTAAGATAATCGTATCTGTTTTTTGGCCGGCCTGAACCGCCGGTTCCGTCACTTTTTTGTGTGCTTGTGCTGTTTCTGCCATAATGACGCATGATGGTGCCTTTCCTGCCCTGGCTTAAGGCTTGCCGCGGCTTCAGGGGTTTATTTTATAATAATACCACATTCCGGTTTGTAAAAAAAACTTAATGAAAATTCAGGACAATTTAAGAAATCCGAAAGGATTTGGCATTGAATCTTTCGTGACAACAGGTACGGAATGCGTTATAGTTTATATGAGAAATGCACGTTGGTGCTGATGTTTTACATGGAAGGAAGGTACTAGGTATGAAGAAGCTGTGGAGAAGGGTTCTGCTGCTTTCCGTGATGTTTATTCTGGCGATGTCTGTGCACGCGCTTGCCGATACGACTTATTCGGCAAAGACCGTCTCTATGACCAACACGAACAAGGCGGGCTGGTCCAGCCAGTTCAGGATCTCCAGCCAGACGAATGTATCGGTAGGGGTCAATATCTACAATAACAGTTCGCCGAATCTTGGAAGCGTCGCGAACGACATCAACCAGAGGCTTACATATGTGCTGGAGGAGGTCTATACCCACCAGCAGTATTATCTGACTGACATTACTTACAGCTCATTGAATTATGAGGTGCACATGTCGGCAGTTCCCGCGGGAACGTATTCATTCGGGGTCTATTATTCCGGCAGCTACTGGTTTAACCTGTACTTCAGAGTGACAGGTGCCGGAATCGATATTCCCGACAGCATAGAAGTCGCGGTCGGGTCATGGGAGAAGGTTGCGATAACTCAGCGCAACAAGTCCGGCGGCTATATGCGTATCTCGTCGACAGCGAGTTCGAATACAGTAGTTGCCGACAAGCCTGACTTTGATTCGACCGTTACGCCGAATATCATCTGGATACACGGCAAGTCGAAGGGCAGCACCACGATTACTGTATGGGGCGATGACGGAACATACGATACGATGCTCGTGAATGTTGTCGCCGCGAAGACGAAGCCTACGCTTCTGTACAGTGATCTCACCATGATCGGCGGAGAGACTGTCGTTAATGAGGTTGTCAATTCCGGAGACAAAGTGACATGGTCATCGAACAAGGAATCTGTCGCAACTGTCAACAAGAAGGGCAAGATCACCGCGGTCGGAGCCGGAACAGCCAAGATCAAGGCCACGACAACAAAGAACGGCACCACATACAACCTGTACTGCACAGTTACCGTCTCCTTGACTGAGCCTGTGATGAGGATCAACATTACCAGCATCAATCCGGCCAAGAAGACTGTCAGGGTTAAGATCACCAACCTCAGCGGAGTCAGCATGAAGGTGTACAGCGGCAATTCCAAGCTGTTGAATTTCCCTGGTTTCCTCAATATCAGGAACCTGAAGCTGAAGAATTATAAGTCGTACGTCATCGGCAGCGGAAAGACTAAGAAGCTTACGTTCACGATCAAGGGAGCGAAGGTTACCGGAACCAAGTTTGATTTTGGAGTACGCTTCAAGTTCAAGCTTGACGGCAGAGTATACTATGCCCGCTGCGTAGTAGATCCGCTGCTCGGCCAGTATATTCCGAAGGCTGAACTGGGTACAGAAAACTGGAGATATGCGTACTATACAGGTTTCAGCGTGTGATTTGGGACAGGCGTACAGATATTGATTAAGCAGATCAGCCAGGCCGTGCTTTTTGCACGGCCTGGCTGTGAGTGATGTTTACAGTCAGCATCTGACAGACAGATTTGGTGTTCTCAACGAGGTGTTTTCATGAAAAAGATATTATTTGCCGCATCAGAGGGAGTTCCTTTTATTAAGACGGGAGGTCTTGCGGATGTGGTGGGATCTCTGCCGGGATGCTTTGACAAGGAGCGGTATGACGTCAGGGTTATTCTTCCGAAGTATATGTGTATGCGCCAGGAGTGGAAGGATCAGATGAAGTATCTGACTCATTTCTATATGGATCTTTCATGGAGAAGCCAGTATGTAGGGATCCTTGAGATGGAAGAGGGAGGAGTGACATATTACTTCATTGACAATGAGTATTATTTTTCGGGCGCGAAGCCATATGGAAACATCTATCAGGATGTTGAGAAGTTCGCTTTCTTTTCGAAAGCTGTACTGAGCGCGCTGCCATTGATCGGATTCAAGCCTGACATCATTCATTGTCATGACTGGCAGACAGCTCTTGTTCCGGTATATCTCAAGGGACAGTTCTGCGATGGAGAATTCTTCAGCGGAATCCGTACAGTGCTCTCCATACATAATCTCAGATTCCAGGGAGTGTGGGATGTGAGAACTGTTCAGGACATCACAGGCCTTGATTCATCTTTCTTTACTCCGGATAAGCTGGAGGCATACGGCGACGCCAATTATCTGAAGGGCGGGATCGTATATGCGGACCGGATCACGACCGTGTCGGATACCTACGCGCGGGAGATCCAGACTCCGTTCTACGGAGAGAGGCTGGACGGGCTGATGAGGGCGCGCAGCAATGTTCTGACCGGTATAGTCAACGGCATCAATTATTCTGAGTATGATCCGAAGACTGATCCATTCGTCGAATTCAATTATGACAAGAGCAGCTTCAGAAAAGAGAAAGTAAAGAACAAGAAAGCCCTTCAGAAGGAACTGGGGCTTGACCAGGATGAAAGAAAGTTTCTCATAGGTATTGTGTCACGCCTCACTGACCAGAAGGGATTTGATCTGATCGCTTACATGATGGATGAGATATGCCAGCAGGATCTTCAGCTTGTGATTCTCGGCACGGGAGAGGAGCGGTATGAGAACATGTTCCGCCACTTCGCATGGAAGTATCAGGGGAAGGTGGCGGCAAACATCTACTATTCGGAAGCGATGAGCCATAAGATCTACGCTTCGTGCGACTCATTCCTGATGCCGTCGCTCTTTGAGCCCTGCGGGCTGTCGCAGCTTATGAGCCTGAGGTACGGAACGGTTCCGATCGTCAGGGAGACCGGAGGCCTGAAGGATACGGTTGCACCTTACAATGAATATGATTCGACCGGGACGGGATTCTCATTCGCGAATTACAATGCGCATGAGATGCTCCACACCATAAGGTACGCAATGGATGTGTTCTATAACCGCAAGAGGGAATGGAACAGGCTGGTTGACCGCGGGATGGCAATGGATTTCTCGTGGGACGCCAGCGCTAAGAAATATGAAAAACTCTACGACGAGATGCTGGAGAACTGAATCTCACGCATCCGCCGCTGCTTAAAGACGCTGTATGTCCTGAAGCCAAGTGACAGCAGCAGCTTCTCGGCCTGAATGAATCCTCCGGCAATATGCTCGGGGGCGTGCGCGTCGGCTCCGACAGTGATGCGCTCGCCCCCGAGCTGTCTGTACCTCTTCAGTATAGCGGGAGACGGGTTTGGCTGGCCGAGGCCGTACTTATAACCGGCAGTATTCACTTCAAGACACTTTCCCGAACTGATCACATATCGAAGTATCTCATCGATCACATCAGAGTGCCGCTCATAAGAGTCATATACATGGCCGCTCTGATTGGGAATATACCTTATTATATAATCCATATGAGCGAGCGAGTCCCACTCCTTCATGGCTTTAATATTGGACAGCATCTCCTGATAATACCGGCTTATGAGTTCGTCCGGCGTGAATCCTTCCCATGCTTCGGGATAATAGGGATCCATCGAGTCAACAAGGTGCTGGGACGCGACTATATAGTCCAGGTGACAGCTCTGCGCGATATCGTGGAAACGGTCAGCGAGATGGGGCTGCATGCCGAATTCCAGTCCGAATCCGATACTTATCCGGCTGTTATTCATTACGCCGGCATCATCATGCCCGGCCAAACCGCGCAGGCGCCGGATCTCGCGGAACACCTCCTCAGGATCGGCGGCAAATGCGTTCGGATCGGAAGGGAAATACTGCCGGGGGTAATCCAGATCCATATGTTCTGTAAAGCATATGCCTTCCAGACCGGCTTTTTGGGCCCCGGCAACCATCGATTCCATGGAGGCATCGGAGTCAGTTGAAAAAGAAGAGTGCATGTGCGTGTCGTATCGGATCATATAGCAGTCCCTCCTGAAATAGAGTTACCAGAATATTAAAAGTATCAGGCTCTTATGTCAACTCAGCCCTTGATTTTTGCAGGGTATTCCGATAGAATGGCTATTGGGTTAACTTTTAAACATTTTTCTTTAGGAGGAATTGGAATTATGGCAGTAAAAGTTGCGATTAACGGTTTTGGCCGCATCGGTCGTCTTGCTTTCAGACAGATGTTTGGGGCAGAGGGATTTGATATTGTCGCGATCAACGATCTTACCAGCCCGGAGATGCTTGCTCATCTTCTGAAGTATGACAGCACACAGGGCAGATACGAGCTCTGCGATAAGGTTACCTTCGGCGAGGATTCCATCTCTGTAGACGGCAAGAAGATCACGATCTACAAGGAAGCTGATGCGAAGAACCTTCCGTGGGGAGAGCTTGGAGTTGACGTCGTTCTCGAGTGCACCGGCTTCTACACCAGCAAGGCGAAGGCTCAGGCTCATATCGATGCAGGCGCGAAGCATGTTATCATCTCCGCTCCGGCTGGCAATGATCTGCCGACTATCGTATATAATGTAAACCATCAGAACCTGACCAAGGATGACAAGATCATCTCTGCTGCGTCCTGCACCACCAACTGCCTGGCTCCGATGGCGAAGGCTCTGAACGACTGCGCTCCGATCAAGACCGGTATCATGTGCACGATCCATGCATACACCGGAGACCAGATGACTCTGGACGGCCCGCAGCGCAAGGGCGACAAGAGACGTTCACGTGCGGCGGCTGTCAACATCGTTCCGAACAGCACCGGCGCAGCGAAGGCTATCGGACTGGTTATCCCGGAACTGAACGGCAAGCTTATCGGCGCTGCTCAGCGTGTTCCGACCCCGACCGGCTCCACCACGATCCTTACCGCTGTTGTGGAAGGCAACGTAACCAAGGAGCAGATCAACGACGCTATGAAGGCTGCCTCCAATGAGTCCTTCGGTTACAACACTGATGAGATCGTTTCCAGCGATATCGTCGGAATGCAGTATGGTTCTCTGTTTGACGCGACCCAGACCATGGTTCTGCCGCTCGACAACGGCACCACTCAGGTTCAGGTTGTTTCATGGTATGACA
>DFHY01000118.1:6736-20211 GCA_002371345.1 Lachnospiraceae bacterium UBA3711
GACAACGAGAACTCCTACACCAGCCAGATGGTCCGCACGATCAAGCACTTCGGCAAGCTGCTGGGCGCCTGAGGATAGTGGACATCCGGATGCCGGTCTGACGGCATGAAGATTTGAACCGCGGCTGACAGTGTGCGCGGCGCGGTTCAACGGATAAAAAGACTCAGTGAGGGTCCGGTCTGTAAAGGACCGGACCCTTTTGTAAATGATCCGGAGCCAGTTCATTTCGCGCCGCGGCGCGGGGACTGCGGGATTACAGGTTTATTCCAGGAGGATTAATAAAATGGGACTGAACAAGAAATCGGTTGATGATATCAATGTAAAGGGCCTCAGAGTCCTGTGCCGCTGCGACTTCAACGTTCCGCTGAAGGATGGAAAGATCACGGACGAGAACCGTCTGGTTGCGGCGCTTCCGACAATAAAGAAGCTGATCGCTGACGGCGGCAAGGTTATCCTGTGCTCACATCTCGGCAAGGTAAAGACCGAGGAGGACAAGCCTTCCAAGACTCTGGCTCCGGTTGCCGCGCGGCTTTCAGAGCTTCTCGGCCAGGAGGTCAAGTTCGCAGCGGACGACAACGTCGTCGGACCGAATGCGAAGGCGGCTGTTGAAGCCATGAAGGACGGGGACGTCATCCTGCTTCAGAATACCCGTTATCGCAAGGAAGAGACCAAGAACGGCGAGGAGTTCTCCAAAGAGCTCGCATCACTCGCTGATGTATTCGTAAATGACGCTTTTGGAACCGCCCACAGAGCGCACTGCTCGAATGTCGGCGTCACCCAGTTCCTTGACGGCCCGTGTGTAGTCGGATACCTGATGCAGAAGGAGATCGACTTCCTCGGCAACGCGGTAGAGAATCCGGTACGTCCGTTTGTAGCTATCCTTGGCGGCGCTAAGGTTGCCGATAAGCTGAATGTTATCTCCAATCTTCTGGAGAAGTGCGATACCCTGATCATCGGCGGCGGTATGGCATACACCTTCCTGAAGGCGAAGGGCTATGAGATCGGAACATCTCTTCTTGACGATACAAAGATCGATTACTGCAAGGAGATGATCGGAAAGGCCGAGAAGCTTGGCAAGAAGCTCCTTCTCCCGGTTGATACAGTTTGCACTGACAGCTTCCCGGATCCGATCGATGCAGAGATCGCGACGACTGTTGTTGACTCTGACAAGATTCCGGCGGATAAGATGGGTATGGACATCGGACCGAAGACCATTGCTCTGTACAGCGATGCTGTGAAGACTGCGAAGACGGTTGTATGGAACGGACCGATGGGAGTATTCGAGAACCCGATTCTCGCGGCCGGTACCAAGGCGGTTGCGGCTGCTCTGGCTGAGACTGACGCTACCACGATCATCGGCGGCGGCGACAGCGCTGCGGCAGTCAACCAGCTCGGCTATGGAGACAAGATGTCCCACATCTCCACAGGCGGCGGCGCTTCTCTTGAGTTCCTCGAGGGCAAGGAGCTTCCGGGCGTAGCGGCAGCAAACGACAGATAATGATCTGCAGCAAAGCGCGGAACACACATATTCCACCAGGCGGGTTTACGAGCCTTAGTGGAATAGCGTACAACGTAATCCGTAATCGGCTTTTGGCGGGTTAATCATTATATATTAAGAGGAGAATTCTAATGAGAAAGAAAATTATCGCCGGAAACTGGAAGATGAACATGACTCCGACCGAGGCTAAGGCTCTTGTCGCTACGCTCAAGGATCTTGTAAACAACCCTGATGTTGACGTCGTGTACTGCGTACCGGCAATTGACATTGTTCCGGTTGTTGAAGCTGTCAAGGGAACTAACGTCGAGGTTGGTGCCGAGAATATGTACATCGAGGAGAAGGGCGCGTATACGGGAGAGATCGCGCCTGCCATGATCGTTGATGCCGGAGCTAAGTTTGTCATCATCGGACACTCCGAGAGACGTGAGTACTTCAACGAGACTGACGAGTTCCTGAACAAGAAGGTTCTGAAGGCTTTTGAGCATGGCCTTACCCCGATCCTCTGCTGCGGCGAGAGCCTTGAGCAGAGAGAAGCAGGCGTTACGCTTGACTGGATCCGTCTGCAGATCAAGTCCGATCTTCAGAACGTGACTGCTGAGCAGGCAGCCTCCATGGTTATCGCCTATGAGCCGATCTGGGCTATCGGAACCGGCAGGACAGCGACAACGGAGCAGGCGGAAGAGGTCTGCAAGGCTATTCGCGAGACCATTGCTGAGATCTATGACGAAGCTACTGCAGAGTCCATCAGGATTCAGTACGGCGGCTCCATGAACGCGAAGAACTGCGATGAGCTGCTTGCGCAGCCGGATATCGACGGCGGCCTGATCGGCGGCGCGAGCTTAAAAGCTGATTTCGGGCGTATCGTCAATTACCAGAAGTGATATATATCCTACAGGCGGCTTTATAGTCAACGTCAATAGTATTCTGAAGCCGACTACAATAAGTTCAATAAGACCGCCGCACCAGGGGATGGTGCGGCGGTCTTTTAACGGAAAATTATTGGAATCTGTAAAAGACAGCCTGAGTACGCTGTCATTTCATATATACTGTCAGCCTGATACTCCGCTGAGCATACCGCCAAGATTGGACATGATGCCCTCCAGGCTTTCTTCTTCACTCTCAACCGGCGCGTTAAGAACCTCATCCGGGATGGTGAAATCCTGTCCCTCAGGATTCAGGAGGAAGGTGGTATACAGCTGGTCGGCATTGAATTCAAGAGCTGTGCCTTCCGCACCCAGAATATCTCCGGGAACCTGCCCCGAAGCGCCGGAGGCGTTCAGAGATACGGCACGAACGAGCCCGGTATCCGCGTTCACAACAACGGTCAGCTTCAAATCATTGTCGGCGAGAATGCTGTCAGCCATAGTAAGATATGCCTCTATCTGGCTTATAACATCGGCGGCATTCATCAGCATATCCTTATCCATGACACATACATAGTACTGCTTGCCGTCCTCCTCATAGAGATTCGGAAGAAGTCCGTCCAGCGAGATCTGGTTTACATCATCGCTGTCAAGAGCTGCCGTAATATACTCGGCCATCTCCTCCACGACATTCTCGGCCTTGGTTTTCCATCCGCTGCCGTCGGAGACCGATGTATAATGGACATCATCCTTTGCCCAGTGATAGGCTTCATACTTGCTGCTCTGCGGTTCTCCAAGCCCTTCCAGGGAATAGAAGAGTGAGGCGTGTTCTTTGTGTTCAAACTCTTCAACAGAACAGATGGCGCTCGCCTGGATCCCCATCTGGTTCTCTTCGCCAAGCTTGATCGATATGTCTGCTTCCGCATCCAGGAGCGCGTCGAATGCCTCAAGATCTCCGGCCTTCTTCAGAGCGTCCTTTACACGCGCCGTCAGTTCTCCGGCTGTGATATCCGCAGTTTTGTCGGTCTGGGTAAACACAACCTCGCCTGATCCGATCGAAGTCCTGACAGAAATGTCATCCGCCAGTGCGCCTGTCGCCATAGCTGCTGAAAACACACCTGCCGCCGCAACTAACATCATCTTCTTAAACATGCATTTTCCTCCTGTTTTCTGAATTATTGTGTCAGCAAAAACTCGCATAACAGATATTATGTTTATTCGTAATCTCAGTCTGCGCTTTCAGAGATACCGAATAATCATTATAATCCGATTTTAACGCTTGCGGGCTCACATCGCAACCAAATAAACCCTGTCACCTGTATTCATTTTGCCAATTATGATTCTAACGAACGGTTTTAACAGATTTTTAACGTTTTTTTTAATATAATGATCCGGATGTCAAAAGCATATGCAGCGGCATCACCTGCAAGAGACTGTTGATCTTAATCCATGATAAAGGAGGTATCTGAATGAAAGAACCAGACAACATGTGTGAGGTGCTGAACAGATGAGCGCTGATAAAGGAAACACAAAAACACTCGAGGGCAAGGCAAAAAGGAAAAACGGCGTTAAGCGGATGATTTTTGCGCTTCTCGCTATTGTACTTGAATTTACTTTGATTTTTATCCTGCTGACTAAGCTGTACAGTTATGCCGCATGGATTGAGATCATCCTGCATATACTGGCTGTGCTGCTCGTGCTGTGGATCTATGGACAGAATATTACTTCTTCTATGAAGATGCCGTGGATCATACTGATACTGTCTCTTCCGGTCTTCGGAACGGTAATGTATTTTCTGATTGGAATGAACGGCGGTACCAGGAAGATGCGTGAGCGGTTTGAGAAGATTGACAGAGAGCTCCTTCCTCTGCTGGCCGGAAAAGATGAGAAGACGATCAGTCTCCTGAAGAAACAGGACACGGCCGCGGCCGGAATAAGCTCGTATATAAGGACATATTCCGGATACCCGGTTTATCAGAATACGGATGTCGAATACTATGATGACGCGTCCAAAGGACTGGAAGCCCAGCTTGCGGATCTTGAAAAGGCAGAGCGGTTTATATTTATGGAATACCACGCGATTGAGGACAGAATCTCCTGGAAGCGTATTGAGGACGTGCTTTCCCGCAAGGCATCACAGGGAGTGGAAGTCAGGGTGTTCTATGATGACATGGGAAGCATCGGGTTCATCACGACAGACTTCGTGAAGAAGCTGGAGGGACTGGGGATAGCGTGCCGTGTGTTCAATCCTTTTGTACCTCTTATGAATATGTTCCTGAATAACCGTGATCACCGGAAAATTACTGTAATTGACGGAAGGGTTGGCTATACAGGCGGGTATAATCTGGCGGATGAATATTTCAACCTGACACATCCCTTTGGGGAGTGGAAAGACACCGGCATACGTCTGGAAGGTGATGCCGTACCGTCTCTGACAGCGGCGTTCCTGGAGATGTGGAATGCGGGGAAGAAGAGAACGGACAAGCAGAATGACACCGATTTTGCGAAGTATTTTCCTCATTATTCTTACAAAGCCGTCCAGAGCGGATTTGTGCAGCCTTACGCAGACAGTCCGATGGATGCGAAACAGATCGGGGAGGACGTCTACATAAGCATGGCAGAGAAAGCGGCCGACTACTGCTACTTTGTCACTCCGTATCTGATAGTTACGGATGAGATGACTCACGCGCTGACGCTGGCGGCGAAACGAGGCGTGGACGTCAGGATCGTCACGCCGGGTATTCCGGATAAAAAACTGGTTTATTCCATGACACGGTCATTCTATCCCGCCCTGGTTAAGGGCGGAGTAAGGATCTACGAGTGGACTCCGGGATTCTGCCACTGCAAGATGAGCGTCGCGGACGACAGGATGTCAACCTGCGGTACTATCAATCTGGATTACCGCAGCCTGTATCATCATTTTGAGAACGGATGCTGGATATATGATCCGGATATAGCTGTTTCTGTACGTAAAGACTTTGAGTCGATGTTTGCCCAGAGCCGGGAAGTTACGGAAAAATACCGCGAAGGAAAGAACTCTGCCATGAACATCCTTCAGCTGTTCCTTCGCCTGTTCGCGGAGCTGATGTGATTGTGGATATTTCCGCGTTGAGAGTGCGGGAGGGAGGTGACGGTACAGATGGATCCGGTTATCAGACTGGAAGGCGGTGATATACTGGAGTCAGAGCGCTTCAGGCAGAGTATGGATATTCTCCATCACAAGGGAACGAATGTCGCCCGCCACTCACTGGAAGTTGCGGAATACGCGCTTCATCTGTATGAGAATGGACATAATCAGGATACGGATGTGAGGGATATCGTCCGTGCCTGCCTGCTTCATGATATCGGCATGACAGACAGAAAAGTCCGTGAGAGCGTTTCTTTTCTGAAGGCTTATTCTCATCCAAGGAAGAGCGCTGAGATTGCCAGGGAGGAATATGGCGCGAATCAGATTCAGATTGACGCCATACTTCATCACATGTGGCCGATCTGCCTGATACCGCCTTCATCCGAAGCAGGGTGGCTTCTTCTGAGGTCCGACAAACACTGCGCAAGAAATGACGTTGTTTCGGTGATTAAGAATATGGCAGGCTTCGGCGGGTAAAAAAAGATGAAAGAAACTTTAGTTTTTTGCTATTGGTACTTGTTTATTTTGAAATGAAGTGTTAACATCGACATATTCGGGTCTGTTTTCAAAGAACGTACCCGGGAAAAACAATAAGATGGCATATCTCGAATAGAAGATATGGACACTACCTTAAAAAGGGAGGAAAGCAACATGACAATTTTATCTATCATACTTGGCGTACTCATGCTTATCGTAGGAATCTCCTGCCTGTTTACGCCGCTCGCTACGATGCTGGCCGCCGGTTACATCGTTGGTATTCTGCTGCTGGTGTACGGTATTGCCAATATCATCCGCGCTATCACCGAGAAGGGTGACGCCCTGGAGTGGATCATGAGCATTCTGGCTATCATCGTTGGTATCGTCGCCATCGTAAGACCGGGCGGAACTCTTGCGCTGGATACTGTTATTGTATATCTGCTGGCGGCATTTTTCCTGATCGAGGGTGTCATTCAGATCGTGCTCTCCATCAAGACCAAGGGTGTCAACAAGAACTGGGTTCCGGAGCTGATCTCAGGTATCCTCTTCCTGCTGCTGGGCATTCTGTCATTCGCGAATCCGACATTTGCCGCGGTTACGGTTGGCGTCCTGATTTCCTTCTTCTTCATCGTAACCGGTATCAGCCTGATCACACTGGGTA
Source organism: Lachnospiraceae bacterium UBA3711 (assembly GCA_002371345.1). Classification (GTDB taxonomy): domain Bacteria; phylum Bacillota; class Clostridia; order Lachnospirales; family Lachnospiraceae; genus Porcincola. The sequence goes on from DFHY01000118.1 coordinate 13,363, forward strand.
TGGCCGGCGGAGCAGAAGACTGACAAGCAGGCGCGCCTGCCTCAATTCAATAGAGTTTCAGAGCGCAAAAGGGATCGTGAGACGATCCCTTTTTTAAATCCGGCGATGATCATCCGGTATTAATAGAGAGGTGACGGTTTGGATATAAATATTCTTTTAGCCTGGCAGAATTTCAGGAATGGTCCTGGAGCCTGCCTGGAAAGCTTTATGTTAAAGATGAGTTTCCTCGGGGAAATGAATACGGTTCTGATTTTCATTGCCCTTATCTACTGGTGTGTCAGCAAGAACTTTGGCAATTATCTTCTGAAAGGCTGGATTCCGGGCGTGGGCGGTTCGATCGTATCCAGCTTTATCCAGATGTTTTATATATCGTTCATCTTCCCGTGGCTTATAAAGCATTTTGAACGTGTCAGGGAATACAGATCAGGGGGAGCAGATCATGGCATGGTATGACGAAGCGGTTTTTTACCACATTTATCCGCTGGGGCTGTCCGGCGCTCCGAGGAAGAATGACTATGGCGGGCCGGTTCACCGGCTGAACACTCTTAAGCCATGGATCGGGCATATGCAGAAGCTTGGTTTCACGGCGCTGTATATCGGGCCTCTGTTTCAGTCTGTCGGTCATGGATATGAGACTACGGACTACAGACTTCTTGACAGCCGTCTGGGCACAAATGAGGATCTCAAGGATTTTGTGTCGGAATGCCACAAGGCCGGGATCAAAGTGATCTTTGACGGAGTGTTTAACCATACCGGACGTGACTTCTTCGCTTTTCAGGATATAAAGGAAAACAGGGAGAATTCTCCTTACCGGGACTGGTACTGCAATGTGAATTTCCGGGGAAACAATGAGTATAATGACGGTTTCTCCTACGACAACTGGGGCGGCTTTAATCTTCTGGCAAAACTGAACCAGAGGAACCCGGCTGTACGTGACTATATCTGTGATGTCATACGTTTCTGGGTCAGCGAATTTGATGTGGACGGCATACGCCTGGACGCGGCGGATGTTCTCGACTTTGAGTTTATGAAGGCTCTCAGGAGGACGGCTGATGAGGTGAAGAGTGATTTCTGGCTGATGGGTGAGGTCATACACGGCGACTATTCGCGCTGGGCGAATGAGAGCACACTTCACTCTGTTACGAATTATGCGCTTCACAAGGCACTGTACAGCGGACATAATGACCATAACTATTTTGAGATAGCCCATACGGTGCAGCGGACCATAAGCATGGTTCCGGGCAACATCAGACTGTACAATTTCGTGGATAATCATGATGTGGAGCGCATCAGCACCAAGCTGATGAACAAAGCGCATTATATGCCGGTCAACATCCTTCTCTATACGCTGCCGGGAATACCGTCAGTTTACTATGGCAGCGAGTTCGGGATCGAGGGCCGCAAAGAGCAGTATTCCGACGACTCACTGCGTCCGTTCATAGACCTTGGGGAACACAGCAATGATTATGAAAACAATCCGTGTACCGGTCTTATTGCTTCACTCGGCCGGATTCACAGCCGGTGGAAGCAAGAGCTGGTATATGGCGATTACAGGCAGCTGTTCCTGACGAATCAGCAGTTTGCCTTTGCCCGCGGCAGCCTCATCGTGGCGGTGAACAACAGTGACGGCGAGGCTTGGATCAACATGGAATCCGGCGCCGACACTGCCTATGTCGGGCTGCTGAGCGGAAGACGGCTGGAGAGCTCGTCCGGGAGGCTGAATCTGTCCCTCCCCGGCTGCAGCGGCGATATATTTGTGCCGGAAGATGATGCCGGCCGGTCAGACTCAGGAGAAGACGAAACATCCGTAGAGAAGGCAGCGTCTGTTTCACCGTGCATAACGGCGGCAGCTCCGCCGGCGCGGGCAGTTCCCGCCATGCCGGCAGCTTCTCCTCAGGACAGGACGGAAGACGCTGAGGAGCATAAAGGGAAGGATTCTCCTGATGATGCGGAGATTCCCGATATCCCATATGACCTGATGACGGTTGAGCAGCTGCAGGCCGTGATACTGTCAAAGATGGCGAAGAACGGTCCTGTTACCGACCGGATGCGGCGTGATGTAACGGAGAATATCTGGCACAATTCCCTTGTCAATTGGGCCAACAGTTTTTGATACACATCAGCTCCCTGACACTGTTCGGAAACATTCACAGAGCCGGCAGACGCGTTCTGGCCAGGTACAGCAATATGCATAGAGGTGGTATTGAGATATGAAAAAGGAAACAACGTTTAAGATTCTTGCCGGGGCAGCGGTTGGAGCAGTCGGACTCACGACAGGAATCGGTTCGGTTATTCTGTTCAAAAAGACGCTTCCAAGGCCGAAAGGACTCAGCCAGGATGTCATCAGCAAGTTCGGGGATCCGGAAAAGCTCGCAAAGTATGATGTCATAAAAGCTTCAGCGAGGGAATGGATGGATAAACAGCGTCTGGAGGCTGTGTATATTCCGTCCGGGGACGGTCTGTGGCTTCACGCGTTTTATCTGAGAGCGGAGAAGCCATCGGATAAGCTGGTTATTTTCCACCACGGCTTCACAGGCGGAGCGATGGACAATGCCGTGCATGCCATGTTCTTTCACAATCTGGGATACGAGGTCCTGCTGCCTGAGCTAAGGGCCCATGGAGAGAGTGAAGGAAAGTATGTGGGCTTCGGCATCCTTGACCGTTTCGATACGCTGGAGTGGGTCAGATACAGCCGGAAACGTTTCGGCAGCGGCGTAAAGATATTACTGCACGGTACCTCTATGGGGGCTTCGACAGCTCTGATGGCATTGGGGCTTGACGAGATTCAGGAGACAGTGTCGGCTGTTATTGCCGACTGTGCTTTCACCTCGCCTTATGAAATACTTGCCCACGTGATTAAGAATGACTACCATCTTCCGCCGGCGCCGATCCTGAAAGCGGCCGGCATCCTGGCAAAGAAGGATGCGGGATACAGCTTTGATGAGTATTCAACGCTTGATGCCCTGCGCGGAAACAATGTGCCGGTTCTGTTTATTCATGGCAGAGAGGATACATTTGTTCCAACCTGGATGAGCAGGAAGAATTATGAAGCCTGCCCCGGAAAAAAAGAACTGCTGATCGTAGACAATGCGGGGCACGGCTCCAGTGTCTTTGAGGATCAGCCGCTCTATGAGCGGACAGAAGAAGAGTTTACGCGTCTTTACCTTGGTTCGTGAAGTTCCTGCAGAGGCGCCTTGAAGGGTCTTGTTATGAAAGCCGTTAATCTGTATTTCCTCACAAGAGAACACGGGCAGTATGGAGTTTCGGGGCTTCTGAACGCGCTGTCAGGGAGAAAAAAACGCAAAGAGGTAAGCCTTCATGAAGCGTCGTCTCTGTGGCATCTGGCGGACAGACTGTCCCTGTGCCTGAGCAGCGGCAGGCCGTCCCAGGACTGGCTCATGTACCTTGACGGGTTCTTTTTCTCGTATGTGATCGAGCATATAGGCAAGGAGTTTGATCTGCTGAAGATCTCGTCGGACGGCGGAACTGTCCTTAACATCGAGCTGAAAAGCGAGAAGGTGGATGAGGAAAAGATCAGAAAACAGCTGGAGCAGAACCGCTACTACCTGTCTCATTCCGCTCATACGATTTATTCGTTCACTTATGTCATGGAGACGGATGAAGTGTATGTCCTGGATGCTGACGGACACCTTAACCTAAGCTGCATGGATGAACTTGTTGATATCCTTATGTGCGGCGGCCTGCAGAACTATCTGAATGAAGGAATTGAGAATTACTTTAAAGCCGCGGATTACCTTATTTCACCGGTCGCTGATCCGGGGAAGTTCCTGGATGGAAAGTATTTTCTGACGAATCAGCAGTTTGACTTCAGGAAGAGGATAAGAAGCTGTCTGGCGGAACAGGACAGGAACAGTGATTCACCGGTGATAACAATCTCAGGGAATGCCGGGACAGGGAAGACCCTTCTTCTGTTCGATCTCGCGAGGGAATTGTCAGGAACGCATCGTGTTCTGTTTATCCATTCCGGACCGCTCAGAAAGGGACATCTTGAGCTGGATAAAAGGCTCGGCGGGATAGATATAATCAGCGGCAAAGGCGCTGTTGCGGGCTGCAGGATCAGAGGGTACGGGTATGTGATGATCGATGAGGCGGATCATTTGAAAAAGCCGGTTCTGGACAGTGTGTTCGCTTCAGTGAAGCCCCTGCATATTCCGGTGATCCTGACATACGATCCGCACAGACTGCTGCTGAAAGACCAGGAGAGCGGCTCCGGAACAGAAAATGTTTCAGATGTCCTGCAGAGCATAGAGGAGAGAAGAACTCTGTCATTCGAGTTTACCGGCAACATCCGGATCAACCGTCCTGTTTACTCATTTCTCCGGGAGCTTCTGAATCCGAGGGAGCATGCCGTGAACATGGGATATGACTGCGTCGACGTCCTGTACGCGAATGACAGGACGGAGCAGAACAGGATTGCGGGTTATTACAGAAAGCACGGATATGTGCTTGTCAGCCTGTCCGGCAGGGCGGAGCGGGAGAGTGATGTAATCGCCAGGGAATATGACAAGGTGATTATGATTCTTGATGAAACATACTATTACGACGATACCATGCATCTTCGTGTACGCGAGAAAGAAGAAGCGGCTCTGAGACTTCTCTATGAAGGATTGTCACGCACAAGGGAGCGCCTGTGTCTGCTGGTCACTGGAAACAGCCCTCTCTTTATGCGCATTCTTGCCATAAGGAATAAGGGAGAAATGAAATGACGAGGAGCCTGCGGAAGGATCTGTCCTGCTGGCGGCGGGATGAAGGCGGGAGAAGCGAGGGGCAGGACTAAGAGACAAGGAGATTACCATTGAGCACGGCAAAAAGAACAGACCGGATCATCATTCTTGTGCTGCTGCTTATCGCGGTACTGATTGCGGTAAGGGTGATCACCGGCAGAAAAACCGGGTCAGCGGCAGGGACAGGAGGAAGCTCTCATCAGGTTACCTATCAGGATTATAACGGAAAAAAGATCGGCATCATGACAGGCACGAACATGGAGAAGGAGAGCTTCCATTATTTCCCTGACAGTGAATACTTCTACTTTGACGGCTATACGAATATCAACACGGCGCTTGAGACCGGAACAATTGACGCGTATCTGGGCGATGAACCGGCGCTGAGGAGCATACACGCGGCTCAGCCGCAGATCTCGTACATCAGGGAACGGCTGACCAACAACCAGTATTCATTTGCTTTTCGCAAGGATGATCCGGAAGAGAAGAAGCTGCATGATGAGTTCAATGACTTTCTAAGGAGGATCAGGGAGGATGGAACATACGAAGAGATAGACTCCACATGGTTCGGCACTGATGAGAGCAAAAAGGTGGTGGACATGTCCGGCCTTACGGGCGAGAACGGAACGGTCCATGTCATAACCACGTCGACCGACGAACCGTTTTCATATATCAAGGATGGGAAGCACGTAGGCTATGATATCGATGTGGCGGTACGCTTCTGCAGGGACGCGGGATACGCGGTGGATATCATGGATATGGACTTTCAGGCGCGGATTCCTGCTCTCGAATCCGGGGTGTTCGGATTCACGACGACTATGAATGTTACGCCTGAGCGGGAAGAAGCCGTTCTCTTCTCAGAACCGGTCAGCGAGGGCGGAATTGTGGTCGCCGTCCGTACTGAAGATCTTGCGGATGAGGCCGTCAGCGACGCCGGCCCGTCTTCTTTCGACGGGAAGAGGGCCGGGGTGATCACCGGGTCTTTCCATGACTCCGTAGTGAGCAGTGAGTTCCCCAAGTCTGATATCTACAACTATAACAGCTATCCCGATATGATCGCGGCGCTCAAGGCAGGAAAGATCGATTATTTCCTGGCGAGCACCGAGACCGCCAGCCATATCACGGACGCGGAGCAGTCAGTTGTCGCGCTGAGAGATCCGGTTCGGATTCTGGATATCGGCGCGATGTTCGCGAAGACATCCAGGGGAGAGAAGCTGAAGGAGCAGATGGATGAATTCATCGGCAGAATAAAAGAGGACGGCACACTGGATCAGATCTACGCATTCTGGAAAGAACCGTCCTCGGCTTCGGTATCGGCGGATATGAACGGCCTTACCGCGGAAAACGGCACGCTGCGGTTCGCGACCAGCGGGACAAAGGTACCTGTCTCCTTTGTCGCGGACGGAAAGATCGCAGGCACTGATCCTGATATCGCGATACGCTTCTGCAGGGAATACGGATACGGCATCGAGGTGTCGACTGTTGATACCGCCGGAATTATTCCGGGCATTACTACAGGTCTCTATGATTTTTCTCTCTCTGATATGGTGATCACGGATGAGAGAAAGGAGAGTGTGAACTTCTCCGTCCCGTATCACGGGACAGAGCTTCTGCTGCTCACACTGAGAGATATAGCGGACTCGTCAGAGTCTGAAGCATCCTCCGGCGTCGGCGCCTGGTTCTCCAGGATAGCGTCAAGCTTCGAGAAGAACTTCATACGTGAGAACCGCTGGAAACTGATTCTGCAGGGCCTTGCGACAACCTGTCTGATCACTCTGCTGTCATCCCTGTTCGGCACCATACTGGCGTTTCTTCTGTGCATGTTCCGCCGTACGGGCAGCAGGCTCGCTAATCTGATCACGGACATATACGTAAAAGTACTGCAGGGTACGCCGACGGTTGTCCTTCTGATGATTCTCTACTATGTCGTATTCGGCAGAATAGGGGTCAGAGCTGTCTGGGTTGCAGTGATCGGTTTCACGATGAACTTCGGCGCGTACGTGTCCGAGATCATGCGTTCAGGCATCGAGAGCATCGATGCAGGCCAGTCGGAGGCCGCCCTCGCCCTTGGCTTCAATGAGCGGCAGACTTTCTTCGGCTTTATCTT
>DFHY01000118.1:20375-27693 GCA_002371345.1 Lachnospiraceae bacterium UBA3711
AAGATGAGCGACATCATACGGAGCCGGACATACGAGGCGTTTTTCCCGTTGATTACGACCGCGCTGATCTATTTCTTCCTGGCGTGGATGATCTCTCTGGTACTCAGATGGCTGCTTCGCAGGATAGATCCAAGAGTCAGGAAAGCAAGAAGGGACAGAAAACGTAATGAGTCTTTTGAAGATTGAGCACCTGCGGAAGGAATACCCGGATGTAACACCGCTTAAGGATGTAAACGCTGTTATCAATGAGGGAGATGTCATCTCGGTCATAGGTCCCTCCGGTACCGGAAAATCCACCCTGCTGCGCTGCCTGAACCAGCTGGAGAGGCCTACTTCAGGAACGGTGGTTTTCAATGGTGAGGAGATCACAGCGCCGGGCTGTGATGTCAGCGCCCTGCGCAGGAAGATGGGGATGGTGTTCCAGTCCTTCAATCTCTTCAACAATAAGAATGTCATCGAAAACATTATGGCGGCGCCAGTGAAGCTTAACAGGGTTCCGAAGAAGCAGGCTTACGAGGACGGCATGAAGCTGCTTGAGAGGGTCGGCCTGAAGGATAAGGCGCTCAGCTATCCGGAGGAGCTGTCGGGCGGCCAGAAACAGCGCGTGGCGATAGCCCGCGCGATCGCGATGAAGCCTGACATTCTGCTGTTCGACGAACCGACATCCGCCCTGGACCCGACTATGATTGCGGAGGTTCTGTATGTGATCCGTGAGCTTGCTGAGGAAGGCATGACTATGATGATAGTCACGCACGAGATGAAATTCGCGAAGGAGATCTCGAACCGCGTGTTTTTTATGGAGGACGGGGAGATCTATGAAGAAGGTACCCCGGAGCAGATCTTCGACCACCCTGAGAAGGAGAAGACCAGACAGTTCATCAGGCGTCTGAAAACACTTGAGCTGGAGATTACGCCCGCTTCCGCCGACCCGTCTGATCTTATGAACCGGATCGAGCATTTCAGCAGTCGGGCGATGTCTGACAGAACGGTCCGCCGAAATCTTTCACTCATGTTTGAAGAGATCGTCGTAAATGACCTGCTCGCGGAGCTGGGAAAGCATCCTGAGGGATTTCCGCTTCATGTCCATATGGAGTATTCAGAGAGTGCCCCTGAAGCAGCTGTCTCACTCGACTGGGGAGGGGACGAATACGATCCTGTCAAGTCAGGCGATGAGCTGTCCGGCATGATCGTGACGAAGCTGGCGAAGGAAGTGCAGTACCGGTATGATAACAGGAATCATATGGAGATAAGGCTGTAATACTACCCGCGCTTCGCGCGATGTCATTATCTTTAAGTCTTTCCGCCTGCAGGCACCACTGCTCGGACGCAAGCATAAATGACATTGCCGCTGCGATGTCATATGTGATAGAATACCCCTTGGTGGGAGAAAAAACTTATGGGCAGAAGACATATAACTATTGTACTCGCGGCAGGGTTGTGCCTTATTCCGGCGCATGGAAGCGTATATGCCGACGACATGCTTGTTCCGGATACGGAGGAGGTCGTGGAGGAGGCGCCGGCCATCTCCTATGACGGCGGAGAGGACCTCGTATCTTCGGACGGGCTGTTCGAGGTTGTCAGTGAATCCTCATCGAAAGAGGGAAAGACTCTTGAGGATGTGATTCCGGCGCCTCGGGTCACCCCGGTTCCGGCGTCGCCGCCTTCTCCGAATCTGACGGTTGAGACTCTTAAACCGTATCCGGGACCGTTCGAGGCTATGGCTGATCATCTGGATGAATATCTTCAGGCAGATTACCGTTATTATTCGGATACACTCTTTTATACGTGCACCAAACACGAGACGGAAGACAGTGCCTACTATCTGACACATATTGTGGTTAAGGATGCGAAGCAGATATGCGGTGAGGACTCAGAGGGTGATTTTGGAGGCGCACGTGAGACTCCGAAGGACGCCGCGTCAAGGACAGGAGCAAAGCTCCTGATAAACGGAAGCTATTTCGATTATGGCACAGGATACGCGACTGGAGGAGAGCTCCTGATACGTGACAACAAGGTTATTCACGGAGAGTATTCCGACGGGTATGAGATATGCCTGAGAAGGGACGGAACTCTGTTTTCCCCCGGTTACAATACTGTCTCTTCGGTTCTCGCCCAGGATGTTGTATTCTCATGGGGAACCTGCGAGGACCTGCTGATTCGCGACGGCGAAAAATGTGTCCTCACCGATTATGACTGGAACGGGAATACATATCCGCGCACAGCTGTAGGAATGGTAAGGCCGCTGGAATACTATATCATCACCGCCGGCGGCGCTGACTATTCGAAGGGCATAACGGTATACGATGAGCAGGAGATCTTCTCCGGTCTGGGATGCGCGTATGCGAGAGGACTGGACGGAGGGGGAAGCAGTGCCCTGGTCATCGACGGCGAGTATGTCAATGAGAACGGGGACCGGCTTGCCGACGGTACCCTCATGCGCAGGGCAGCTGCGGATTTCCTTCTGTTCAGGGAATAACAGATATCACCTGTAGGCACCGCATATAACGTATGTTCTATGCGGTGTCATCTTTTATCCTTATCTATGAAGCTCAGAGTGATGCCGCACAGCACGCTGAAGACAGGTATGAACAATATAAGGATCATCCAGTTTCCGAGGACATTGTCAGGCGTGTGTCCGCATTCAGGCCTGGCGCTTATCTCGGATACTTTATCCCCGATAAGCTTCAGGGCTTTTTCCCTGCCGATAAGGTCCATAAGATCGTTGGTGCTGGTGCGTATCGTGAATCCTTCGTCTCTGAGATTCTGAACATCCTTGTTGGTGGCCAGATAGTCCACAACTTCTCCGAGAGTAGTCTGGGCGCCGACGGTCCTGTCCTTGTACGGTTCTGCTATCTCAAGTTCATTTATGGTCTCAAGAATATCTCCCACCGTAATTCCTGCGAAGAGATTTTTTCCGCGCAGCTCATTGAAGTTTTCATCTTTCATGAGGTCATCAAGAATATTCCCGATCGTGTCCATATAACCGAGCTTCAGCGAACGCGCGGCTGTGACGGATGAGTTGTTCTTATTGTCCTTCAGGGCATCCAGAACCTGGCCCAGAGTGATCTGGTACTTGATCTCCATTCCGTCTGTCGCTCCAAGTATCTTATCTACAGTTGCAACCGGCCGGCTGTTCACGTCTGCCAGAGACGCTATTGCCCTGAACCCCGGCGCGGAGACAGTGATAGAGGTCAGAGGTTTCGCTATGTCGGGCAGGGAAATGAGCCCTCCCGAGAAGATCAGCTGGAAGACCAGCATGAACGGCATGACAGTCATAGCCGCGGCTGGAGAGCGGCAGAGAGAAGATATCCACAGCGACATCAGATCCGCCGCGTAGGTGATCAGAAATATGGTGATTCCAAGATCGCAGATGAACCATCTTGTCAGCAGTCCGTCTGCCGGGAAATGCATTCCTGCGGCATTGGTGACAATCAGGGTCACGATTGTCTGAAGCAGACACAGAAGCAGCTGGTACAGCATCTGGGCAAGCACATAAGAGCTGACGCGCATACCGGAGCGGTGCTCGCGTTTTATGACATCTCTCTCTCGGCATATGACCTGTATTGAATTAAACGATCCGTTCCAGATACAGATGCATACCAGCGCGAATGAGCCTGTCAGAGTTCCCTCCATCGTATGCATGAACAGGCTGCTCATGACGAACCCCACCAGTCCGGAGATGAGTGCGGCCATCGGAAGCACCTTCCAGTCATTCTGGTATACAAACATCCTGAGAAACTTCATGAAGTAGAGCCATGCCTGGGCGATCCGGCCCTTATGCCTGACCTTCAGGGCATGTCTTTCTCTGTCAGCCATTTGCCACCTCCGCGTATTTCAGAACGAATTCATCAGCTCTTCCTTCGCCGCCCTCATCCGTATGATTTATCAGTTTGATAATATCTTCCATCTTATCGCATCCGAAGAACGCCCTGGCGCCGTCAATGGAGCCGAAGTATGCGAGCCGCCCGGTGCGGGTGCTGTCCTTAGCCAGCACTATAATATCGTCGAAGAGATCGATGACGCGGTCAGGGGAGTGAGTGATCACTATTATGATCTTACCTGAATCCGCGATGGCGCGAAGATGTTCGAACAGTTCTCCGGCCATGACCGCGTCGAGGCCTGAGTCAGGTTCGTCGAGGATGAAGAGAGAGGGGTTGGAGAGATACTCCATGGATATCGACAGACGCTTCTTCTGGCCGCCGGAGAGCTTCTCCACCTTGCTGTTTCTCACGCTTCTCAGGCCGAAGGTATCAATCACATCCTCGACACGCGCCCTGCGCTCATCGGCGGGAATGTCTATGGACAGCCTCAGACTTGCCGAGTCCATCAGGGTGTTGAATACAGTATCCTTGGACCGGATCATTTCTGACTGCGGGACAAAACCGACCTCATACTGCATCTTTTTGTAATCTTTGTACATATTCTGCCCGTTCAGGGTGACCTGGGCGTTGGCCTTCTCATATCCGTTCACAGCGTTGACATATGTGGTTTTGCCGGCTCCCGAGCCGCCGAGGAGAAGTACCATGTGTCCCTGGGGAATCGCCATGTGTATGTCGCGAAGCAGCATCTTAGTGTGAAAGAATTCTCTTACCGTGCGGTCCTCAAGATTGACAGTAAGCCCGTCGCCGATAACCGGAGCGCTGCCCTGTGTCGCAAGGCGCTTCATCTCCCCGCGCAGATCTTCAACCTTCCACTCCGGCTGATATTTTGATCCGAATCCCCAGATGAGCAGGGGTATGAACCTGGTTTCATCGATAATGAACAGGAGGATCCACAGCTTCTTGAGTCCGTAGATCTCGATAAGCCCGGAAAATACCCTGATGTTGAAAACAAAGTGTACGATCATGGCTGTGATGATAATCACCAGAATCAGCGCGGCGAGTGAAAACACAAAGCTTTCATCGGGAGCATTCCTGAAAAAATACAGAGTGATCTGAAGAACTGTGACAATTATGCTTGATATCATGAACCAGCGTCCCTCAGGCTCACGCATGGAACAGCGCGACAGCTGATACTCCCTGACCCATGGAACGAGCGCCCAGAAAGGCCTGATCCCGGACTTTTTCAGAATCATCCACGACCCTGCGATAAACAGCCCTCTTATAATAATGCCGTACAGGCTGAGTGAATCAAAAAACAGCAGCAGCAGTACATGAAAAATAGTATTCATTGTTCTCTCCTTAAATGAAAGGTGCAGACTAATAATAACATGCATGCATGTTCAATTCAAAGTAATACCGGCTGAAGGCGCGGAGAATTGAGGTTTGTGCAAAAAACATAAAAAGAACCGGCAGAAAATTGATTCTTCAGGTCAAAATTGTGATATACTGTCTGCATAACGGCAACCTGTATAAACAGGATGACTATCGTTGAACAGAGGAGGGAGACATAATGGATCGACTATTTCATCTGAAGGAGAACCATACGAATGTCAGAACAGAGCTGTTGGCAGGACTGACAACATTTATGACGATGGCATATATCGTCGCGCTGAACCCGAATCTTCTGACGAACTTCAAGGCGGAAGGAGCGGATCTGTGGAACGCGGTGTTTATGGCGACCTGCATCGCTTCAGCGGTAGGAACGATCACGATGGCTTTTCTTGCGAACAAGCCGTTCGTGATGGCACCCGGCATGGGACTGAACAGCTTCTTCGCCGTGGTCGTGGCAAACCTGGCCGCAATTACGGGAACGACGTACCTGGTTTCATTCCGTGCGGCACTGTGCATTATTCTGATCGAGGGAATCCTGTTTCTGGTCCTGTCGGTTCTGAACATCCGTGAGAAGATCGTTCACGCGATACCGCTCCCGATCAGGCTGGGAATATCTCCTGCGATCGGCCTTATGCTGCTGAACATCGGCCTTGGGTCAAACGCGGGCGTATATTCGGAGACCGGCGGTCCTTTCTATGTGATGAGGGACTTCTTCGGCGCGCTGACTCCGGCTCTGGGCCGGGGACAGATGGGAAGCGGATACACACAGATGGTGCTTAGTGTCGTAACGATGTTTGTGGGACTCTTTGTCATCATATTCCTGAATGAGAAGGGGATAAAGGCTTCGGTTCTGGGAGGAATGCTGTGCTCGTCGATTCTGTACTGGGCGGGAGAGGCGATCTCCATGAAGACCAATCCATTCGAGTCTCTCAAGGGCGCGTCGTTTGTTCCTCCGATCGGCGACATGGTGAATCTCACTCTGTTCAAGTTCGACTTCGGCGACTTTTTCAGGGTGGGAATATTCACGGCGACTACACTGATCATCACATTCTGCATGATCGATATGTTCGATACGATCGGAACGCTCGTCGGCACTGCCAGCCGCGCCGGAATGGTTGATGAAGAAGGCAGGATGCCGAAGATGAAGGAGGCTCTGCTTTCGGACGCGGTCGGAACGGTTGCCGGAGCCCTGACCGGAACCTCGACGGTCACGACGTTTGTGGAATCGGCGTCAGGCGTTGAGGCCGGAGGAAGGACAGGACTGACGGCTCTTACATCAGGGGTTCTGTTCCTGTGCTGTATGTTTATCGCTCCGATAGCCGCGCTGATACCTCCGGCGGCAACTTCGGCGGCGCTGATCTATGTCGGCGTCGTGATGCTTGCCGGACTTCAGAAGATAAACTGGAACGATATATCCCAGATGGCGCCGGTCGCCCTCATGCTGCTTGCAATGCCGATCTCCGGATCGATCGGACACGGCATCGGGATAGGAATGATCAGCTACACTGTAATCAAGGTTCTGTCAGGAAACGCGAAGGAGGTCTCGGTTCTGACCTATATCATCTCGGCGCTGTTCCTGGTGAAGTTCTTCCTGATAGTATGATGTAAAGGTCAAGAGTCCCGAAGCCGGGGCAGATATGTCTGCAAGAGGCGGACGGGCTTTTTAAGAAGCATAAGGGGAAAGCCCTGAGGTATTGTTTTATAGAAAGGCTGCGCAAGATGGGAAAGAAACTGTATTTTGGATCGAACCTGAAGATGTACAAGACGATAGCTCAGACCATTGAATATCTGAAGAAGCTGACCGAACTCACAAAGGATATCAGCCGTGATGAGGAGATAACCCTGTTTATCATCCCGTCATATACATCGCTTGAGGACGCGTCCCGTGAGATCGACCACAGGCTCTGCCTTCTCGGAGCCCAGAATATGTGCTGGGAGGAGGAGGGACAGTTTACCGGAGAGATATCGCCTCTTATGCTGAATGAGATCGGCATGGATCTGGTGATGATAGGCCACTCCGAGAGAAGGCACGTGTTCCGTGAGACGGATATCGAGGAGAACAAGAAGGTAAGATGTGTTCTGGAGCATGGTATGAGAGCTCTGCT
>DFHY01000118.1:27908-28813 GCA_002371345.1 Lachnospiraceae bacterium UBA3711
GGAACTCCCGCCTCGGCTGATTACGCCGAGGAGATGCACGGCGTCATGAAAGGATGCCTGAGAGAGATTTTCGGTGACGCAGGAGACAGGATCCCGTGCCTTTACGGAGGGTCCGTGAATCCGGGCAACGCGAGGGAACTTATCAGCATGAAGTCAATCGACGGACTGTTTGTCGGGCGCAGCGCGTGGCAGGCGGATAAGTTCGATGTGCTTATCAGAGACGCCCTGTCTGCGGCAAGAGCAACAGGAAAGTGACGAAATATCCTGCATTTTCAGACGAAATCAATAAAAGAATTCCCCCGGTTTCCGGGGGACTTTCGTCAAAACAGAAAAATACTTGTTGACACATGGTGGCGTTTACGCTATGATGATGGAGAAAGTAAAAGCCCTTTGTAAAGGGACCTAAAAAAGGAGGGATTTGCTATGAAAAAGAAACTTTTGGTCGCAGCTTTGATTTCTTCGATGGTTGCTTCTATGTCATTCACCGCCTTCGCGGATGAGACAGAGGCTGCTGACGAGGTGGAGATGGTTGAGGCGACTGCCGACGTAAACGGCGACGGAAAGATCATCGTTGGTTATGTCTCCAAGAACCTGACCGACCCGTTCCATGGCCCGATCAACGAGTATGCTCAGACCACGCTTGACCAGATGGTCGAGGACGGCGTGATTGATGAGTGGACCGGAATTCTTGATGGAAACACTGACGCTCCGACACAGATTGACCGTTCTTCAGACTGTATCGCGAAGGGCTGTGACTTCGTCATCATCCTTCCCTGCGAGGCTGAGGCTTCCGATCCGGCAGTCACTTCCATGGCTGAGGCGGGAATCAATGTAATCGTTGTCAACTCCAAGACCACCAGCACCGATGATGTCGCTCTGACATACTGCGGATCTGATGATGTCTA
>DFHY01000068.1:0-3656 GCA_002371345.1 Lachnospiraceae bacterium UBA3711
CCTTGCCTGACTTCGAACATCAGCTTCGCCAATGTTCGACCCGCGGCACTCGTCAAACAGATGCGCATGCGCCTCTGCTTTCCTCGTTGCTTCGCGAGTACTGTTTTTAAAGGTCAGTTCCTTAAATAAAACTTTTAAGAAATCTTCAAGGTTGTTTCACTGTTCAGTTATCAAAGAACTCTTTTTGTCTGCCGCTCTTGCGGCGACTCGCTTAATCTACCACCTTACTTCTTCTTTGTCAACACTATTTTTCAAAAAATTTCGCATGATTTTTCCCCGTATTATCCACGGGGTTTTCCACACCCTTTAGAGGCTCAAGAAACCTTGACGGTTTCATATGCCGGTTATACCTCTCCTTTACATAATATATGTGAAGCTTCTTTTTTGCCCTTGTCATCCCGACATAGAACAGCCTTCGCTCTTCTTCAATCTCTGCTTCCATGACAGCACGGCCGTACGGGATCATCCCCTCATTCACATTGATGAGAAAAACTTCCGTAAACTCAAGTCCCTTTGCTCCATGCAGAGTCGCTATTGTCACACAGTCGCTGTCCGGGCGCTGGGCGTCAGCTCTCTGTTTCTCAAGCTGCTCTCTGCTCTTTTGGATCTTTGATATCCATTCCATATATGTCGCACAGCCCCTGCTGCTGTCCTGCACCTCATCAGCTGTCTCCAGAAGCTCATTCACATCGATCTTCCTCCTGGCGGCATAATCTTTCAGATAGTCGTCATACCCGCCGCCCTTACGTATATAGTTAATCGCAGCGTAAGGTCGCATTGGCTTTATTGTTATAAGCAGCCTCTCAAACGAATCAAGATATCTGCTCATCCATACCTTATCACTGAAATATGCTCTGAGCCCATCAACAGACAGTACAGTCGCGTAAGCAGAATTCCTTGTAATATAACGATTCGGGTGATTGCACACACGCAGAAAATCCTGCCTGTTCATTTTGTCCTTGTCCAGTGCCAGGTAAGCGAGCATATCTCTGGCAATCCAGTGATCCCACAGCACAGGGACCGTATCCTTGACCATGCACGGAATCTGATATTCCGCCATCCTCAGCGCCGGTTCTCTCCCTTCAGTATTTGTACGCGTCAGAACAGCAATTTCAGAGGGCTTCATTCCAGCGCTCAGACTGCGGCGGACGGCATTAACCAGACACAGCATCTCAGTCTCCATGTCAGCGCACTCAATAATCTCTACCGGATCATTTGTGCCGTCTACACTTCTCAGATCCTTACTGTACCTGTTCCTGTTCCCTGAGATGACAGCGAGCGACGAAGCAACAATGGACGCTGTTGATCGATAATTCTCCCTGAGCTGTATCACCTCTGCGCCCGGATAGTCATCCCTGAATCCAAGCATAATCTCAGGACGGCTTCCGCGGAATCTGTATATCGACTGATCATCATCCCCTACGATAAAAAGATTGTCCTCGGGGCTCGCCAGCATCCTGACGATACGATACTGAAGAATATTGATATCCTGAAACTCGTCTACCAGGATATAGCGGAAATGACTCTGCCATGCCCTGAGGATGTCATCTCTGCTGTCAAAAAGCTCCAGTGTGTACACGCACATATCATCAAAGTCAATCTTCCGGAGCCTCTCCTGCCTAATCCTGTAGCCCTCGTATATTTTTCTGAACACATCCTCAGGTGTACTTGTAGAATAATAGTATTCAACAGGAATCTGTTCTGCCTTGACCCGTGATATCTCCGCAAGCACTTCCCCGGCCCATTCACTTATATTTCCGAATTCCAGATTCATGGATCTGGCCAGTTCCGTCACAATACTGTATCTCTCATCCTCCCTCAGAATACTGTCCGATGAATAACCATACGCATGCTTAAGGATCTGGAAAAATACCGCGTGGAATGTTCCGAATGATACGTGATAATGGGCGCCGGCCGTGAGAACGCCGAATCTCTCCCGCATTTCCCTGGCCGCCGCCCTTGTGAATGTGATAACCAGAATGTGCTCAGGACGAACCCCGTTCTCAATCAGGTATTTAGCACGGTTCGTGATAACCGTTGTCTTGCCTGATCCGGGGCCGGCCAGCACCATAGCCGGTCCGTCCATATGACGGACCGCTGTCCGCTGCATCTCACTCAGCATCTGTCAGTTTCCGGATTCCCCTGCGGATACGCTCAAGGGACTCCTCCTTTCCGAGCACTTCCATAATCTCCGTCGCGCCGGCTGGCGTGACAGCCTTACCCGACACCGCGATCCTTACCGGCCAGATAGTGAATCCTGCCTTAACTCCTTCCCTGGCTGAATAGTCCTTAAGAACCTCGTACAGAGCGTCGTTATCCCACTGATCCTGTGTCTCAAGCTCAGGAAGAAGGCCGCTCAATACGTTCAAAGACTTCTCAGGCGTCACCTTCCATTTCTTGTTCTGATAGAGAGAAATGTCATAATCAGGAAGCTCCTCAAAGAAGTCGACCATGCCGTCTATATCAGGGAACACCTCTATCCTGGTCTTCACCATAGCGGCAATCTTATCTATATTGATATCTTTCGATATTGTCCTGCGTATCTGAGGAACCGCCCTCTCAGCATACTTATCGAAATCCATCGATTTGATATACTCCCCGTTCATCCATTTCAGCTTCTGGATGTCAAACACCGCTGGAGACTTGCTCATGTGATGGTAGTCAAAGTTCTCAACCAGTTCTTCCAGGGAGAATATCTCTCTGTCGTCAGACGGACTCCAGCCGAGAAGGGCGACATAATTAATTACCGCCTCTGTGACAAATCCCTGTTCGATCAGATCCTCAAAAGAAGAATGGCCGCTGCGCTTTGACAGCTTGTGATGCTCCTCGTCCGTGATCAGCGGACAGTGAACATAAGTCGGCACCTCCCATCCGAACGCCTCGTAGAGACGGTTGTACTTCGGAGCAGACGACAGGTATTCATTTCCGCGGACCACATGTGTGATTCCCATCAGATGATCGTCGACTACATTCGCGAAATTATACGTCGGGAACCCGTCAGATTTGATCAGGACCATATCGTCAAGCTCCGCGTTCGGGACCTCTATCCTGCCGTATATATCGTCGTCAAATGAAGTGGTACCTTCATTTGGGACGTTCTGGCGTATAACATACGGCATACCCGCGTCAAGGTTCGCCTGTATCTCCTCCTGCGACAGGTGAAGACAGTGTTTGTCATATATCATGATCTCCTTACCGTTCACCTCGGTGCGCAGTGAATCAAGCCTTTCCTTGCCGCAGAAGCAGTAATACGCTTCCTTCCTGTCAATCAGGAGCTTTGCGTACTTGGTATAGATCCCCGCCTTTACCCTCTCACTCTGCACATACGGGCCGACCGCGCCTGGATTGTCCGGGCCTTCATCCGGAATAAGGCCGGTCTTCTGAAGCGTGCGGTTGATGATATCCACCGCGCCCTCCATCTCCCGCTCCTGATCCGTGTCCTCGATGCGCAGCATAAATGTGCCGCCCTCATGCTTCGCGATAAGGTAAGCGTACAGGGCGGTCCTCAGGTTGCCGACATGCATCCTTCCTGTCGGGCTCGGCGCAAATCTTGTTCTCACTTCTGCCATGGTGTGTATGTCTCCTTTTGTATTATGATGTTGGAATAAATCTTCAAATTGCCCCAAATAATCTCTGCTTCCACATCCGTATCCTGC
>DFHY01000068.1:3795-6487 GCA_002371345.1 Lachnospiraceae bacterium UBA3711
CGCCGCCTGCCCGGCACAAACCTCTACTTCCGCATCCGTATCTGTCCGGATATTGACAGGGCAAGCATCATCTCTGTCATCAGGAACAGTATCGACGTGCCCCCGTATGAAACAAACGGAAGTGTGATTCCTGTTGTCGGTATTACGTTGAGAACGACCGCGATATTGAGCACTACCTGAAGTGATATATGAGCGAAAATTCCCGTCGCGATCAGACTGCCCAGAAGATCGGGCGCATTTGTAGCGATAAAGAACAGCCTCCAGAGCAGGAATACGAACAGCAGCACGACGATCATCGCGCCAAGTATTCCAAGTTCCTCACATATGATGGAGAAAATCATATCGTTCTGGGCTTCGGGAAGAGCACCAAGCTTCTGCGCGCTGTTGCCGAGACCCTTGCCGAAGATGCCGCCCGACCCGATAGCGTACAGTCCCTGCATCACCTGATATCCGCCTTCATCCTGGTTTTCTTCAGGATGAAGCCAGGTGGCGATTCTCTGGATCCGAAATGAGCCGCCCGTCAGATTATCCATCACTCCGGTGACGCGGATGATCTGGATGATAATCAGTCCCGCCACAACCGCGGCCAGTGTCACTTTCAGAAGCTTGCCCGGATTCGGGTGCGCTACCACGATCAGAACGTAAGTGATTCCAACAATGATGATCGCGGTCGACAGATTCTCCGTGAATCTGTAGGTCAGAAAAGCCGTAACAGCGCCATAGATCGATACCTGGGCCGGAACCTTGAATTTTCTGAATCGGAATCCTGTCTTTACGATGATCATCGGCAGGAATATGATAACCGCGACCTTCGCAAGTTCAGCGGGCTGAAATGAAACGCTGCCGATATAGATCCAGCGCCTCGCCCCGTTAATCGTCCTTCCGACAAACCTAGTCGCCACCAGAAGTATATTTGAGACAATGTACAGAGGCCATGCGTATCTGACATATACATGATAGTCGATCCTTGAGAAAACCAGCATCAGAATAAAGGCCGCGATACTGATCAGCGACTGTTTCTCAAAATAGTGCATATCGTTGCTGAAAGTAACGGACGCCTCATACGCGCTGGTCGAATAGAGCATGACAAGTCCAAAGCATGTCAGAAGAACCACGACCGCCATCAGATTGTAGTCGTAGTAGTCCAAGCCTTCGGCTTTCTCCAATTTCTTTCTGCCGTGAAGCAGTGAGAAGCTGCTTTTTTGGCCTCTCTTTGCCCCGGCACTTCTTCCCGCGCCCTCTGCCATACCTTATCTCCTCTGCATACTCCGCTGTTTCCGGCATTGCAGATCACTCGTCTTTTCCGTTTATATAAGGAATCAGTCCGCCCGCGCTTATGATCCTCTGCATGAAAGGCGGGAAAGCCTGGCCCTTCCAGCTCATATTCTGAGTCTTATCGGTAATGATGCCGGTATCAAGATCCACCTCGACCCTGTCCGAGGGCCTGATCTTCTCGGCCGCCTCAGGGCACTCAATGATCGGAAGTCCGATATTGATCGCGTTGCGGTAGAATATCCTCGCGAAAGTCTGAGCGATTACACAGCTCACTCCCGTCGCCTTGATGGCGATAGGCGCGTGCTCCCTTGATGATCCGCATCCGAAATTCTTGGCCGCGACAATAATGTCTCCGGGCTGTACTTTCGATGTAAATGAGCTGTCTATGTCCTCCATACAGTGGGAAGCCAGTTCCTTCGGATCGGACGAATTGAGATATCTCGCCGGAATAATAACATCGGTATCTACATTATCGCCATACTTGAATACATTTCCTTCCAGTTTCATCGCGATCCTCCTCTCAGATGCTTTCCGGTGAAGCTATCCTGCCTGCCACAGCGCTGGCTGCGGCAACCGCCGGGCTCGCCAGATAGATCTCAGAATCCACGGCGCCCATGCGTCCGACAAAGTTACGGTTAGTGGTAGAGACGCATCTCTCACCGCTCGCCAGAATTCCCATATATCCGCCAAGGCACGGCCCGCATGTCGGAGTGGACACCACCGCTCCGGCCTCGATAAATATCTTCAGAAGTCCCTCCTCCATGGCCTGGAGGTAGACCTGCTGCGTCGCCGGTATGATGATGCAGCGTACATTCTTCGCGACATGCCTGCCCTTCAGCACTGCGGCCGCGGCAAACAGATCCGACAGTCTTCCATTCGTACAGGAGCCTATGACCGCCTGATCGACAGCAATGTCTCCAACCTCGTCGATCGTCTTCGCGTTCTCGGGAAGATGCGGGAAGGATACCGTCGGCCTGAGCTTTGACAGATCGATGGTGTACTCTTTCTCATACTCCGCGTCCGGATCAGCCTCAAACGCAGTCCAGCTCTTTGTTGAATGATCCTTCATATAGGCTATAGTCTTCTCGTCGACCGGAAAGATTCCGTTCTTTCCGCCGGCTTCAATCGCCATGTTGGCTATGGTAAAACGGTCGTCCATTGTAAGATGGCTGATGCCGTCGCCCGAGAACTCCATTGACTGATACAGAGCGCCGTCCACGCCTATCATTCCGATAATATGAAGAATAATGTCCTTGCCGCTCACATACGGAGCAGGCTTCCCGGTCAGGTTAAACCTGATCGCGGATGGAACCTTAAACCACGCCTTGCCTGTCACGCATCCGGCAGCCATATCAGTCGAACCTACGCCAGTGGAGAAAGCGCCGAGAGCGCCATAGGTGCAGGTGTGCGAGTCAGC
>DFHY01000120.1 GCA_002371345.1 Lachnospiraceae bacterium UBA3711
CCCCTTTCGCCTCTGGCAAGCGAGCTTGCCTCGGCTTCAGGGCTTTTGACCCTTACATCATATCATTATTGCAATAAGTCAGCCGCGGATCGCCCGGCTGGCTTTCTGTTTCGTGCAAAAGTAACAAAAACAGGTTGCCTTTTTTGGGAAAAAAGATTACACTATAACCATGCTATGGTGAATTTTGACATGAATTGAATCGGATATTGTTGGCAGTTCATGCATGAAGCTGATTAAACAACAATGGGAGGGGTGTTTTATGATCTCAAACCAGGTGCTTCAATCGACGTTGGAAGGGCTGAAGACAATCAGCAGAGTCGATATGTGCGTCATGGATACGGAAGGAATAGTCGCAGCTTCTACTATGGACAATGCTGAAAACTTCCGTGAAGCTGTGATCAGCTTTAAGCATTCTCCCGCGGAGAGCCAGGTGGTCTCAGGATATCAGTTTTTCAAGATTCTGGACGATATGCAGCTTGAGTACATCCTTATAGCGAGCGGAAGCTCAGACGATGTATATATGATCGCCAAGATGGCGGCGTTTCAGGTGCAGACTCTCATAGTTGCGTATAAAGAGAGATTTGACAAGGATAACTTTATCAAGAACCTTCTTCTTGACAATCTGCTTCTGGTTGACATCTATAATAGGGCTAAGAAGCTTCACATAGAATCGGAGGCGCGCAGGGTCGTATTTATTCTGGAACTGGATGGGGAGCGAGAGAACAGCTCTCTGGAGCTGGTGCGCGGAGTTATTGACGCAAGACCCGGGGACTTTGTAACAGCGGTTGACGAGAAGAGCGTGATTGTGGTCCGCGAGCTTATTCCGGGGGAAGGCAGCCAGGAGATGGAGGCGATGGCTATGTCGGTTCTTGCGGCGCTTCCCCAGGACAGAAGAGGTGAAGCGCTTGTGTCCTACGGCACGGTTGTCGGTGAGCTGAAAGGCGTATCGCGCTCCTACAAGGAGGCCCGCATGGCATTGAATGTCGGGAAGATATTCTTCGCGGACCGCCAGGTCATAGCGTACAGCTCACTTGGAATAGGGAGGCTGATATACCAGCTTCCGATACCGCTGTGCAAGATGTTCATAAAGGAAGTATTTGAGGGAAAGAGCCCGGATGACTTTGATGAGGAGACTCTGACAACGATCAACAAGTTCTTTGAGAACAGTCTGAATGTGTCAGAGACCAGCCGTCAGCTGTACATACACCGCAATACTCTGGTGTATCGCCTGGATAAGCTTCAGAAGCAGACAGGACTGGATCTGAGGGTGTTTGAGGACGCTATCACGCTGAAGATTGCCCTGATGGTTGTCAAATATATGAAATATATGGAGTCACAGGATTATTGAGAAAGCGGAGTTGATTAATCGATTACTGTCGATCTGAGCTTTTGCCATCGCTATTACCGGCGGTGGCTTTATTTCAGCAGTTTTCAGGCAGGGAGGAAATGACAATGGCGGATGTGACGCTGCGGTTCAGGGAAAAGCTTAATGACCTGTGCGTTCTGGGAAGAAAGAGCGGGATGCGTCTTTCAGTGCAGCAGATTCAGGACGCTATGAAACAGGAGCATCTGTCTGTAGAGCAGCTGCAGCTGATATATAACTACCTGGACCAGATGTCTATCGAGATCTATGATCCCGAACTTAGCGATGAGGCTTCCGGCGAGGGATCGCACAGAAGATCTCTGGAGATATATCTGGAGGAGCTGGACCGCTTCGCGCCTCTTCCGAAAGACCTGGAGCTTCAGCTGTTCGATAAGGCTGCCGCGGGAGACAGGGAAGCGTCACATGTCCTGATCGAACGTTATCTGACCATGGTCTGTGATCTTGCGTCGGAATTTGAAAAAGAGCGCTCAGGAGTGGATGCCGAGGATATAGTCCAGGAAGCGAATACCGGACTGGTTATGGCGGTCTCCGGGCTTGAGAAGCAGGAATCTCTGTCGGCTTACCGCGCGTATCTCCTGAATTACGTCACCTCATATCTTGAGGAGAGTGTCAGGAATCTGGAAGAGATGATGAAATCCGACTCGCGTATAGTAAACCGGATGAACAAGCTTGCCGACACCATCAGGGAACTTGAGGATGAACTCGGACACAAGCCGTCTGTAGAAGAACTGTCGGTATTTCTGGATCTTAGTGCTGATGACATCAGAGATCTTCTGCGTGTTGGAGGAGAGAACCTTACGGCAGGTTAACCGGATGTGTCATCCTTCTTCGCCTTCTCGGGAAGCACGATCCTGACCTTCAGGATGCGGTTGCGGTTGACCTTGTCGGCGATCAGGATAAGTGAGTCAGGCGTAGTGACCCGGTCGCCGCGTACAGCAAGATGCCCGAGCTGTTCGATGAGATAACCGCCTATGGAATCATAGTCGTCAGAGTGCAGATGAAGATTAGTGGCGCCATTCAGGTCATCCAGCTTGACACTCCCGGCTACCAGGTACTGCCGGTCGGAGATCCTGCGGATCAGATCTTTCTCGTCTTCGTCGTACTCGTCGCGGATATCACCGACGACCTCCTCGATCATGTCCTCGAAGGTGATCATTCCGACAGCTGATCCGTACTCATCAAGCACTATGGTGACAGCTGACGACCTGTCGCGCATTTCAACCAGAAGCTCAGACACCTTCTTGGTCTCAAAGGTGTAATAGGGCTCATACATCATATCCTTAGGCGTGAAATGCTCTTTGTCTTCAACGAAACAGAAATCCTTGATATTGAGAATGCCGACGATATGATCCCGCTCCTTCTCATATACGGGAAGACGGGTAAAATGCTCATGCCTGTAGATCTGAGCCACGGTATCATAATCGTCATCGACGCTCACTGATACGATATCCGCCCGGGGAACACAGATATCCCTGGCGCACTGGTCGCCGAAGTCATATATATTGTTGATCATCTCCTTCTCTTCGCGGGTCGTCTCGCCGTCCTTATGGCTGACATTGACAAGCGTACGGATCTCATCCTCGGTGACGGTGCTGTCGCCCCTCGTCGGTATCCTCAGAAGAACCATGACGCCTTCTGCGAGATGGTTGACTATGAAGATCAGCGGGGTGAACAGTACCATGAGGAAGCGTATAATACCGGCATAGCGCAGCGTCAGCTTCTCGGAGGAGGCGTTCGCCGCATTCTTCGGTGTGATCTCTCCGAATATGAGTACAAACAATGTCATCAGGCCGGTCATATATCCGACTGCGCGCGATCCGAACAGGCAGATCGTCAGGGTAGTGGCAAGAGATGTTGCCGAGATATTCGCGAGATTGTTTCCTATCAGGATACAGCTGAGCATCTTGCTCTGCTCATTAAGAACCTTCATGGCGGTTTTCGCGCGCCTGTCGCCGGATTTTGCAAGATTCATGATACGGATCCGGTTCACCGTGGTCAGCGCGGTCTCGGCAGATGAAAAGAAGGCTGAGAGCATAAGAAGCAGGACAAGGGCTGCGGATTGTATGATTGTGCCGTATGACACCTGGGTTTCACTCCTTCCTGAAAATGAGATTATTATAGGACACTACAATACTTTTGACGTTTTTGCAATAGGTGTGCTATACTGTTGCAAAAGAGCTGCGGCAGCGGTCCGATGACATTAGGTTGCTGTCCGCTGTCTGTTCTTCACATCTGCCCGGCATCTTTCCCGCCAGGGTCTTATGTGCAGGATCTGCACCCGCAACCAGTACAATTGAAAGTTGATAAAGGTATAGGTATGACAAAAGAAGAATATGGAAAGCTTAGTGTTGCTGACCTCAGGGAACGGGCGAAGGCGCTCGGGATCAAGGGTATATCTTCCATGCGCAAGATGGACCTGATCAAGGCGGTTATCGCTGCAGGGGAGGCAGTATCAAAGTCAGAAGGCAATGAAGACAAGCCGTCCGTCTCCGTATCCGCGGAGCGGAATGAGCCGCCCGTGAACAGCTTGGCCGGAGCGGAAGAGAAGACATCTTCGGACAGGACGAAAGCGGGCCCGGATGAAAGGGCAGAGGAGAATAATGCGGGGGGAGCCGGAGAAACCCGTCCAGGCTTGAGGCCTGAGGGCAAGAATCCGGCGACAAACCAGGAGCGCAGAGCCCACGGCAATGAAGATATGCAGGGGAACCGGAGAATGGTCAGACGGCCGGTTCAGGGCAGGGGCGATCAGCGCGCCCGCGTGATCGTGCGCAGGAACCCGCTTCAGGGCAGGAATAATCCTGCCGACGCGCAGTCACGCGTGCAGGGAAGAAACGCTTCAGCTGATGTGCCGCAGCGCACTGTTCATCCTGCGGCCCCGACAACCAGGGGAGAGATGTACCAGTCGAATCCGCAGCCAAAGGCAGAGAGCACCGAGAGCCTTCAGGACCGAATGGATCAGGACAGCCCTCCGACTGAACTGAAGCAGCTTGACTCGGGGAATGAGGTCAGCGGAGTTCTTGAGGTAATGTCCGACGGCTATGGATTTATCCGTTCGAATAACTATCTTCCGGGAGAAGATGATGTATATGTGTCACCTTCACAGATCAGGAAGTTCGGCCTTAAGACGGGAGATATCGTGTGCGGCAACACAAGAGTGCATGCGCAGCAGGAGAAGTTCTCCGCTCTTCTGTTCGTCAAGCTGATCAACGGCTGCACGCCGTCAGAGGCGGCGAAGAGATATGACTTTGAAAACATGACCCCGATCTTCCCGAATGAGCGGCTGAAGATGGAGCGCACGGGCCGCGAGATCGCTATGAGAATCGTGGATATACTCGCGCCGATCGGAAAGGGGCAGAGAGGTCTGATTGTCTCCCCGCCGAAGGCAGGCAAGACCACACTTCTCAAAGACATCGCGAGGTCGATTCTGAGGAACAACCCTGAGATGCACATCATTATCATGCTGATAGATGAGCGGCCGGAGGAGGTTACCGATATCCGTGAGGCGATCGTCGGGGACAATGTCGAGGTTCTTGACTCCACTTTCGATGAGACTCCTGAGCATCACAGAAGAGTTGCCGAGATGGGCATCGAGCGGGCGAGACGTCTGGTGGAGCATCAGCGTGATGTGGTTATACTGCTCGATTCCATCACGCGCCTTGCCAGAGCTTACAACCTGATCGTTCCGCCTTCCGGCAGGACCCTGTCCGGCGGTCTTGATCCGGCGGCGCTGCATCCGCCCAAGAGGTTTTTCGGAGCCGCGAGAAATATGCGCGAGGGCGGGAGCCTGACTATTCTGGCGACAGCTCTTGTGGATACGGGTTCCAAGATGGATGATGTCGTATATGAGGAATTCAAGGGAACCGGAAATATGGAACTTATCCTTGACCGCAAGCTGTCGGAGCGCCGTGTATTCCCGGCTATAGATATCCAGAAGTCAGGAACAAGAAGAGAGGATCTGCTTCTGACGTCCGACGAGGGAGAGGCGGCATATGTGATGCGCAAGGCAATGAACGGCATGAAGGGTGAGGACGCGGTTGAGCGTATTCTCGACATGTTCGCGCGCACAAGGAGCAATGAGGAACTGATCGCGAGGGTGAAGCACTCTCATGTTGTGTAGATTGCATGATACTTGTTTACACAAAGTGACAGGTATGGTATAATTTCAATAGAAACAGACAAAACAGCCATGTTGCTTTCTCTCAGGGCGAAGCGTTCCGGAGATTGCAGGCTGATGACATTGCGCAGCAATCTGTTTCGCAGCAGTTATAGCTGACATTATAACGGAAAGGGGCGATTCTATGGATAAGATCGTTATTACGATCGCCCGCTATTACGGCAGCGGCGGAAAGACTATCGGTGAAATGCTCGGCAGGGAACTGAATATCCCGTTCTATAACAGGGAGATCCTTCGGATGGCATCCGATGATTCCGGCATCAGTGAAGCGCTGTTCGCACAGGCAGACGAGAAACTCAGAGGGACTTCTCTGTTCCGCATCGCGCGGAAAGCTTACGACGGAACTGTGATACCTCCTGAGAGCAGAGATTTCCTGTCGAATCAGAACCTTTTCAACTATCAGGCAAAGATCATCCGTGCACTGGCGGACGAAGAGTCATGTATCATTATCGGACGCTGCGGCGATTTCGTACTGAGCGGCAGGGAGAACCTGATAAGGGTTTTCATATACGCCGGCCCGGAATACTGCCTCGAGCAGGCTAAGAAGCGGGGAGCGTTCGGCGGCAAGACGACTATGAAGTACATACAGGAGACCAACAGATATCGAGCTGAGTATTATAAGTACTACACAGGACACGACTGGAATGATTGCCGCAATTATGATCTGTGCCTGAACAGCGGAGCGATCGGGTTCCAGGGGTGCGTGGACGCGATCAAGGAATATATCAGAATCCGGTTCCCGGATTATGAGAACGACGCTCTGATGAGATGATGTGATCAACGTTCTCTCTATTATGAGTGTATTGCAGCACACAGACAGACAGCCCGTGAGAGTGCACTGGCAGAAGAGATCCTTCGGGATCTCTTCTTTATCGTTGCACCCCCTCAAGCTGTTGTGATAAGATGATTGCAGGCTGGATTGCGGCAGCGCGAGGCGCGGAACGATCCGTAATCGACTTCTGGTGGGTCACTCATAAGACTTATCCGGGTGTTTCCATATGAGGACAGCGCTGAGGCTGATGCTGGTTGCAAAAGGGGAGCATAGGGGATACGTGATGAACAGAGATGACATGAATATCGAAGAAACTTTGAATCCGGATGAGATGGAGGAGGCCGCTCTCAGACGAAGAGCCAGAAGAGCGCGGGACAGGAGGCTTAAACGGGTCACTGCTGCCGTGGTGATTCTTATACTTCTGGCAGCCGCGGTGCTTATATACGCTTTTGTGCTTGTACCAAGGGATTCTGATCTTCCCTGGCCGGCATTTCTCGGCGGCAGGCCGGCGCTGAAGTCACAGAGCCAGGCTGAGGGGAAGGAAGAGGGAGTCACGCTTCTGGACGCTATTGAGAACCAGATTAACAAGGAGAGCGAGCCTGCCGCGCCAGCAGTGCAGGAGACCCAGGCCGCTGTTCCCGAGACCCAGGCGCCTGCGCCTCAGACAGAGGCTCAGGCACCGGCGGAGCCGTCCCGGGGCGAGGAGGGGCAGGCACAGATTGCCCAGGCTAAGACCCTGGCGATGGGATATGACTATGACGGAGCTATCGCCGCTCTCATGACTATCTCAGGCTATGACACAGACCAGACTATACAGCAGCTGATCGCCGACTATACTGCCCAGCGCGACGCGTGTGTCGCTGTAGACCCCAATACTGTTCCGCATATATTCTATCATTCCCTGCTGAATTCCACTGCGAGGGCTTTCAATGTCGAGGCTCTGGGACAGGGCGCTGTCGACGGGTACAACGCCTGGATGGTGACGGTGGATGAATTTGACGCTATTACACAGCGCCTTTATGACGCGGGATATGTGTACGTGAGGCTCCGCGATCTGGTGACGCAGACAGTTGACGCGGACGGGACGGTTCATTTCGCTCCGAATACCGAGCTGAAGCTGCCTGAGGGCAAGAAGGCTATCGTTCTCTCTGTCGATGACTGCAGCTACTATCACTCATACGAGCCGGCAAGCTTCCCTGAGAAGCTGGTCCTGGATGATCAGGGGAATGTAAAGTGCCTGTATACGGACGCTGCCGGCAATACGAGCGTCGGAGATTACGATGTGGTTCCGCGCCTGAATACTTTCCTCGCGGAGCACCCGGACGGAGCGTATCACGGTGCGCGCGGCATCATGGCCATGACCGGATATAACGGAGTGTTCGGATACAGAACAGATTCCGATTATCTTTTGAGAGAGCATCTGATGGAGGATCAGCAGGCATGGCTCGACGCACATCCTGATTTCAACTATGACCAGGACGTGGCTGACGCGACCAAGATCGCGGAAGCCCTGAAGGCTGAAGGCTGGGAGTTCGCGTCGCATACATGGGGTCACCTGTCCGTGACGGATAAGACTGTTGAAGAACTGAGGACTGACAATGAGAAGTGGGTCTCTACAGTCGAGCCGATAGTAGGTCCGGTAGACACGATTATATTCGCGCATGGAAATGACATCGGCAGCTGGGAAGGCTATGACGGAAATGAGAGATATGATTACTTCAATTCCGTCGGATACCATTTCTACTGCAACGTAGACGGATCAGTGCCGTACTGGGTACAGATCACTGACCGTTATGTAAGGCAGGGAAGAATTGATGTTGACGGATACCGCCTGTATCTCGCGCAGAACGGCGAGGACAGCTCGCTCAGCCAGCTGATTGATCTGACCGGCATATTCAATCAGGATCGCCCGACTCCGGTTGTTGCGAATGGCCAGGGCTGACTTCTGAAGAACCTTTTGCCGCGGCTTCGGCCGCGGCTGCTTTTTTCTTGCGCTGCTCGAGCCGGAACAGGATGACGTCCTGATAGATGAAGTCAAGAATAGCGGCGAAGGGAATAGCGAGCAGAATTCCGACGACGCCCCACATACGGCCGAATACAATCAATGCGATCAGAATCCAGATGGAGGGCACTCCGAGCTGGCCGCCGAACAGCTTCGGCTTGATGACATATCCATCCATCGTCTGCAGCGCGATCGTGAAGATCAGGAAGCCCAGAGCGTACCAGGGATTTACAAGAAGGAGTATGAACGCTCCGATGACCGCGCCAAGGATAGGTCCGAATGTCGGAGCGAGGTTGGTGACGCCTACGATCACGGAGATAAGCGGGACATACGGATAACCTACGATAAGCATGAACGCTGCGTTCAGGATTCCTATAAGAAGTCCGTCAAGAAGATCGAACACAATGTAGCGCATCATGATTGAATTGCACCGCCCGAGGAAATCCGTAGAGATCTGATAAGACTTTTCGTTTGTGATCGCTTTCCAGAGTCTCTTTCCCCCATTCAGAAGCCGTGTTTTATCCATCAGCAGATATACCGCGATGATAAATGAGATGACAAGCGTAACGATCTCAACTCCGTAATTGATAGTCGTATTGAGAACCTGATTAAGGCCGCTGGGAAGGCGGTTTGTGACTATGCCGATCACATCCTCGGCAGAAGCGGTGATCCCGGATATATCAACGTTGTGCTTCGCGGCGAAGTCCTGGAGCTCTTTCAGCATCTTAGTCAGAGACCTCATATATATGCCAAGATTTCCGATGAACATCCGCACACTGGACACAAGCTGAGGCAGCATGGAGGTAATCAGAATGGTAACAGCCAGGATGAGCAGGGCGAAGGTAAGGATAACGCCTGCGCTTCTGGCGGCGGACGGGCGTCTCATCTTCTTGAATAACCGGGTCTCAAAGAATTTGACCAGCGGATCAAGGATGTAGGCGATCACAATTCCGGTGAGAACCGGAGACACTATATGAAAGATTCCCCGGAGTATCTTCCACAGGATATCAATATTGGACAGGAAGATAAACAGGACAACCCCGGAGCAGATCGCGAATGTATATGCAGCCCACGGCCGCTCCAGCTTTTTTTTGAATCTTGTCCATCTGAGCATAATATCCGACCCTCCATAATAGCTCTGTAATTATCCTATCACATTCTTCGGAAAAGGTCGATGAAACAAACAAAAGCTTGAAGGAAGCGGTGAAATGAATTATCATTGATATATTAAGGGGGAGATTTGATAAGGGGAGGTTTATCATGAGCAAACAAGGAAATCGAAACAATGGCGAAGATGCGTTCCGGGAGTGGCTGTCGGATCATCTTCGCTATTTGGTTGTTCTTATTGCGATTCTTCTGGCTGTTGTCGTTATCATCATGACGATGAGCCTTCTTGACAATCGTCCCGGCAGTTCGGATTCAAGCGCCGGGGACAATTCCGATGCGGTGGTAATTATGTCTGAAGCCGCGGTTGAAGCGGAGAGAGCAGCGCAGAGCGAAGCTCCGCAGGCTGATGCGGCCACAGTAAAACCGAAGGAGACGGAAGCGCCTCAGACCGATGAGCCGAAGGAGACGGAAGCGCCCGAGACTGAGGAGCCGAAGGAGACGGAGGCCCCCAAGACCGAGGAGCCGAAGGAGACGGAAGCGCCCGAGACCGAGGAGCCGAAGGAGACGGAAGCGCCCGAGACTGAGGAGCCGAAGGAGACGGAGGCCCCCAAGACCGAGAAGCCGAAGGAGACGGAAGCGCCCGAGACTGAGGAGCCGAAGGAAACAGAGGCGCCTCAGACCGAGGATCCGAAGGAGACGGAAGCGCCCGAGACTGAGGAGCCGAAGGAAACAGAGGCGTCTCAGACCGAGGAGCCGAAGGAGACGGAGGCCCCCAAGACCGAGGAGCCGAAGGAGACGGAAGCGTCCCGCACTGAGAAGGCCAGGGATACAGAGAAGACTCAGGCAAAACCATCACAGACAGATAATAAGGAAAGCAGAAAGGCCGGGCCGGAAACCGAAGCTGATACAGAGGCAGCTGAGAAGAAGAGTTCTTCCAGACCTTCTTCCGGGATTAAGGGATCGGCTGAACAGACGGCAGAATCTGATGCTGTGAAGAGCTCCTCAAAAGGCAAGGAGAAAGAGACTGAGGCAGAAACTGAGGCATCAAAAAAGAAGTCTGCCGTCAAAACTACAGAAAACACAACTACCAGCTCAACCGAGAAGACTGTAAAAGCGGCACAGAATGACTCGTCTCAAAGCTCAGGAACAGCCGCGCTTGCGGGCTACGGCTCCGAGACAGAGAAGGAGAGCGGGAACGATGTAAAGAGCATCACGGTAACCAGCACGACTCCTGTGCAGAGAGTTACGGCCCTGGTCAGCGGAGGATCGTCATCAGGAAGCAACCGCGCGTCTGTCACAAATATCGATACCGGAACTACTGTCGGCACTTACCACAATTCGGGAAGCTCTCTGAGTACATCCGCAGGATCATCTGTGACAATAGGTGCAGGTACTTCGTCCGGCGATGCGGACAGCTCAGGAGGACTCGTCGATGTGGCAGGAAATGATGAGCAGAGCTGGAGCGGGACTTCAGGAGGCTATACCGGAGATGAGATAGAGATAGTCTCCCAGCCTGAACCTGAACCGGAGCCGGCACCGAGCCCGACATACCGTACGATCGTAAGCGCCTGCAATATAAGAAGCTATCCGGATTACGGAGACAATGTCATCGGTGGACTTGGAGGAGGCGAGACGGTTCTCTTCTACGGAGAGGAAGCCGGCTGGTACAAGATTGAGTATAACGGAATCGTGGGCTATATAGGGCCGAGATTCCTGCAGTAAACGAATTGCAGCCTTTTATACTCCTCAGGACTGCTCCTGTGAAGACACGCCTGGAGCGTCAGGAGCATCGGCCATTGCCTCATCTGGCCGTACGTCCCCGGAGCGTCTTGAGGGGAATCTGATTATCTGCGCATACTTTTCCTCCTGCCCGCGGGCCATGCGGACGAGCCCTTTGAAATGGCGGGAGAACATGATGATCGCCAGTATCAGAGCCAGCACAGCGGCCTCCGAACCTGCGAACAGGATGCAGAAAAGGAAGAAAACCGCCGTGATGACAACAGCTCCCAGCGGAAGGTAGCCGGTCATCATGACAACCAGCATACCGGAAAGATCAGCAAGAAGCCCCCAGATCGGGGAAAATATAAATATAGACATACAGGTTACTGCCACGCCCTTTCCGCCGGAGAAATGTCTCCAGAAAGGCCAGTTGTGTCCGAGAACGGCTCCGAAGCCTGCCCACAGACAGCTTATGCGGCCGATATTGAGACTCGGATCCGTAAAATGGTTCCCTCCGAACAGGAACAGGCACAGCAGACATGCAGCCACGGTTTTCAGAAGATCTCCGGCAAGGACGACAAGCCCCGGCTTCAGCCCCAGCTCGACAGTCACATTTGCCATTCCCGGGTTGCCTGTGCCGAATTCCGAGGCGCTCTTTCCGGTTTTAAGCCTGACTACCAATTCTCCGAACAGAAGACAGCCAAAGAAATACCCTATCACAAGACTTGCAATACGCGGCATGGAACGAATCATAACAGCGGTCATTACAAAAACCTCCCTCGAAGAAACAGAAGAACTGCAAACAACGCGGCAGCTGCCAGAAGACACAGCAGAGCTTTCGTCTTGGACGCTTTTTTAGCTTCGGAGGCCGGCTTGCCGGCTTCAGCGCTGCCGAGAAGTCTCTGCGCCTCAGACAGATCCTCAGGATCCACCATGATCTCTTCACCGAAGATATCTCCCCCGATCTTATATATATCCTTAACGCCCCCCTGCCGGAAAGCGTCGATCCCATGATCTTTCAGAAGCTCTATCATCGCCAGAGCTCCGGGTCCGTCCGGGGCGTAGGCGGCACGTACATAATGTTTCTTCTTGTCGTTATCAGGCATAATGAACCTCGTCAGCTGTACAGTGAACCGAAGTCACTGAAAGGCCAGTAGCATACATACGCTTTGCCGAGAATCTTTTTCTTTGGTACATATGCGTATGAGACAGCTTCTGATACATTATCCGTAAGGCCGGAGGACAGGGCGATGGACGGCCAGTAACGGGCGTCTGAAGAGTTGTTGCGGTTATCGCCAAGCATCAGGTATTCGCCGTCAGGAACCTCGAATGTGTAACCGTCATTCTCAACTGTCCACTTTCCGTTGATGTAATCCTCCTCAAGCTTCTTGCCGTCGATGTAGACGGCGCCTTTTTTGATCTCAACCTTCTCGCCGGGTAGTCCTATGATTCGCTTTATGAACTTTGTCCCCTTGCCCTGGGCGTCGTCAATTGGATAGCGGAAGACTACAATATCACCGCGCTGAGGATCCTTGAACCAGTATGAGAACCTGAGTCCCAGCACACGGTCGCCGGTCATTATGGTCTTCTCCATAGAACCGGACGGAACTGTAGCGTTGATGATTATGAAGTTATCGATGAGCAGAGCGAGGACGACAGCGATCGCTATGACCTCTACCCAGCTTAGAAGCTCCGTCTTCCAATTGGTTTCCTTCTTCTTCTCAGGTTGATCCTTCTGAGAACTCCCGTTGTTCTGAGTGTTTTGATTCTGGCTGATGCCGGACATTTTATGTTCTCCTGTCTACTGAAATACTGTTTATTACTGTTGTTTCAGACAGTATACCACGCGGACCCTTTAAGCCGCAACAGAAGTGATTTCAGCGCATTCTCCCTTGTATTTTCAGACTTTAACTGGTATGATAAATGCAAATGTGTACATATATCCCCACGCCGTATGACGGGATGACCGGCTATGGGAATCGGGGGAGTAAGGGGGATGATATTATGAGAAGAAGCATCAGGACCATTACCGCAGGAGCGGCTGCGTCAGCGATTGTACTGGCGGCTGTTACCGGGTGCGGTCAGGCACGACAGGGGAATAATCAGAGCGAGAGCACAGCTGTTCAGACTGAAGCAGCTCCGGCCGTGACAGAGGCACCCATTATCATTCAGACCGAAGCGCCGCAGACCGAACCGCAGATAATACCCGAGACACAGGCACCGGTGCCGGAGACACAGGCACCTGAGACGCCGGCGCCGGAGACACCGGCTCCTGAGACGCAGAGTGCCGCACCTGTATCCCTTAGCGAAGAGGAGGAGCTTAACCAGCTCTATGAATTCTCGGATGAAGAGATTGGTTCAAGATTTGCCAACGCGGATATTAATGTGCGCACCAGCCCGACCACCTCGAGCGAAGACAATATCGTATCGAGCCTTGATAAGGGCGAGGAGGCGACCGTTATCGGTGAGACCGCGAACTGGTATGAGATATACAAGGCTGAGGACAGCGTGACCGGACTTACAGATCTGAAGGGATTTGTCATGAAGGCGTATCTGTCTGACACCTATGATGAGGCGATGGCGGCGCAGCCGTCAGAGACCGCGGCTCCGGCTGCTGAGCAGGCGCCCGCGGCGGCGGAACCTGCGCCGGCACAGGAGGTTTCCCCGGCTGAGACTCCGCAGACCAGCGCTCCGGCAAGCACTGCGTCAGGGCCTCAGGTCACGGTTACTTCCGACGCGAACATCCGAGCCGAGGCGATCGAGACAGGCAGTGTTGTCGGCGTTGTGAACGCTGGAACGACCGTTACGCAGATCGGGTCTGCAGACGGCTGGGTTCAGATCGATTACAACGGAGTGCAGGGTTACATCAAGGCAAGTATGGTTTCCGGGTAACGGTTAACCTGACAGCCAAGGGGATCGGTACATAGATTCTGTGCCGGTCCCGTTTTTCATCATTTTTGATTGCAAAGATCTTTTTTACAAAAAGATTACGACATTCTGAATTGTTGTGCTGAAGCTTGCATGGAGAATGAACCCGTGTTAGTATTAACCGGGATTTAATTAATGAAAGATCCGCCGGTTACGGCGGTTAGAACCGGGGGTTTGCATGAAGAAAAACAGATGGTTGAGTATAGCGCTGATATCCGTCGCTGCGTTATGTATGGCAGGATGCGGACAGAACCGCGGCAGCGGCACCAGCCAGGAGACGGTCAGGGAGAGTGAGACTCAGGCGCCTGAGCAGGTGCAGACTAACGCTCCAGAAGTCAAGGCGGAAAAACGTGAGACCGAGAGTGAGACACAGAAGCTGATTACGTCTGTTGAATACACATCGAAGGACGGCACCGTGAAGATCACGCTTCCGGACAATACGTGGAAAGTGACTCAGGATGCCGACGAGATGCGTGTTTTCTCTTCAGGCAGTGACGCGATGATCAACATTGTTCACGCCAGCACGGAATCAGCCATGAAGACTCTGTCCATACAGACAACGCGGGAAGACCTTGACGCTGCTCTTACCAAGCAGTACTCGGACGCGAACGCGTATGAGATCCAGAGCTTCGATTCCAAGAAGGTTGACAACGTGGATGTCTATCGCTACGTCGTCAAGTACAACGCCACTGCCCGCATGTGGGCGTATTCTGTCACATACGGTATTGTCGCCGCGGATCAGGCATATGTGATCACGGGAACTGTCACAGATGACAACGCAGCTCTTCTGAAGGCGGTTGAAGATTCGGTTGACAGCTTCACTGTTCTGAAGGATGAGGAACTGAAGAACGTCACAGGGCTTACAACTGTGGCGGGGACTCCGGCGGCAGGAGAGACAGGCGCCTCAGGTGCCGCATCATCAGCGCAGGAGAATACTTCTCTTGTGACAAACGGCTCCAACTCCACGATGTACGCTTCTGACACAGTGAATGTGAGATCAGGGCCGGGTACAGATACGGATGTGATCGGCGGGTATACGGCAGGCGATGCTGTAACGGTGACCGGAGAGACGAACGGATGGTATCAGGTTGATGTGAACGGTCAGACAGGATACATCAGGAAGGATCTCCTGAGTGCCACGCAGACAGCCCAGACTAATGCCGATGGAACCCAGAGCAGCGCGCAGGCTGATGCTGTCGCCAGCGGGGAAGCCGCAACCGCGTCCAATTACGGATCAGCGGTGACGATGTATACTGCTGACGGAGTGAATGTCAGGTCACAGCCCAGCACAAGCTCTGATGTAAGCGCGACGCTTGGGCTTGGAACGGCGGTATCTGTTATCGGGGAGACGGACAACTGGTTTGTAGTATCAACAGGGTCCGGAACCGGGTATATCTCAAAGGCGCTGCTGTCTTCATCCGCTCCTGCGGGAGGAAGCACATCCGCTTCCACAGATACCGGCACAGGAGGAACCGCCAGCCAGCAGTCCGGCCAGTCATCGGGAGGCAGCGGATATATCTCCGGCGTCGTGACAAGCGCAACAGGAGATACTATCACGATATCGGGTGATGATGGCAATACCTATACCATCAACACAGGAGGAGCTGATATATCGACAAGCGAAGGCCTGTATTCAGGACTGTATGTCAATGTGGGATATTCGGTGAACGCCGACGGTTCCATGTCTGCATCAGCCGTGACCGGATGACGGGAATGCTTCATGTCAGGCGCACCGGCGGTGCGCCTGTACCATATAAAGAGCTGCACTGAACCGGCGCGGCTTTTTTCTGGCAGAAGCACTTTTACAGAGTATAACTATACAGTTTGAAAGAGTAAAGAGAACGGAGGCGGTTATGAGCAAATCTATAAGGACACCTGAGGCTGATGACTTTTGTGACGCGATACTGTCACTTCGTTCAAGGGACGAATGCTATCGCTTCTTTCAGGATGTGTGCACTGTAAATGAGCTTGCCAGTCTGTCTCAGAGATTTGCTGTCGCAAGGATGCTGACAGCAAAGAAGACATATCTTGAGATAGCGCAGAAAACAGGAGCATCCACTGCTACGATCAGCCGCGTCAACCGCGCGCTGGTCTATGGAAGCGATGGATACTCCATGGTACTGGAACGTATTGAAGGCCAGGACAAGGATTAAGCCTGACCCGGAAGATGCCGGTGCCGGCCCTCAGGCGGCTGCTATTTTCTGTGCTGATCGGAGGAATCGTCTCCGGACTCATCATGGAAATAGCGGTCTATAAGCTTCTCGATCAGCATCTTGCGGACAAACACATCGTATGAGAGCATATTGATCATGGCGAGGACACGCAGAAATTCGCGTTCCTCGTCCTTTGCGTCAGAGAAATAATCCGCCGCGGTATCGACCATGTCATTGACATCCTCACGGAAGGTCTTCTGGCGGTCACGGTCCATGCGGACGATCTCGGAATACAGATCATCGATGCTCCGGCCGGAATCGGAGTGGAAATATCTCTCCCCGATAGGCTCAAGCACGGCCTGGATATCCTGAAGAGACATAATACCCTTGAAATAGTATATCAGGATCAGGAGCATGATATGCTCCTTGGTATATTTCTTTTTCTCGGGAGGCGGAAGAAGCCTGTTCTTCGCGTAATTGTTGATCATAGTCTTGGTGAGGATCTTGTCCTCATCACGGCGGCGCGACTGCCGTAGATGCTCGTCCATATATGTGGTGACCTGATCCATGTACAGGCTGATATCGGGAATATCCGACGGATCGATCAGATCCACTTTGTCGACTGCCTCAAGCAGATAGAACAGAAGCTCTTTGCTCTTTTCACTGCTGCAGCCTGAGGAGCCGGCGGAAGTATTTTTTTTCTTAGAAGCCATAGTTTGTTACCTCCATATATTCATTATATGGTTTTCAGAACTATATAGCAAGTACATGAGGAGGAAAATCAGTGAGAAAGATGGAATTTAAGATGGAACGGGAGAATCTTGTCAAGCCTGGAGACCGCATCCATGTGACTGAAGGAAAACTGCCGGAGACATGGTATTATACTATAGAGCCTGCGGTCGCTATGAGCGCGAACTTTACACTGCGTGAACGCCTGAAGGTATTTGATGGAATAGTTGAGGAGGTCCGCACGGATGAGAGCGGGTTTACCGTTGTGGCTTCATTTGATGAATAGCTTAGGGAAATAGTAATCAGTGTTTCCTCAGCCGGCACGGATATGTCTGTGCGTCAGATATAAGGGTGATCAAAAATGCCCGAATTGATGAGAGATGGAGGAAGATGTGGAGAATAATACAGACAGATCATTGAATCCTGAGCAGCATCGTGCAGCTACGCACCAGAACGGTCCGCTGCTTATACTGGCTGGCGCGGGATCAGGAAAGACAAGGGTCCTCACCAACAGGATCGCGTGGCTTATCGATGAGAAAGAGGTAGCACCATGGAATATCATGGCTATCACATTTACCAACAAAGCCGCGAAGGAGATGAAGGAGCGCGTAGAGCGCATGGTTGGAACCTGGTCTGCGGCGGTACATGTCGCGACATTTCACTCGACCTGTGTACGGATACTTCGGCAGTATATTGACCGGATAGGATATAACAGGAACTTTGACATCTACGATACGGATGATTCGAAGAGCCTGATGAAGGATGTCTGCAGACAGATGGAGGTCAATACGAAAGTATACAAGGAGAAAATGTTCCTTGCCAGGATCTCCCATATGAAGGATGAACTGATTGATCCTGAGCAGTGCATGGAAGACGCCAGGAACGGGATGGATGAGTCAGGGATGCTCATTGCCAGGGTGTATGCCCGGTATCAGCAGCGCCTCAAGATGTGCAATGCGCTTGACTTCGACGATCTGATCTGTCAGACGGTCAGGCTGTTCCGCGAACACCGCGATGTTCTGGAATACTATCAGGACCGGTGGCATTATCTTATGGTGGACGAATACCAGGATACGAACAAGGCACAGTTCGTGTTCATTTCACTGCTGGCACAGAAGTACCGCAACCTGTGCGTGGTGGGTGACGACGACCAGTCAATCTACCGCTTCCGTGGCGCTGACATCGGAAACATCCTGAACTTCGAGAAGATATTTCCGGAGACAGAGGTGATACGTCTTGAGCAGAATTACCGCTCCACACAGAATATCCTTGACGCCGCGAACAGCGTGATATCAAACAATAAGGGACGCAAGAGCAAGCGCCTGTGGACCGACCGCGGCGCCGGGGCCCCTGTCAGTGTGAAGAGATTCGAGAACGCTTCGATGGAGGCGGGGTTCATCGCGGAGGACATCGCGCGCATGAAGAGAACCGGACAGTTTGAGTACAAGGACAGCGCCGTGCTCTACCGGACAAATGCGCAGTCCAGAGCTATCGAGGAACAGCTTCTGTATGAGAGCATTCCTTACACGATTGTCGGGGGAACGAACTTCTACGCCAGAAAAGAGATCAAGGATATACTGTCATATCTGCGCGTAATATCAAACAGCAGCGACGATATAGCAGTGAAGAGGATCATCAATGTTCCGAAACGCGGGATCGGGAAGACCTCTGTCACCAGAGTGGAAGCCTATGCAAATGAGCACGGTATGAGCTTCTATGACGTCGCCAGAATGGCAGATAAGATTCCGGGTATCGGCAAGGGAGGACTTAAGATCCGCCAGTTCGTGCACCTGGTTCAGGAACTGAAGGAGAGAGCTGATGCCTCTATTCCCTCGGAGCTGATACGGCTTGTGCTTGATAAGACAGGTTATGAGGAAGAACTGAGGCTGGAGGGGACAGACGAGGCTAAGGACCGTCTTGAGAACCTGGGAGAACTTCTGAATAAAGCCGCGGCTTATGAGGCGGCATTTACTCCTATAGAGAACAGCGGAGGTGATGTCCCGGGTCCGGAAGAGCAGAAGCCGACACTTCGAGGATTCCTGGAGGAGGTGTCGCTGGTTGCGGATATTGATTCATTTGACGGCCAGGAGGACCGGGCGGTGCTGATGACGCTCCACTCGGCAAAGGGACTTGAGTTCCCGAACGTCTATATTACCGGCATGGACGAGGGGCTGTTCCCAAGCTACCAGTCAGCGATGTCCACTGATCCTGCGGATATGGAGGAGGAGCGCAGGCTGTGTTATGTCGGTATAACAAGGGCGATGGACCATCTGACACTGACAGGCGCCCGCATGCGTATGCTTAGAGGGCAGATGGACTGGTACAGGGAGTCAAGATTCCTGTCGGAGCTTCCCACGCGCCATGGCAGTCATGAGGAGGCGCAGCCAAAGATGCGCAGTCCGTACTCATCTGCTCCGAAGCCTTGGGATCAGCCGCGCAGGAAGACTGTCATACGCAAACCGTTTATGCTGTCCCAGGAGCCTGCCGGAGTGCTTAAGTCAGGCGGAGACCTCGGGTATGACGTCGGAGATACAGTCAGTCATATAAAGTTCGGGCAGGGCGTCGTGAAGGAGATTCGGGACGGCGGCAGAGACAAAGAGGTAACCGTGGAATTCGACCGGTTCGGGGTCAAAAAGATGTTTGCCGGATTCGCGAAACTGAAGCGTGTGGAAGGCTGAATGTGGTACAGTATTCACCGACGCCATCGCTCAGAATGCCATGTATTGTTTGCCGGAGTGCTGAATGGGTAAACATAACAAATGGAAGCACTTATATCTGGATAAAAAGAAAAACCTGTGTTATACTCAGGAAAGCAGGCTGAACAACCCCTGAATATTATTTTGGAAAGGACACCGATCGACATGATGAAAAAAGAAGAACTGATTGAGGCTCTCAGAGACCGAGACAACACGAAGCATAAAAACGCCATACTCTGGTGTCTGGCTGTCATTGGCGCTATAACGGCTATCGCAGCGATTGCTTACGCAGTTTATCGTTATCTGACTCCGGATTATCTGGAAGACTTTGACGACGATTTCGATGATGACTTCGACGATTTCTTCGATGATGACGACGATGAAGAGGCGGACGAGGAAGAGAACAGCGGAGCGGCTGAGGAAGAGCCGAAGGCTGCTGAGGAGACTGCGGACGCTGAAGAAGGAGCGGCTGCTGAGGAAGCGGAGAAGACCGAAGATTAATTATTATTTATCAGACCTGGATGGGGCTGCCGCCGGTGCGGCGGCCTCTTTTTCTGTCCACGCAGGAATTGTCCCGGCATGGCACGGATTTGAATAATTCTGCCGGCGCATTCTCGTGACTTCAGTCGTGAGTTAGCCGGCCTTTGCTTTCGTAACCAGGTACCTGCGCGCCTGTTCGCCCGCCCCATTTTCTTTTACATCACAGGCAAGTTGTCAGCCCGCCCCTGCTCACAGGCGCGGGTTTTTCTTCGCCCGGATATTAATGGATCCAGTGTTATTTTGGGGATTAATGGGGTAAATAAAGTTTCTTAGCATCTAAGTCTTAGC
>DFHY01000006.1 GCA_002371345.1 Lachnospiraceae bacterium UBA3711
TGATGATCGAATGGGACCGCAGGAGGAATACGGTGTTCATGACCGGCCCGGCGGTCACGGTTTTTGAAGGTGAGATAGATACGGATATGTTCAGGTCCTGACTCTGATGTAAAGGCCAGAAGCCCTGAAGCCGGGGTAAGCTTGTTTGCCGGAGGCGAAAGGTGCTTTTGCCGCAGCATCATGATATCAGCCGGCTGCGGCGCAGACTGCCGCGGCGGATTGCGGCGGGGAGGAATTGCCATGAAACGAACTGTGCTTACTGCGGTATTGTCTCTGACGACAGCAGGCGCGCTGCTGCTTGGGGGCTGTACACGCAGTCAGATCAATTATCAGATCGCTGAGGCGATCGGCACTGACGGAAAGTATGAGAACAATGAGCCTG
Organism: Lachnospiraceae bacterium UBA3711; assembly: GCA_002371345.1. Taxonomy (GTDB): domain Bacteria; phylum Bacillota; class Clostridia; order Lachnospirales; family Lachnospiraceae; genus Porcincola. The sequence goes on from DFHY01000006.1 coordinate 383, forward strand.
TCGAGACTCCGAAGATGGCTGAGGCGAGGAAACTGCTGGAGGAATCCGAATCGGAGGAAGCGTCCCTGCTCGAGATCCTCGATCAGGCGGAGCAGCAGGCCAGGGGATATAACTTTGAGGAGGCAATCTCGATTCTCAACACCATCCCGATCTCACAGGCAAGAGACGAGCGGGTCAGCGAGGCGCGGTCGCGATATGAGAAGGGAGACACCGATCTGGTAAACTGGGTAGGGGGAGATATCCCACATCTATGCTTCCCGACGCTCATATATGACACTATGATGGCATTTGACGGTGACGACAAGGCGTCCGACTACAATACGACCATGGTTACATGTGATGAGTTCAGCGCGATCCTTGAGTCTCTTTACGAGAATGGATACGTTCTGATCGACATACATTCAATAGCCGCTATGGTGACGGACGAGAGGGGAACTTCCTCCATGGAGGAGAAAACGCTGAAGCTTCCTGACGGAAAGAAGCCGATAGTGCTTTCGCAGGACAACCTCAACTACAGCACGGTCAGAAACGGCGACGGAATTGCGACCAGACTTGTTCTGGAGGACGGAAAGGTCAAGGCTCAGTATACTGACAGTGAAGGCCATGACGTCGCGGGCGATTACGATTTCATCCCGATCCTCGATTCATTTATTGAGACTCATCCGGACTTTTCATTCCGCGGAGCGAGGGGCATAGTCTCTGTCTCCGGAAGCGAGGGAGTGTTCGGGTACAGGATTTCCTCCGGAACGGATCAGACAGCTTCCGGCGAGGGGAGCCAGGAGCAGGATGCTTCTGTGTCGGGATCATCTTCCCAGGGAGATGATCAGACCGTTGCGCAGATAGCCGACGCGCTTCGCGCGGAGGGCTGGAGCATAGCATGCGCCGGGTGGTCGCACAGCTACATGAATGACATGTCCATGGAGACATTTGCGTCCGAGATCGATGACTGGCTGAAGTACGTGGGATCCCTGACGGGAGAGGCTGACATCCTGTTCTACCCGTATGGCGCGGAAGTGGAGTACCCCGGTGATAAGCTTAACTATCTGCTGGATCACGGCTTCAGGTATCTGTGCGGACTCTGGGGAGATACGGACTTCAGGGAACTGAGCGACGGATACATGCGTATGACAAGGCGGTTTGTGGACGGCTACACTCTTATAAATGCGCCGGTCTACTTCACGAACTTCTTTGACTCAGCGGCAGTGGTGGACGACGACAGGTGATAATATCAATATCTTGCCGGCACCCGGACGAGTTGACGCGTGAAAGTGAAAAAGTTATAATTATTTAGCTGTATGCTCACATATTTTGGTATACAGCAGCTGACAACACATTATATGAACAGGCAACAAGAAGGAGCGGGATATGGGTAAGTACATATTCAAAAGAGTCCTTCTCGCCATCGTGACGATCTTCATCGTATGCTTTATTACATTCTTTACGATGAACGCTATACCCGGCGGACCGTTTGCGGGAGAGAAGGCTAAGTCACCGGAGGTTCAGGCAGCGCTTGAGAAGCGGTTTAATCTTGACAAGCCGGTGGGAGAACAGTTTGTTATCTACATGAAGAATCTTCTTCACGGAGACTTCGGCATCAGCGCGAAGACGGGACGTGAGATATCCGAGACGATAGGTTCCAAATTCGCCGTGTCCGCCAAGCTCGGAATCATGGCGGTACTTCTGGCTGTGGCTCTCGGCGTAGTCTTCGGCAGCATCGCCGCACTGCAGCGGAACCGATGGCCTGACAGGGTGATTATCTTCCTGTCAACACTTTTTACGTCGCTTCCAAGTTTCGTTCTGGGATCGTTCCTTCTTGTCATTTTCTCTGTAAAACTCGGATGGGTACATGCGTGGAGCCCGACTCAGCAGAACCTTGTTCTTCCCGTGATCGCGCTCGCGATGTATCCTGCGGCCTATATCACGAGACTGACAAAGACCTCAATGCTTGATGTCATGGGACAGGATTATGTCCGTACAGCGCGGGCAAAAGGCGTCGCTCAGTGGAAAGTTCTGTTTGTGCACACCCTGCGCAACGCGCTGATCCCTGTGGTTACCTATCTGGGACCGATGATCGCAGGCGTGCTTACAGGGTCTCTGGTCGTTGAGCAGATCTTCACTATCGGAGGACTTGGAGCTGAGTTCGTGCAGAGCATCACGAACCGCGACTACCCGATGATCATGGGAGTTACGATCTTTCTGGCTGTCTTTATGGTAACTATGAACCTGCTTACGGATATCGTATACAAGCTTATCGATCCGCGCATCAATCTGGATTAAGGAGGAGAGCGTAATGGCAAAAGAAGCAGCAGATGTCAATAAGATGCCAAAGAAGAATCCGCTCTCTCTGCAGATCGATCTTCAGAAGTTTGAAAAGGCAACTGATGAGGAGAAGACTCAGGCTGAGGTCATGAGTGAATCCACATCGTTTTTCCGCGACGGTATGAGGAAACTGAGGAGGAACCCTCTGGCAGTATTCAGCATCATCGTCCTGATCGCGATCATCCTTATGATTACAGTTGTACCGGCGGTTGTCCCATACAGCTATTCGGATATTATTACGGTAAACGGAAAGAGGGACAAGAGTGCCACCAATATGGCGCCGTTCACGTACTCCAAGATGGAGCAGAAGTACATAGACGAGGGAGGAAAGGTATTTCCGCACATTATGGGAACCGACGAACTCGGGCGCGATTACTTTGTCCGAGTCGCCTACGGAACGAGAATCTCGCTTCTGGTCGGCGTATTTGCCAGCGTGATTGTCCTCATTATAGGAGTCCTGTACGGATCAATCGCGGGATACTTCGGAGGCAAAGTCGACCTGATCATGATGAGGATAGTAGACATCATATATTCACTTCCTGATCTTCTGATGATTATCCTCCTGTCGGTCGTCCTCAATGAGGTGCTGAAGTTTGACGGAAACGGTATCCTGGCAAGGCTTGGAACCAACATGATCTCACTGTTCATTGTCTTCGGGCTTCTGTACTGGGTAGGTATGGCGAGGCTTGTCCGCGGACAGATCCTGACGATCAAGCAGAATGAATATGTCCTGGCGGCTAAGGTCAGCGGCGCCAGGAGCAGCCGCATCATCCGCAGGCATATCCTGCCGAACTGCATCAGCGTTATCATCATATCGGCTGCGCTTCAGATTCCGTCCGCGATCTTTACCGAGTCGTTCCTGAGCTTCATCTCGCTCGGAGTCAAGGCTCCTATGCCTTCTCTTGGATCACTGGCGAGCGCGGCTAGAAGCGGAATTACTACCTACACCTATAAGCTGGTATTTCCCGCCGTCATGATCGGACTTATAACTCTGGCGTTCAACCTTCTGGGAGACGGTCTGAGAGACGCGTTTGATCCGAAGTTAAGGAGGTAATAGAGATGGCTGAAGAGAAGAACATCCTGTCTGTAGTAGACCTCCACACATCCTTTACCACCGACAAGGGCGAGGTGAAGGCGGTAAACGGAGTTTCATTTAACCTGTCCGAAGGAAAGATTCTCGGCATTGTCGGCGAGTCGGGATCGGGAAAGTCTGTCAGCGCGTACTCAATCATGCAGATCCTGGAAAAGAACGGATCGATCAAGTCCGGGCAGATTCTGTATAAGGGAGAGGATATCACCAAATGGCCCGAGAGCCGTATGCGCGACTTCCGCGGAAAGTGCTGCTCGATCATTTTCCAGGATCCGATGACAAGCCTCAATCCGGTCTTTACCATCGGTTTCCAGCTCAAGGAAGCTATCAGGCTTCATACGAACCGCAAGGGCAAGGAAGCGGAGAAGCGTGCGATCGAGATGCTGGAGCTGGTCGGCGTAAATGAGCCGGAGAAGAGGATTCACCAGTATCCGTTCGAGTTCTCCGGCGGTATGAGACAGAGAGTCATGATTGCCATGGCCCTCGCCTGTGAGCCTGATATTCTGATAGCGGACGAACCGACGACTGCTCTTGACGTTACCATCCAGGCGCAGATTCTGGAGCTGATGCAGGACCTCCAGAAAAAGCTAGGTATGGCCATCATCATGGTCACGCATGACCTTGGAGTCATAGCGCAGATGGCGGACGAGATCATAGTTATGTATGGCGGACGTGTATGTGAGAGAGGAACCGCGGAGGACATTTTCTATCGTCCCTGCCATGAGTATACGAAAGGGCTTCTGCGTTCGATCCCGAATGTCGACACTATGGGAAAGAGACTGGAGCCGATCTCGGGAACTCCGATCAACCTCCTCAATATGCCTAAGGGATGCGCGTTCTGCCCGCGCTGCGACGAGGCCATGAAGATATGCCTGGAGCAGCAGCCTCCTGAGACGAGAACGCCGGACGGGCATCTTTCCGCGTGCTGGAAAGCAATTCAGGCGGAGATAGAAGCCGGATTGATTAAGCCGGAAGACATTACGGAATCAGGGACATGACGGGAGGACAGAGATAATGGATAATAATTATAAGCCAAACCCGGAAAACCTGGTTGAGGTAAATGACCTTAAGATGTATTTCCCGATCAAGACGGGACTGCTGTCGACCACGCCTCTGAAGGCCGTCGACGGAGTATCCTTCGCTATCAAACCGGGCGAGACTCTCGGGCTCGTCGGCGAGTCGGGATGCGGGAAGACGACGGTCGGAAGAGCGCTGATACGCCTGTACAAGCCTACCGACGGTGATGTGTTCTTCGACGGGAAGAGAGTGGATGACAGGTCGATCGGAGCTCTGCGCAAGGATATGCAGATGGTATTCCAGGATCCGTATTCATCCCTGAATCCCCGTATGACGGTTGAGGATATCATAGGCGAGCCTCTCGATGTCCACAAGCTGTATTCAAGCAGAGCAGACAGGCGGGAAAAGATTCTTCATCTGATGGAACTGGTAGGACTTAACGCCGAGCATGCCACGAGGTACGCGCATGAGTTTTCGGGCGGCCAGAGACAGAGGATCGGCATCGCCAGAGCGCTTGCGACCAATCCGCGGTTCATCGTATGTGACGAGGCGGTTTCAGCTCTTGACGTGTCTATTCAGGCTCAGGTCATCAACATGTTTGAGGATCTTCAGCAGAAGCTTGGAGTGGCGTACCTGTTCATAGCTCATGACCTTCTGGTCGTGCATCACATATCGAAGAGAATAGCAGTGATGTACCTTGGCAAGATGGTCGAGACGGCCGACGCGGATGAGCTGAATGAGAATCCGATGCATCCGTACACCACCTCACTGCTGAGCGCGGTTCCCTATCCGGATCCGATAGTTGCCAAGTCCAGCAAGAGGATCATACTCGAGGGAGATGTTCCGAGCCCGCTCAGGATGCCGAGCGGATGCCCGTTCCGGACGAGATGCAAGTACGCGACAGAGCAGTGCGCGGCCGAGATGCCGAAGCTTACGGACAGGGGAAACGGCCATATGGTCGCATGCTGGAATAAGTAGTTTCCGGCAGTGCGAGGACCGTGCGGCATCTGTAAACAAGCTTCTCATTTAGGAAGTGTTGTAGTATAATAACCTTTCGAACCGAGTGCCGTACAACCACAAACATGTGATGACGGTATGAAGTAAATATATTCTTTTTCATAAGGAGGAGGAAACATGAAGAAACGTATGGTATCTGTACTGCTTGCCAGTGCAATGGTGCTGTCTTCTTTCGGCATGTACGCAATGGCGGACGAGACCGAAGCTGCTGCATCAACAGGAAAGAGCTCTGAGGCGGCTCCGGACTGGGATGATTACAATGATAAGATCGCCCAGATCTATAAGGAGACTGATCTTGAGAAGCGTGAAGCCCTCATGCATGAGGCTGAGGACGAGCTGATGGCCACATGGGCTGTCATCCCGATCTACTACTACAACGACATCTATATGCTGAATACTGATTGCGAAGGCCTGTATTCCAATCTGTTCGGATTCAAGTATTTCGCATATATGACCACTCCTGACAATGTCCTGAACGCTAACCTTGCTTCTGAGCCGGATCATCTTGATCCAGCGCTGAACAGCTCGGTAGACGGCGCCTGCCTGGCGATCCTGTCATTCTCCGGCCTGTTCGCGTATGACGAAGAAGGACAGCTTGTTCCGGAGCTGGCAGAGGATATGCCTGAGGTCTCCGAGGACGGCCTGACCTACACCTTCAAGATCCGCGACGGTCTTAAGTGGTCTGACGGCGAGACTCTGGATGCCGAGGATATCGTGTATTCCTGGAACCGTCTTGCGGATCCGAACACCGCTGCTGATTACAGCTATCTGTGTGATTCCATGAACCTTGAGAGAAACGATGACGGAACGCTCGGCATTGAGGCTTCCGATGACGGTCTTACCTTCACCTGCCATCTGACTCAGCCGTGCGCGTACTTCCTTGATCTGTGCGCATTCCCGGCATTCTTCCCGGTACCGGAGCAGTCCGTCACTGAGGCGGATCCGAACGGCGAGAACCCCGGCGCATGGGCACTGGAGAGCGGATTCGTCACCTCAGGTCCGATGACCTGCACAGCATGGAAGCACAACGAGTCCATGACATATGAGAAGAATCCGAACTACTGGAACGCTGACAATGTAACGCTTGATTCCATCAACTTCATGCTGAGTGCGGATGATACCGCTATCTACAACGCATACAATGATGGATCCCTGCAGTTCATCGATACCGTTCCGAACGACGAGATCGCGAACATCATCGGCAACGATGATTTCTTCATCGTCCCGAACCTTGGAACCTACTATGTAGCGTTCAACGTAAACAGCCCGCTGTTCGACGGAAAGACTCCGGAGCAGGCCGCGGCTATGAGAGAGGCATTCTCCCTTCTGATCGACCGTCAGTACATTGTTGACGCTGTCGGACAGACCGGGCAGCAGCCGGCGGGCGCTTTCATTCCGGCAGGAATGGCGGACGGCAACGGCGGTGTCTTCCAGATGAATGACGATGCTTACGAGTATCCGGTCACTTGGGACTTCAACGGCGAAGAAGCTGTTGGATACTATGATCCGACTACGACCGGCGCTGACAGAGTTGACGAGGCGATCGAGCTTCTTGAAGAGGCCGGATTCGAGTTTGAGGATGGCATGCTCTCCGCTTCCACTCCGATCACTGTCGAGTATCTTACCAACGACGGTACCGGACATGTTGCCATCGCTCAGTCGATCCAGCAGGATCTGGCTGTAGTCGGAATCAACATGGAGATCAAGTCGGAAGAGTGGAACGTCTTCCTGAACGACAGAAAGAACGGACAGTTCGACTTCGCACGTGAAGGATGGCTGGCAGACTACAACGACCCGATCAACATGCTCGAGATGTGGCTGACCGACTCCGGCAACAACGACGCACAATTTGGCAGATAACAGTCGTCAATGAAAAGAGTGCGCGCACACCCAAAGGGTGTGCAGCGCACTCTTTTTATTAGACGACCTAACGACCAGCGAACGCTCGCAGAGCGTGAGCTGGTCGTGCAGGTGCAAGCTTCGAAGAAGCGCAGCAGCTGCAGTTATCGTGATTATCGTTGCTCCCCACACCCCAGCCTCAGGCAAAAGCTGCGAAGCAGCGACAGACATGCGAAGCATGGATGGCCTGAGGCATGGTTGGGGAGCCGTGAATCGTT
>DFHY01000057.1:0-30642 GCA_002371345.1 Lachnospiraceae bacterium UBA3711
TCGTTCAGCCGGATCTCTTCAACCGTTCCATTCGAAAGCCTGATATAAGCTGTATAACCGTCGTCTGTTTCATGACTGTATATACACAGTGTATTATCTTTTTCCAGAAGCTTCAGGGCAGTCTCAGGAAGCCTTTCTGCCGGTATATTCATGTCCGCGGAGAACACATCAACGACTTTTGCGTAATCCCCGTCATAGCTTTCTTTAGCTTTCTTATGGATCGCATCAGCGTCATCCAGATATGAATGCTCTGAAACCTCAGCATTGAATTCTTCGCCGAGCGAAGCCGTTAACTGGTGAAACTCTGACTCCGATTCCTTATGAATGGCAACCAGATCTTCGAAGGACTCCACATCCTTATGATAAGGCCTGTTTACAATTACTACCGGAATGCTTTTCGCTCCAAGCTCTTTTAGAGCGGAATACGATTGGTTTCCGTCTATGATGCTGTATGTTCCATCACCGCGCTCTATGACCGATAACGGTTCACGCTTCTTCATCTCGCCTTTCTTTGTTTTTTCGATATAATCCATTGTGTGGCTTATACCTTCAGGAGTAACCTTTTCAGTTACTCTCAGAGAATCCATGGGCATAACCACTGAATCAGATGTCGTATAGATATCATCTGCCGCGATAGGATCAAGCTTTATCTGTGTTGTCTTTCCGACTCCTCCGAAAACAGCCAATGCGTTAATGACGGCCAGGATAAGAAGCAGCTTAAGATTGCTCATTTTTTCTGTTGTGTGATGCATTCATAACTGATTGCACCACTTTTCCTCTCTTTTTGGGTTTTGCATGGTGTCTTCTCTTTTTATTTCCTATTCCATGCGTAAGCGCATATAGTGGAACAGGAATGAAAATGTCATGCAAAAGATATTTTAACACATTTCATGATTATGTCGACACAAACATCACAGTGGGCTTTGAGGAAAAAACAATAATCTTTACTGAGCAGAAGAAGTGCAGTATTATATACAATGCTCTGGAAATGACAGCTGATACACATTGGACAGAGATTCTGTACATCTGTACATAAAGAAGATATGGTAGGAGAAAAGGATGCTTAAAAACATAGTGGGATTGTTTATCGCGGCAGTGCTGACCGGTTTGTCATCACTCCCGGCATGTGCTGAAAGCGGGGCGATTGAGTATTGGGATGAGAAATCTCCGGCCATGCAGTCGATCACCGCATTTGTGGAGGCTTCGGTTGATGAGTCTTCTCAGGGCTTTATTCCGGCAGAGGACAGAGTTGCCGTATTCGATATGGACGGGACACTATACGGAGAGCGTTTTCCGACTTACTTTAACGACTGGCTGTTTATTCAGAGAGCGTTGTATGACGACAGCTACACCGCTCCTGAATACCTGAAGCAGTTCGCCCATGCCTGGGAAGACAAGGTGCTTCGCGGTATTCCTATCGATGACTTTGACGCGAAGGAGCGTGAACTCGGCCCCAAACTCTATGAAGGGCTTACCCCGGAAGCATACGCTGATGTCGTAAAGAAGTTTAAGGCTATGCCTGCATGGGGATTTAACGGCATGACCTATGGCGACGCGTATTTCCAGCCTATGGTTTCTCTCACAGAGTATCTGTATGAGCATGATTACACCATCTATATTGTCAGCGCCACCTACCGGGATGCCGTGAGGGTGATGACGGAAGGCACGCTGGATAAGTATATCCCTTCAGATCATGTGATCGGAACGGATCTTCTGTATGTAGGTTCGGGAGATAAAGACAAGGACAATATGTTCTATGAGTGGACGCCGGAGGATGAGCTTGTCATAGCCGGAGAACTGTTCCTGAAGGACCAGAAGTCAAACAAAGTAGCTATGATCCAGCAGGAGATCGGAAAACAGCCCGTGCTTGCTTTCGGCAATTCCACAGGTGATTTCTCCATGGCTGTATATACACTGCAAAATAAAAAGTACAATGGCAGAGCCTACATGCTGCTGTGTGACGATACCGAGCGGGATTACGGCGACACGAAGGTTGCATCCGGGTTTAAGGAAAAATGCGATGCCAACGGCTTCTTCACTGTATCCATGAGAGATGAATTCGAGACAATCTACGGAGAAAATGTAGAGAAAGCGGAGTCGGAACTGGAGAAAGCTGCGTAAGCGAAGACGCGGACAAGGCGGAAGATATAGCAAAGGCGCCCGAAGAGTAACTGAAAAAGCTGCGTAATTAAAGACCCGTTGGCGGTTAATCGTCAACGGGTCTTTGAAAGTCATATCGCTGAGGAGGGATTCATAGCCTTGCCGGCAATCATCCTGTCTGTTATGCCTGAACCTGTTTCCTGTTTTCCGGATCGTAGTGCACCATATTGATATACGGGTATGGAATCTCGATGCCGTTTTTCCTCAGTGCTTCCTGGACACGGAGGTTGACATCGGTATAGAGTACTTCAGTGCTTGTTTCAGAAGTAAAGTATACCGTTGTCCTGAGCAGCAGGCTGCTGTCTTCAAACTTCATAAAATACACAGGCGCGTACGTATCCCCTTCTTCGGTATGCTTTCCCGCCACACTGTAAGGCGATTCCTGAATAGCTGTCTCTATCACCTTTATTGCATTTTCAACATCACTGTTAAAACCGATGTGAAAGCTGAAGTCCCCGGAACGAAGCTCCATCTGATAGCTGAAATTACGGATCTGCATGGTGTTCAGCTTGGAGTTCGGTATGACATAGCACTGCGTATCCATTCCTTTCAGCACAACGTGGCGCATGGTAATGTCAATGACAATTCCGGTTATTCCGCCTTCCAGCTCTATACGGTTTCCTATCTCAAATGGCTTGCACAGCGTAATCATCAGTCCGCCAAGGACATCCCTGATCACGTCCTGACCGGCGAATCCCAGAACCGTACTCAGTATCGCGGTTCCTCCCAGCATGCCTTTCCAGACCGACTCAAATCCTCCGAAGGATGAGATCGCGATGACGATACCATAGATCATGATGAGAACATTTAAAAAGCGCTCTAAGAAGCGAAGCTGCAGTCCTTCTCTGACGGACTTGATTTTCTTGAATATCATATGGTTCACCCGGGTTAAGCCCCAGGCGGCACCGAGTATCAGCAAGACATATAATACTTTTAACACGATGCTCCTTTCCTCATGCCCGGTGGGCAGCCAGATAATGAAAAGAATATTCTCTTTACTTTGTCGTTTGCTGTGCCGGATTCGCGTAGCCTTAATGCGGCATATCTCCTTAGCGAATCCGTGCGCATCCTGCCGGAGGCTTTATAGTCAGAGTCATAATACTTTTGACGTTGGCTATAGTATACCATGTTTCCTTCGGAAACAGGTATGATCTATGCACACGCGCGCATACGGTATCTGCGCGCGGCGCGGGTATAACAAGTCTTTCAGACTTGTTATACCGGTTGAATGCCGTTTTCTATGGAATACTATGGCTGATTACAGCGCCCAAAATCAAGTACTGATTATTCCGAATTATGTTCATCCTTGCGCCATAAATGCAGGCTTGTTATACTAAAAAACATAGGCAAACGGGATAGGAGAGAAAAACTATCAAAGTTATCTGACAATTACGAATCTGTTCAAAGGAAGCTGCTAAATATGAAGAATCACCCGGGACGCAATGTACTGGCTCTGCACAGCCGGATAGGGGATGGAAAGGACAAAAATGAATAAACTTCTGAGATCTGTAATCTTGACCTGTTTATGCTTTTTCTGCATCACGTATGTTTTCGCATATTCAGAAATCTCTGTCATGGCAGAGCAGTCAGAAACAGCTGCCGGTCAGAACGGGCAGGCATACCTGGCCGGTAATCCCGAGGACGTTGCCGCGGTGATCCTGCATACGAATGATGTCCACGTGGGATTTGAGGATAACATCGGATACGACGGGCTTGCTCTTTATAAGCATGAGCTTGAGGAACAGTATGATCATGTGCTCCTTATTGATGCCGGCGACGCCATTCAGGGCGCTCCGATCGGAGCAATTTCCAAAGGCGCGGAAGTGATAAAGATGATGAACCGCCTCGGGTATGATCTTGCCGTTCCTGGAAACCATGAGTTTGATTTTGGATTTGATGAACTGAATGAACGCTCCGAAGAACTGGAATGCGGCTATATCTGTGCCAATTTCTGTGTAACAGGAGGGGAACCGGTGTTTAAGCCTTGGCGGATACTTGATATCGGGGGCTTGAAGATCGGTTTTGTCTCTGCAGTGACACCGGATACTTTCACAAAATCTACGATCAAGGATATTCTGAATGAAGCCGGCGAGCCGATGTATGATTTCCTGGCGGATGAGACAGGGGATCGGCTTGGTGAAGCACTTCAGAAATATATCGATGAAGTACGGGAAAACGGCGCGGACTATGTGATCCTTGTCTCCCATCTGGGAAATAACGATTCGATCACTGCCCAGTTCCGGTGTGATCCGATAGCGCATAAGCTGTCGGGACTGGATATGATTATCGACGCGCATTCCCACGAGATTTACAACAGGACAGTGAAAGACCGGACAGGGAAGGAGATCCCGATTGCGCAGGCGGGAACCAAGATGCAGGCAATCGGACAGCTGACGGTCTATAAGGACGGACATCTGGAAGAAAGACTGGTGAAAGAGGTCCCTGAGCCGGAAAAGCTTGCTTCGGAAGTGGTGATCCGAGGCAAGAAGGAGCGCTATGTGGACCCAGAGATGAAGGCATATATGGATGCGATTGTAAGCTCTTATGCAGACACCATGGAACGGAAGATCGGCTCTCTCTCTTATGATATGATTGTCAGGGACGAAGACGGCTATGACATCAGCCGTGTTGAAGAGAACGGGCTCTGTGACCTTGTGGCGGATGCTTTACGTTCGGCCGGCGGCACACAGGTTTCGCTGGTTAACGCCGGTTCCGTGCGAAACAATCTGGAAGCAGGTGATGTCACATATAACAGTATCCTGAATATACTGCCTTATTCAAGTGATGCCGTGGTTGCCAGGGTTACCGGACAGATGATCCTGGATGCTCTTGAGTTTGGTGTGGCTATCCTCCCTGATATTTCCGCCAGATTCCCCCAGGTTTCAGGGATGACTTTCCATGTCAACAGAGATATTCCAAGCAGTGTTAAAGTGGATGGCAAGAACCAGTTTGTCTCGGCAGAGGGGCCGCGGCGTGTGTCTGACGTCAAGATAGGCGGTGAGGCGCTTGATCCTGAGAAGGAATATACACTTACCGGGAACAGCTTTCTGCTGAGCGGCGGCGACGGCTACACTATGTTTAAGGATGCGGAGATCATAAAGATGACGATGCTTTCTGACAATGAGGTGGTACTGAAATACATTGAAAAGAACCTGAATGGCGTGATCCCGGATACATATAAAGATGTATCCGGCAGCCGGATCATGTTTGATAAGTGATCGCAGCCGGTGTTGGAGGCGGCAGGTATGAAGAGAGGCATAGGATGATGGCCGGTCAGATTCAGATCAATACAACATGGTGCAAGGGCTGCGGTATCTGCGTGGAATTCTGTCCCGGAAAGGTTCTGGAATTGTTCAATGGGAAGGTCAGGATGCTGTATCCGGAAAAGTGTGTTAAGTGCGGACTGTGTGAGCTGCGCTGCCCGGATTACGCGATATGGCTGGAGGCTGACGAAGGCTGTGCGCCGCAGCCCGGCGCGGATGATGAAGATTGTGCGCCGCAGCCAGGTGCGGATGATGAAGCTTATGCGCCGCAGCGCGGCTCGGCAGAGAAGGTGAATCAAAATGACTGAAAGACGTCGCATGCTGCTGCAGGGAAATGAGGCCGTTGTGGAGGGAGCACTTGCAGCCGGTATGCGTTTTTTTGCGGGTTATCCCATCACTCCGTCAACGGAGATCGCGGAGCGCTGTGCCTTGCGCCTTCCGCAGGTAGGAGGCCGGTTTATCCAGATGGAGGATGAGCTTGCCGGCATCGCGGCCGTTATCGGAGCTTCCGTAGTGGGGGTGAAAGCCATGACTGCGACCTCAGGACCGGGCTTTTCGCTTATGCAGGAGAATATCGGCTATGCGGCGCTGGCGGAGATTCCATGCGTTATCGTGGATGTGCAGCGGGCAGGTCCGTCCACAGGGCTTCCGACCTCGCCCTCGCAGGGGGATTACATGCAGGCGCGCTGGGGCACGCACGGCGACCATCCCGTCATTGTCATCTCTCCGTCTTCCGTGCAGGAGGCCTATATCGAGACGATCCGCTCGTTCAACCTGTCGGAGCGGCTGAGGGTGCCGGTGATCCTGCTGATGGACGAGATTATCGGACATCTGTATGAGGGCATCGAGCTGCCTGACGCGGACGAGGTGGAGATACTGGACCGCCTGACAAAAGATGATCCCAGGCAGGCGGAACTGCCATACGACATTGTCCCCGGGGAACTGGCGCCGCGCATGACGCCATTCGGACAGGGCGTGTTTTATAACATTACAGGACTGATTCACGACGACCGTGGCTTTCCCACATCCTCGCCGGAGATTGCTGACCGCCAGTGCAGGCGCATTATGAAGAAGATAGACCTGAACTCCGGACAGATCGGGCGGTATGAGGAACTGTATATGGAGGATGCCGGGGTGTGTGTCGTCTCCTTCGGAGGAGCCGCCAGATCAGCACAGGCTGCCGTAGAAGCTGCGCACAGGGACGGGTACCGTGTGGGGTTCTTTCGCCCCGTTACAGTGTGGCCGTTTCCGGAGGAGGCGTTCTATGAGATCTGCGGCCGGGTGAGTGACGTCATCGTGGCAGAGCTGAACTACGGGCAGATGAAGCTGGAGGCAGAGCGGATCGCTGCCGGGCGCTGCCGTGTACGCCATATAGGGAAGGTGGACGGCACCATACTCGGACCGGAGGAGATCTATAAGGAGATTCAGGAGGCAGCAGGGTAGATGGCCGGCAGGTTGATAGATAAATATATGCGCGGGATGTACCTGCCGCACAAGTGGTGCGCAGGCTGCGGCAACGGCATCATCCTTCGGGACGTGATACAGGCAGTGGATAACCTGGGGCTGGAGAAGCGTGATACGATCATCGTCTCCGGAATCGGCTGTTCTTCGAGGGCGGTCGGATATCTGGATTTTGACACGATCCACACAACACACGGGAGGGCTATAGCCTTCGCGACAGGCATCAAGATGGCACGGCCGGATATGAAGGTCATCGTGCTGACCGGAGACGGCGACGCCGCGGCTATCGGCGGCAACCATCTGATTCACGCGGCGCGCAGGAACATCGACATCACGGTCGTGGTGTTTAACAATAATATCTATGGGATGACGGGCGGCCAGTTTTCTCCCACGACGCCTGCGGGTGCTTACGCATCCACCGCTCCATATGGAAGCATTGACCCGGACTTCGATATACCCGCCCTGGCGAAGGCGGCCGGAGCGACGTACACGGCACGCGGTACAGCCTACCATGTGCTGCAGACCACGAAGCTGATAGAGGCGGCCATCCTCCATGAAGGCTTTTCCGTGGTAGAGTGTGTTTCCATATGTCCGACTTACTACGGGCGCAGGAACAGGAAGGGCGGCGCCGTGGAGATGATGAAGTGGCAGCGCGACAACGCTGTCCCGGTGGAGCAGGCGCGGAAGATACCTCCGGCGGAACTGGAGGGGAAGATCGTCTATGGCGGGCTCTGGCGCTGCGAGCGCCCCGAATATACCCGGCAGTACGAAGCGATCATCAATTCCGCCCTGCCGGAATAACTTCCGGGCACGTTGCAGCTTCAGCTGCCGGATTATAACAGCATGTTCACTGCGTTCGCCGGAGGAGACAGAAGTGAAGCAAAAGCAGAAGAGATATGAGATGTGTTTTACCGGCTCAGGCGGGCAGGGCGTTATCCTCTGTTCCACTATTCTGGCGGAAGCGGCGTTCCTCGCGGGAAAGATGGTAGCGCAGAGCCAGTCCTACGGACCGCAGGCGCGCGGCGGCCTGTGCCGTGCGGAGCTGATAATAGACGAAGAGAGAATCATATATCCGAAGGTGACGAGCGCAGGCTTCCTGCTGGCGCTGACGCAGGCATCCCTTGACCGGCTCAGAATCGGTATGGCAGAGGATGCACTGATTATCATAGACTCATCCATGCATGAGCCGGACGACCCGGGCAGCTGCAGTGTGGCTGCGCTTCCGATTCTGCAGACTGCTTCGGAGACAGTCGGAAAGATAATGACGGCCAACATCGTTGCCGTCGGCGCGGTCAATGCGCTGCTGGGAATAGCCCCGGACGATCTGCTGGAGCAGGCGGTGCTGATGCGCGTTCCAAGGGGAACGGAGCAGGTCAATCTGCTGGCCCTGAACGAAGGGCGGAAGATGGGTGCGGCTGCGCATTCAATGATTTATCCTTAATCGCGCAATGCCCGTGATTACTAATACAATTCAAACCCGATACGTTCAGGCAGCACCTGTAGTCTCACCTCATGAGGGATGTCAAGACAGTACCGGTAGATATCGCTCGGATCAGCGGCCTCATCGTCAAGTGTCATGAGGAGGCTGCGGCCGTCTGTCTTCACCGACCTGAGTCCCGGCCGTATGTCTATCCGTAAACAGATGCCCGATGACGGCTGGTACTGCTCCATACGCCAGACATCCTCCAGCAGCTTCCGGCTCAGGGACTGGTTTAATACCTGCAGATCAGTGTCCTCGGGCAGCTTCATACGATAGGTAATAGTCTTGAGCCGAAGAGGATGGCTGATCTCAGTGAGTTCCGAGATCCGGAAATTAACAGCGTTGTCCTGTATCATTTCTCGAAGCCGGCCGGGTTCATAGCGCTGTGTCAGCGTGATACCGGTTATATTCGGCCCTGTTGAGAAGACAGCGGTTTTCCTGTATCTGCCTCTGACGGATCTGACGGAATCCGGATCGTAAGAGATACCCGCTTTGTTAAGGGCGCGTCTGATCTCCGCATCCCAGTAGGAATGATGAACAAAGGCATGATGCAGATCATACTCGAACTTCATCACAACATACTGCTTAGAAACCGGATTATGCCTTTTCGCCATATTGCGGAGGCTGATCTTCGCGTCTTTTTCCCGCAGTGCGGGATAGGTTCCGAGCTTTTTCCGGTCTTCCTTATCACAGGCGCCGCATCCTGTGCATTGAGACGTACAAACGGGACTGTTTCGCGGCCGGTCTTTCCACATCTCAAGGTATCTCTGATACAGATACGGCTTTGAGGCCGGGCTTTCGACTATTTCCCAGGGCATCGGATCCTCCGGGCCGTATTCCCGAAACCATTGATCAAGATCCGGAAGGCAGTTGTCATCAAGAAAATGAACCGCCTGATTCAGGTCCTCCTGAGAGTAGCCTTCCTCGTGCCATAGCAGGCCCTCGCTGGCCATATGGGCAAGAAGGAGGGACAGGCGTCCGTCTCCGCGCACAAAAAGCTGTGACAGAATGGCATCCGCAGTCAGCACGGGTGTATATGTACGAAAGCCGATCTCACTGATTTTCTGTGTAAATTCCTCATAATAGGAGGGCATCGTCCGGCTTATCTTCATCCACTGCATCGGCGTATGAGGAAAACAGGTCAGGGGTGTCCATGTGATCAGCAGGCGCGGAGTTTTCTTCCCGGGAAGGGTTTCACTGATGAAGATCTGTTTGATCTTTAACGCGAGCCTGTATAGCTCATCCAGATCTTCCCTGCTTTCTCCCGGAAGATTGCATATCATCATAAACTTGACGGTCTGATTACCGCTCCGGCAGATCATATGCATGGCTTCCAATATCTGCTCCTCGGACAGATTCTTGGATATCCGGTCCCTGAGCCGCTGGGAAGCTCCCTCTACCCCGAATACAGAGCGCCCGTTATTCTGTACTGAGAGAAAGCAGCAATATTCCGGATTCGCGCGGAAGCTGTCCATCCGCTGGGTGAGAGCGGAGATGTTAGCCCCAACAGATTCGCCGGCGTCCCTGATGATCCTGTTGATCTCAGGATGAGAAACCGCGTTAAAAGAAACCATAACAGCTGAATTAACACCCGTTTCGAACATCAGCTTATCACGGTTTTTTTTGACAAGAGCCGCACTGCGCGGACGGAAAGGCAGGGTGAGGAAACAGGGCATGCAGAAGGAACACTTTCCTTCACAGCCCTTGGATATCTCCTGGATAGATTTTATATCCACATTCCGGTAGAAATCCAGGTATGGTCTGGTGGGAACAAAGCACGTGTCAAGATCCCGGACCCGGTAATAGCGGATCTTTCGCGGGACATCTTCGCGCACTGGAAAAGTGCCCTCAAACCTTCCTGACCGGTCATAGCGTTCCTCATAAAACTGAGGCACATAGAGACAGTCACGGTACCTGGCCGCTGAGAGGAGTATGTCAGTTCGTGACAGGCCTTTTCTTTTGCCATGTTCCAGCAACTCAATGAGTTCCGGAAGAACCTCCTCGCCTTCACCCATAAAGATTATGTCACAGAAGGGGGCAAGCGGCGCGGGATTCACTATTGAAGCGCCGCCCAGAATAAGGATCGGATCATCCAGGGTACGGTCCTTAGCCAGAAGAGGAATACTGCTTTCCATCAATATCCATGGAACAGCCGCCATGCAGCTGTGCATGTCCATCGAACAGCATAATACGTCAAAAGCGGTGAGCGGCATCTTGCTCTCTAATGCAAAAGGACTGATCCCGTCCTTTTTCATTAATTTCTGATTTCGTCTTGTCGGAGGACAAAGAGAACGCTCAACGATCCATGAAGGATTATATTCATACAGCTCTTCATAGAACAATGGAATAGCCGGAGATGACAAGGTATCCCTCGTTGCAAGCATATTCATCAGAACAACACGAAATGAGTCCCTGATCGTGCCTGTCTTAATGGCCTGTTCCCAGTCAAAGTGGTGGGTGTTCATCTCGTCACCTGGATATAGTGAATAGTAATCCAGATCATACAGCCGGTCATCAAGCCATTGCAGATTCCTGCTGCGCTCGCTGAGCCACTGCAGATCCCGTGCCCGTTCAGACAGACGGTTATGCTGTTCTTTCTCTAAATAATCACGGGGATGAATAGTCGTAATCAATTGAAAATCTCCTGAACAAACAAAAAAGAAGGGTTGCCTTTGTACGTTCACACTAAATCGGATTCAGCCTCCGGCCGTTCTCAAAGCCTTTATCATGGAAAGCCTGTCCGATTCTCTGAGAACACGAATAAATCCGCACCCTTCTTATAATCTGAATCTATCACAGGTTATGAAGAAAAGCAATTAAAATGATGTCGCTGCCGGGTCTTACCTCGTTATTAATAACATGCGATGAAGTTTTCTTCTTTATCCTGTGTCTGTGACCTTACGGCTATGCTTTCCGTTATAATGGATAGCAGGACAATCACGGATCATTTATATCTGAACATGTATTTCGCACGGAGGTATTCGAGATGAAGAAAATGATGACAGCTATTGCTATTATGTCTGCGGCTATGAGCCTGGCCTTTTCCGCGGCTGTATGGGCAGGCCCCTTTGACAGGTTCTATGATTACAGTAATGATGATGGGACATACTCGTATTATTTTACGGATGGCAGTCCGGATCAGGGCATCTTTGTCACGATGGACCTTAACTGGTATCAGAACACCAGGGTAAAGATCGAAGACAGCGGGGCGACGTTTTATCACGAAGACAGTTATGAGGCATATGAGAAGCAGGGCTTGAAGGGCGGCAGGCTGTTCACCATCGGCGCGTGTGTGAACTCGGATTTCCGTAACCTTCCCAGCTTTGAATATATCGGGTTTGACGAGGAAAGCTGCATGAATTACTACGCTGAGCTTCCGACAGACTATCAGGCTTACGCGGAGGACGAAGATATCCGCGCTGAGTATGACGCTCTGTGGTCCGGTGTAAAGGATGTGATCGCCGGTATCAGGATTAAGGGCAATACACGGGAGACTGAGGAATCAGAGCCGGTTTACGCCCCTGACGATGCCGGGCCGGATATTATTACTTCCGGAGACTATGAGTATTATGTAAATGACGACGCCAGGACAATCACTGTCAGCGACTATATCGGAGAGGAAGAGGCGGTTGAGATACCGGTGGAGATTGACGGATATCAGGTTACGGATATCGGAGAGAGGGCTTTCTCCTATAAGAATATGAAGTCCCTGTCATTTCCGGACGGACTCAGGAGCATCGGGGAGCGTGCGTTTGAGTACTGTGAGATACCTGAAGTATCGATCCCGGCAGGGACAACAGTAGAAAGATGTGCTTTTGGTTATTGCGAATCATTAAAGAAGGTGCTGATCGGACAGGGAGCGGTTATCAGAAGCAGGGCATTTGGGTACTGCGATGATCTTGAAACTGTTGTCTGTGCTGACAGCAGTATACTTGAATCCAATACCTTCGAATACTGCCGCAGTATCAATCAGGTGATTATCTGCGGCGCGGCTCAGGTGGATAAAGACGCGTTCTATGACTGTGACAACGCGCAGATGATCAGGGCGGAGGTAAGTGAATATGACAGGTGGATGGAGCCTGATCAGAGCACTGTTTCTTCTGAACTTGAAGCCTTCCTGACAGGCGGAGAGGGTAAGACACAGGAAACTGAAGCACTGGCAGCCGGAGAGCACCGCATCATACTTACAGGAGATACCGATGTGTTTGTGGACTGCCCATCCAGAGCGAAAGCCGGAGATCAGGTTACCGTGACAACGGTGGATGTCGCGGACGGAGAAGTGAAGATAGAGGTGAACGGTGCGGACAGCGGCAGATGGGACAGCTGGGGAACCTACATCTTCACCATGCCTGATGAGGATGCCGAGGTCAGGGGCTGGATCAGTACTGAGGGCTATGCCGGGGCCTGATTAAACTCAGCGGGACGCGATTTGCCGCCAAAACCAACAGGCAGAGCAAAATGCTCTGCCTGATTTGCTGTCCCGATGAAGGATATTTCATACATACCAGAGTGTGATATAATGATGTTAGGGTCAAAAGTACCTTTTGCCCCAAACTATGATGTACGGAACAATCCATAATCAAAGAAGGGGGAAGAGTATCATATGAAGAGAATGCTTTTTGCGCTGCTTATTATGACACTCATATTTTCAGGAACCGTTCTGGCGGAAAGTGAGCCCGTCAGGAAGATCATCATTGATACTGATACGGGAGCGGATGACGCTTCAGCTCTGATTCTGGCCGCGTGCAGTCCGGAGGTTGAGATTGAGGGGGTCACAGTGCTTGCCGGTAACGTAGGCCTTGAGCAGGGTACGAAGAACGCTCTTGCCGCCCTGGAACTTACAGGATGTGACGCACCGGTATATAAAGGCTCTGATACCCGTTCCGACGGGACTTCCATCTCTCCATTCAGCGTGTACGGCACGGACGGCATGGGTGATATGGATCTGATCCATCCGGAAAGAACAGCCGAGGAAGGAGACGCAATAGACTTCATCCTTGACACGGTGAGAAGCAATCCGGGCGAGATTGAGATCGTCATGCTGGGACCGGCAACCAATATTGCCCGGGCGATCGACAAAGATCCTGAGACCATGAAGCAGGTAAAGCGGATCTGGTCAATGGGAACATCCGGAATATATGGTCCCGGCAACGCTTCCCCTGTATCTGAATTCAACGTCTATCTGGACGCGCCGGCATACAGCAGACTTCTTGACTTCGGTGTTCCGGTAACAGTTATCGGTCTGGATGTGTGCGATGGTGAGAGTAAATGGACTGACAGCAGCTTTGGGAAGCTGGCTGAGTTTGGCAGGATTGGACGTTTTATTACTGATTCTTTTTCCGGGATCCGTGAGTTTTATGCGAACAACGGGTCTGGCGGTTCCGTGATGAACTGTGACGGTACGGCAATGCTGTGTGTTGTCTGCCCTGACTTTATCACGGGCAGCAGGCAGTGTCATGGAAGCTGTATGACTGATGCCAGGGAGACCTACGGACAGGTGGTCTTTTATCAGAAAGGCTTTAAATATGACTTGACTTCAGGGGATTTCAATTATAACGTGACACTTGTCAGTGATGTTGATCGCAAAAACGCTTTCATGGAGTATATGTACAGAATAGGCAGCCGGATCGCGGCAGATTAACCGATGTCCTTGCGGGTATTGCCCTTGGCATAGTGATGGGCATACTGGCTTCCAGGATCTGTAATTACGCGGCCGGAAAGCTGGCGGAGAAAAAGAGCCGGAAAACATGACATGATGTAATGATCAAAACCGATATTATAACTATGGCAAGGAGGACCGGGTATGACCAATATTCTGAGACTAGTACTGACCTTGTTCTTTGATGCATATAATCCGATTCTGGTTGCCGCAAGGGCGCTGTTCATCGTCGGCGCGTGGCTGCTCTTCCGGAAGTCAGGCATCAAGAGCTGGTGGGCATTGATTCCATGGGCGAGGGAATATCAGCTTGGACGCTGCGCTGCCAGGGAGCCGGAGGGACGTTACTTCTGTGTGACGAGCATGCTGATCACACTGATGAGCGTGGCCATCATCTGCTTTCAGTGGAATGATGACAATGAGACCCTGATCGCCTTTGCCCCGCTGATTCTTGTGGTTCTGGTTTCCCTGCTGCTGATCCGTTTCATCTACAATATCCGCGTGTTCTCGGGTTTGATCCGGATATACGGCGTAAGCAGGTGGTGGATTGTCTTCTGTATCTTTGACGAGCTGCGCTTTATCCCGATGCTGACATGGGGGGCGGGCGGAAAGTATCAGCCCGCCTGGAAGGTGGAGGACCTGAAGGCGGAGATGGAGCGCCTGGCGACTCATGGGAGCGCGGCGGTCATGGATGAAGGACTGACCGTCAACCTGAAGGACCGCCACGTAAAAGAATTCTTCCATAAGAAATATCTCCTGAAGGATATACACATGGCCATTCCGCAGGGACACATGGTGCTTCTGCTCGGCGGCTCCGGCGCGGGCAAGACGACATTCCTGAACGCGGTTAACGGCTACGAGAAGGCGGATGCCAAGGTGACACTGAACGGGAATGACATGTACTCCGACTATAAGAAGATGCAGTACGAGGTGGGCTTTGTACCGCAGCAGGAGCTTATACGGGGCAAGGATACCGTTAAGAGGACGCTTCTCGACGCGGCGAAGCTGCGCCTGTCCAAGGACATACCCAGGGAAGACCGCGAGAAACGCGTGCATGAAGTGATGGATATCTTCGGTCTGCTCCCGGTGCAGGATAACATGGTGGAAAAGCTGTCCGGGGGACAGAAGAAGCGGCTGTCCATATCCATGGAGTTTATTTCCAATCCATCCCTGTTCATACTGGATGAGCCTGATTCAGGTCTTGACGGGGTTATGGCAAGAGAGCTGTTTGAGCAGCTGCGCGGGATTGCTGATACCGGAAAGATCGTCATCGTTATTACACACACACCTGACCGCGTAATCGACCTGTTCGATGACGTGATCGTTCTTGCGAAGGACAGCTCACGCACCGGACGCCTGGCCTTCTATGGCAGCATCGACGATGCCCGCTCCTTCTTCGGCAGACAGACTATGGAAGAGATCGTGAAGTCGATCAATCAGAAGGAGGAAGGCGGAGACGGACTGGCAGATGAGTTTGTGCTGAAATATGCGGAGGTGCAGAATGGCTGATAAGAATGGAAATGCTTCTGTAAGACAGCTGGAAGTGCGGCATCGCGGCCGTTTCGGGCAGATCAGCATCTATTTCGGCAAGTTTATCAGGATGTTTGTCTATCAGAGCGACTGGAAGGTTCTGCCGATGGCCGCGATCATCGCCGGCCTTGTCGGATTCGCCCTTGGCAGGGAATTCGGAATCAATATGGAGGGCACGCTCACTGCGACATTTGCCGTCGTATGCGTGTGCATCTGGAACGGTTCCTTCAACTCAATACAGGTCGTCTGCCGCGAGAGAGGCATAGTCAAGCGGGAGCACCGCTCGGGTATGTACATTCTGTCATACATCCTGTCGCATATGATGTACCAGCTGATTCTGTGCATCCTGCAGACTGTGGTTACTCTGATCGTACTGCATCTGGTCGGCATGAAGTTCCCGGGCAAAGGGATGTTCACACCCTGGATGGTAGTGGATATCGGCATAACACTGTTTCTGATCACCTATGCTTCCGACCTTCTGTCTCTGTGGATATCGACTCTGGTGCACAGCACGACGACGGCCATGACGATCATGCCTTTCGTGCTGATCTTCCAGCTGATCTTCTCGGGCGGTGTCTTCTCGATTCCCGCTGTCGTCAAGCCGATTGAGCTTCTCACGATCTCAAGCCCGGGTCTCAAGGCGATGGCTTCCCAGGTGAATCTCAATGATCTTCCGTACTCGGCGGTAGACGGAATGGTGAAGATGGTGGATAAGGTCGAGGTAGGAGGCAGGATAACCCTCGGACAGGTTCTTGACCTGCTTCAGGATGAGAAGAATCCGATGGTCGCGGAGATCAGGGCGGTTAAGGTCGGCAACACGATGACAGTGCGTGAGATCGGCGAGGATCTTCTAAACAATGATACCTACGCGGATCTTCGTGGTAAGGTCCTGGTGGGCAATGTGACGCTGGGAGATGTGATATCCGCTCTGTTGAATACAGAAGCGCTTAATGAGATTCTGGACATGGAGGTCGGAGAGGTATCTACGCTTGGAGAAGTCATAGATTATCTTGCGGCGGATGATGCGATCCGGAGCCTTCGGAACGAGGGCCTGGATATCCACATGACCGTTGGCGACGCCATCGATATCATCGGCAGGGAAGAGACCATGGCAAGCATCAGGAAGACGGCTTCAGAAGCGATGTATGAACCGGCGTACGAGAATACAAGCGGCAACATCATAAACAACTGGCTTCACATACTGGTCTTTATCCTTGTGTTTGCCGTACTGTCTGTCATCACACTGGAGTTTATAGATAAAGACAAGAGGTAAGGACCTGTAGCTAATCAACTAGGTCATTTGGCTTGTCTGGTTTTCCGGAATCTGCGTTGTTGTCACTTGGCGTTGTATCGACAGTATAAGCTGACATGCCCGGGAGCAGTCTGTTCCCGGGCAATACCGTGTTATTAATACCGCTATGATATCAGGCGAAGGTTTGAGAGCAGGCTGACGCGGCAGTCTGGGTGAAAAGGAGCATGCCTATCTATGGGAATCAGCGTTAAGAGAATCATCCTGGTCATTATTCTGGCAATTCTGTCTGTGATTGGATTCGGGTGGGTGATAATGATGCAGAATCACGCTACTCTGGTCAGGAAACAGTCAGGAGATGAGACTCTGCGTCAGGAAGAGTTCAACCAGGCGAGGGATGATATTGAATTCTCCTGGAGGATCATGGAGAGGAACATACGCGGGCAGTATCAGGTGGACGCCGCCCTCCTGGCGCTGGCGCTGCGCAACGTCATAGAAGAAAGCTCGGATAAGGCTATCGCGATGTACTCAAGCGGCGCCGTGATCAAGGTTAAGGACGGTGAGATAACAGCGCCTGAGGACACTGCTCAGAAGCTCGGTCTGACAGCTGGCCTGTTCGATGCCAGGGAAGGCATATTTGAGTCGCCGAAAGATCCGGATACTCTTGTGGTCTACAGCCTGATCAGTGGTCCTTATTACTATGTTGAGTGGCATGAGGATACCAGCATACAGAAGGAGGTTGAAAATGCGCTCGATATACCGGACATTCTGCGGAAGTCTGAATCTGCGTATAATGTCTGCGCACTGTGTTATGTAGAAGACCCCTCTGAGAAAAACGGCGCGAGAGTCCTTTACTGCAACGATATTATCACAGATCTTGAGGAAGTGTTCCGTGAAGCAGGGACACATGACCTGTCTGCTGATGAGACGGAAGAAACCTCCTCAAGCAGGCTCGGGACACTGACCCTGCATGACGTCACCTTCCGTTATGTGAAAGGCGCTGTTCCCGGGATCAACGGACACCTGATCCTGATGTCGATTCAGCCGAATCTGTATATCAAGGCGCTCAGCCAGGGCACGTATATGTTCACGGCCCTGATCCTCTTTCTCGCGGCTCTGATTACAACAGGTATCTGGCTGTATTATTATATACGGAACAACGAACTGAACATCTCTCTCGAGCAGTGGTACCGGCCCTCCAATGTCCGCCGTTTCGCGGCGCTGTTCGGCGTAGTCGGCGCAATACTTATATTCCTGAGCGGAATGCTGATCTACGCGCTCAATGACCTGTATGACGATACGGCAGGCGGAAAGGAAAGACTCAGGACGGTTGAAGAGAGCCTGAACATGTACTCTGACCGCGTGAAGCAGAATATGGATCGTTTTATTGCCAACTATACTGACTATGGCGTACATATCGCGGAGGCTCTGGACAACTATCCGCAGCTTCGGGAGAAGCCGGTTCTGGAGACCCTCTCAGACAGTATATCCGCCTCTTCCATCACACTGTATGACGGAAGCGGCGACGAAACCGTCAGCAGCGGTGATTTTATCGGCCTTTCTCTGGGGAGAAGCCAGGAGTCCGGCACATACGATTTCCGTAGAATCCTGAACGGTGTTCCTTCAATTGTACATGAAGTGGAGACCGATGAGATTACCGGGCAGACAGGGGTCAGAGTGGCTGTAAGGATCAGGGACGATGCGGATCCGTCACGGTATGGAGCTATGATTATCTGTGTGGATCCTGTGCTTCTGGAATCTGACCTGTCGCAGGCAGTGGACTCGGTGCTTAAGAATCTGTCGGGAGAGAATGTCATTCTGTGTATCGCGGACAGCGAGTCAGGAAGGATTCTCTCGTCAGGCAGAAAAGATCTGGTTAACAAGGATATTTCAGTGCTTGGACTTGAGGTAAGCCGTCTTCAGGGCAGCGTCATAGAGAATGTGAATACGGACGATGGCCCTCTGTTTATCACCACCTCCAGGCTGAATACCAACGATTCCCTGTTTACAGAATCAGCTTCTGAACATATGACGTCTGTTTACGCCGTGCGCAAGGAAACGGATTCATCCGGCATGCTTGCCTCGGCTCTGGCAGGCGGTGTTATGTTTGCCGTGATTTACGCGGTTCTGTCATGGCTGCTTCTTGGCGGATATACAGACGACTGGTATGAGAAGAACAAGAGGACGGGTAAGACAGAAGAGAGCAGAAAGAAAGGCTGGGAGGGGATGAGGAGCTACATTACCTCCATCAGACCGGAAAGAATCGGTCTGATCACTATGGAGATCATCGTCGGCCTGTATCTGGTTCAGCAGATCCCCATCGCTGGTTTTAATACGGCGCTGTCCCGTAATTCTGTCTACTATTATCTGAATTCCGGACAATGGGAGAAGGGACTTAATCTGTTCGCGGTTGCCGGTATTATTATTCTTCTGGGTCAGATTCTGCTTGTCGTAATCGGATCGCGGCTTCTGCTGGCTGTCATCTCTTCTTTTGTGGGAGGAAAGGGAAAGACAATCTGCAGACTGATCCGGAGCCTTATCATGTATCTGGCGCTGTTCACATTTGTGATCCTTGCGCTGAATTACCTTGGAATCAGTATGAGCGCGATCCTGGCAGCGATCGCTTCACTTGGAATCGCAGTCTCCCTGGGCGCGCAGCATTTTGTTTCGGACATTATTGCCGGGCTGACAATGGTGTTCGAGGGCACAGTCCATGTCGGCGACATCGTCGACATCGGCGTCGGAGCGAGGCTGTATCACGGGGAAGTCAGGGAGATCGGTCTTCGCTTCATCCGTATCCTGACTCATGACGGAAACATAGTTGCACTCAGCAACCGCGATGTCAATATGACCACGAACATGATGCAGATGAACTCCAGATGCAGATGTGAGGTTACTGTCTCTTCCGAATACCCTCTGGATGAAATAGAGGAGATGCTCGGAAGGGAGCTTCCTGAGATCGGAAGGAAGGACCGGAGGATCCTCCGGGGCCCGGCATACCAGGGCATCATAGCTCTGGAAGACGGGCATATGACATTATTGATTACGGCGGAGTGCAGAGAGCAGGATCTTTCCGATGTACAGCAGATCGTCAACCGGTCTGTGCAGCGGATATTTACGAAGAACGGGTACCGCATCTGAAGGCAGTTCCGGGAACAAGAACTCATTGCAATCAGATAAGCGGGCATGATATTATTCATATGATAGCTTTTGGCCTGGCGCGGCGTTAAAAACGAGGAGGAATCGTTTTGATTCATATACAGAATTTTACAAAAAGATATGGTGAGCGCGATGTGGTGAAGAATATTTCATTCACAGTGAAGGACGGCGCTATCACAGGCTTCATCGGCCATAACGGCGCCGGGAAATCGACTACGATCAAGGCCATAACCGGAGTGATCAGACCGACGGAGGGAACGATTACGATCAATGGGATTGACATTGTAAAAGACGCTCAGAGAGCCAAATATCAGTTTGGGTATGTATCCGACAGCCCGGATCATTTTCTGAGGCTGAAGGGTATTGAATATCTGAACTTTATGGCGGATATATATGACACTCCCGCGGAGGGCAGAGGGGAATTCATCGAGACATACGCGAAACGGTTCGGCATCTACGACTCGCTGAACAGTCAGATACAGTCTTATTCACACGGCATGCGCCAGAAGATCATGATCATGGGCGCGCTGATTCATGATCCTTCTGTCTGGATCCTCGATGAACCTCTGACCGGTCTTGACCCGCAATCGGCGTTTGAGCTTAAGAATATGATGCGTGAGCACGCGGGGAAAGGCAAGTCAGTCTTCTTCTCCACGCATGTGCTTGAAGTCGCTGAGAAGCTGTGCGATGAAGTCTGTATAATTAAAAACGGAGAGCTGCTGTTCACAGGCACCCTTGAGCATCTGAAAGAGACGCACAAGTCACAGGCATCTCTGGAGAACATTTTCCTGGAGCTGACGGATATAACTCAGCCGGATGAAACTTCTGCTCCGGCGGGAAATGAGTAAGATACCCACAGCGAAGAACACGAAGTGTTCTGAGCAATGGGGGGTGGTGAATAGTTACGATATATTATCATCAAGGAACAGAAAGAGGAGGTAGAGATGAGTCTTAACTTTAGCATTGTCGATCTAGTATTTATAGGCCTGGGAGCGTATGGTATCATAAGAGGCATTATGATTCTCATGACCGGAAAACTCAGCGCGAGTGAGGAGGCCAAGGCGCGCGAGTTCTCCTTGAACGGACAGAGAAGGTATAAGCTGCTCTCAGCGGTCCTCAGTATCATAGCAGGAGTGCTTGTGCTGATAATGTCCGTGGTCAGAATGCTTAACAATGTTGATCCGACGCCGTTCAGGATCGGGATCCTGATAGCCGTAGCGGTGATGATAGTGGCCTATTATCTGGTTCTGAAATCCTGCAAGAACATGAAATGATGATGAGTGAAAGAACATCCGGCGGTTTTCAGAAAATCAAAAAACTGATCACTGTCCTCAGAAAATGCAATGGTAAATCAGTCATAGGCAGCAGCGATGCGCTGATATCGGCTAAGGCGGCCAGGATCCTGATGTACGGCGGCCTGCTGGCGCTGGCCTGTGCGCTATTCGCGGGCGTATATTTTCTGCAGCCGTATATTGACGGTATCATAGGGATCAGGAGCCTGACGCAGGCGATTATGCTGATCATGCTGATTATTAGCCTGATCATCGCGGTTAAAGATACCGTGACCGTGCTGTACACGTCGGATGACCTTGAGCTGCTTCTGCCGATGCCTTTCTCAGCGGTACAGATCGTGATGGCGAAGCTTGCGGTTGTCGCGGTATTCCCGATTACCTGCAGCCTTATTGTCATGAATGCGGTATGCCTTGGATATGGCGTACGCGCGGGAGCAGGCGCTCCGTTTATTATCGGAACAGTACTTTCGAGTGTATTGATCCCTGTCGCCGGTATCAGTGCGGCAGCGCTGCTGGCTGTGATCGTGTTCCGCCTGTTCGGCTTTATCCGGAACCGCGATATCACGGTGGCTGTCGGAGGGATCTTCACATTCGCGCTCACCATCGCTTATGTTTTCTTCAGCAACAGGATTGGCGGGGATGGCTCCGGCAGGGCTCAGGCGGCACTTGGCGTGCTTACCTCTGTCTCAAACGCGTTTCCCAATATCTCATTTATGAACAGGTTCATGTTTGAGGGGAGTGCTGCCGGGCTTATAATCAGTCTGCTTGTCCCTCTGGTATTGATCGTACTGACGGCGCTCGCTGTCAGAGCCTTCTACTTCGACACTGCACTCTCCATGCAGAAAACGGGTGCCGGAAGAAAGGCAGTATCGAAAGCCATGCTGAACGGGGGAAAGAAGAGAGGCGCCCTCAGGGCTCTGACCGGATATGAGGCAGCCAGTGCCAGAAGGAATCCGGCCTATATGATCTACGGCTTCGTGATAAGCTTCTTATGGCCGCTGCTGATGATTCTGCCGCTTCTTCTGAGAAATAACAGAATGCTGACCGAAGTGACGGCTCCGCTCGGCGCCGTGCAGACGCTGCTTGCTGTCATGTCCTTTGCGGCTACGGCTTCCTGCTTCTCATGCGGCTTCAATATTCTGCCGGGGACCGCGTTCTCACGCGAGGGCGCAAGCTTCAGCGCGATCTGTTCACTTCCGGTTGATATCGCCGACTACGTCAGAAGCAAGCGCAGCTTTTCCATGTTGATCTGCTCCTGCGGCAGTGTGCTGTATGTGGCAATAGCAGGGGCGGCAGCAGTCTTTACGGGGTTCATCTCAGTCAGAAACATCTGGATGATACTCGCGGGTGCCTGTGTCAGCTATGCGCTGAATCTGATCTTTATTGACCTGATGCTGCTGAAGAATTCGAAGAAGCCCCAGCTTAACTGGGACAGTGAGACGGAGCTTTCCAGGAAACTCGGCGTGATCAATCTGATTGTTATCGTCGTGGGAGTGGTCATGCTTATGGTCTTTATGGTGTCACTGGGACTTGGAAAAGTGTTGAGCAGCCCTTCCGCGGCGAGGATCGTCATAATCGTATGCGCAGCTGCCGGAGCGGCCATCCTGTGTCTGACGCTGGTGATCAACCGCTATGCGGTGAGGGCAGCTGCGGACAATCTCATGAACCTTGAACTGTGATTATGCGGCGAATGATGACGCCATCTGCTGAAGGTTTTTCATAATGAACGGAAGATTCATAATGATTCCCTGATGGATAGTTTCAACTGCGACAAACACAGCGAGGATGACTCCGCCGACCGGTATTGCGATATCAGCATTCTGATTTTTATGAGTGCGTGTATAAGAGAACAGCAGTACTACCGGGATGAGAACAATCATGATGGTATGTTTGCCTATCCCCCATGCGTCTACTGTACGCATTGCCCTGTCGAGATTGGCGTTCACGACCTGCTCTAAAGCGGCGTCGGACAGGCCGGCGGCTTCGGTCATGACGGCGGCTCCGGACGAGGCGGCGGCTTCAGTCATTGGAGCGGCCGAGTTTGTTGCGGAGACAAGATCAGGAGCGATTATGGCTACTGTGCTTACCAGGTAGAGAATAGTATCTACAGCTGATGTGATCAGGATCATGATTGAGGTATAGACGGAGAAGCCGAAGGAATGAGCTCTGGTCTGTATGTAGGCTTTGTATTCCTCCCTGGTCTTTCCATGCTTTTTGAACCTCCGCTCCATGAACTTGATGTGCATAGCCAGGATCACAAACAGGATAAAGCTCATGAAAGGCTTTGTCGTCAGGCACGGAAGGATGATCGAAGCCGGTCTGATGACGCCGAAAGCCATGCATATACGAACCGCCAGTGAACCGGCCTCATACAGAACAGGGAGCAGTGAAAACAGACGGAAGATGGTCAGCTTCTTTCCGGTGAAGATTCTCTTCGGCTCATAGTTCAGGAAGCACATCAGCAGCGTGCACATGAACATGTCGATGAACAGATTGAAGATCATCGATCCGTCCATGGAAGCGCTGAGAAGCAGATCATCAAGTATCCTGTCCGCGGCGGCGCGGTCTTCAAGAAGTGTGCCGAGCAGCTCGCCGATATAGTGCTCTTTGATAAGAACAAAAAGGAAGATAACCAGAAGGGACAGCCCTCCGAATTTGATAAGCTGCTGCTTATATGTGTACTTGCGGTCCAGGATGATCGCGAAGTTCGCAAGCAGAAAGAGAGGAAGAGCAAGGCTTCCGACAGCTTCCGCTGCAGGAAGAATGGCATATACAAAAGCAGGCTGATGCGGGTCCATATTGATCCCGAGCTGGAAGATCACGGCAAGTACGCGGAAGGAAATGCAGAGCCATCCGAATATCAACAGGTGCCGGTAGGACAAAGGCCCGCGGTACTTCATATCGTTCCACTGATTTCTGTCATATGCTTTTATTCGTTTTCCTGACATAATTCCACCTTCTAATTGTTTTTTGGCCTCGGCTTAAGTGCTTTTGACCCTTACCATTATGTACCAAATCGGGCTCCGAGAAAAGGGAAAAAATTCCGGATTGAAACATTTTCCACCTGTGGGGTTGGATCACTATCGTGATCCAACCCCTCTACCATCATTCGCAAAACCCGCGCTTCTCAAAGCTCAGCGCTGCTGCAGCCGCTATCGTGTCTGCGTTTAGTCGACATCAAGATCCTTTTGACGTTGACTATAGAATAGTTTATTCTTAGCTAAAGGACTCAAGAGATCCAGGCATTCAGGAAGGGGGATTAATATGGGAGTTTTCTCTAAGCTGTTCAGATACAGGGAGGCCGGACAGTCGGCAAATGTCCATAATGTGGCGAACTTCGGAGAGCCGGTGCGTTCGCTGTTCACCTCCACTAAGGTTTTTACATTACATCATCACATCGATATCACCGATGAGCATGAGGAAGTGGTATACAGGGCGGATTCCAAGGTCATCTCGATCCGTGACAAGACCGACATATTCGACGCGGCCGGACGGCATGTGGCGCATATCGAGAATAAGCTGTTAACTCTTCGCGAGACGCATATGGTTACGATGGCTGACGGGACGAGATTTGACATTTCCAATGAGATTCTTCATGTGATCAAGGATATCACCAATATAGTTGGGCTGGGGTGGCAGCTGAGGGGAAATATCCTCGGGCTGAATTTTGAACTGTACGATACGGACGGAAGCGTGATCGCGGTCATCGGACAGAAGGCAGTGTCCATACATGATAAGTACTGTATCGACATATATAAGCCGGAGCATGAGCAGAAGGTTATCGCCATCCTGGTCGCGCTCCAGCATATGATGGCTGACAGGGAGAACAGTCAGGCCGCGTCTTCTTCCTCGTCCTCTTCATCCAGCTGAGAACCAGGCTGCAATGCCGGTTTCCGGGAACTGTAGAAGTATAGTTGGGGTAAAAAGGTACTTTTGCCTCAACATCATAAAACCACGGAAAGGATATAATATGGCATTGAGATCAACAACAAAAAGTAACCGTATGATGAAGCGCCGCGCCGCCGCCGTGGGCGCTGTGCTGGCCGCGTTCTGCCTCACAACGGCTTTTTCTGTTCAGGCTGACGAGACGGAGCAGGCGGCGCAGACAGAACAGACTGTGGAAGTTATGCCCGCCCCTGAACTGATCGGGTCGAAGAAAGCCATGGTGTATCAGGGAACGCTGGACAGCAAGGATACCCTCACCACCTGGGAGGTTGCAGGCGAGGAGTACGTCCCTTACATCTCCCTGACAGAGTATATAAAGCTGCTCTACAAGGGTACATATATTCCGGAGGTTAAATTCTCATGGGACGGCAATGTGTTTTTGATTACGCATAATGACCAGGATATCTTTGTAGACTTGGACGAACAGTCCATCAGCTGCTATGACTGGAAAGAGTTTACCGGCCCCGCCGCGCCGGGAGCCATCCCCGCGGGAGTTGTTGAAGGCAGCGAATTCATTTCTATCAGGCCTTCCGTTAAGAACTCGTCCGGTCAGACAGAGACCGATGGCTATGAGATTGATCTGGCGGATTACGGCATTCAGATGCTGCGTCTGGAGGACGATGTGCTGATGCCGTTCGCGGCTGCGCAGAGCGCGTTTGGATCGACCAGCCAGTGTCGTCGGCTACTTCGTTGACGCCTTCGGACGTGTCGGGGCGATGTCAGGCTTCATGAAGCTTGGAACGATGAACGGAGATACATTTACATCGGATGAGAGAGCGGTTGAGGTCGATCTTCCCTTCCCGAAGGATGAGGCGGATGATATCTATTTCCATTCGGACAGGATCGCGGCATTCGTCGAAGCGTCGAAGTAATTGATATGGTTAATGACATCGGATAAAGCAGGTGATTCATTGAGCCATGATTGCATGGAGGGCTGTCACTGACAGCCCTTTCGCTTTGCAATTTGAGTGAAGTTGGTATACACTTGCATGCGAAACAGGTCACAGTATTAAGAACCGGAGAGAATAACACTATGGGTTATATTCTTGAGACACAGGCAATTACGAAGAGATATGGCTCTAAGACAGCAGTCAGGGATGTAGACATGCATATCCCCGAGGGGCAGATATACGGGCTTATCGGCCCGAACGGCGCGGGCAAGACCACGATCATGCGTATGATCAGCGGCCTGGCGTCACCGACTCAGGGAGACTACACACTTTTCGGGAAGTCAGGAGATGAGCGGGGAAGGATGCTCAGACAGGTGGGCGTTCTGATAGAGGAGCCCGGTCTGTATCCGAAGCTGTCCGCGCAGGAGAACCTTAAGATCAAGTGCATAGGACTTGGCGTTGATCCGGCAGCGACCGTTCCGGAGCTTCTTGAGGGAGTGGGACTTGGCGGCGTTGACCCGAAGAAGGCAGCAGGGTCATTTTCCCTGGGTATGCGCCAGAGGCTTGGGATCGCGATGGCTCTTGTCGGAGAGCCTAAGCTCCTGATACTCGACGAGCCGATCAACGGCCTGGATCCCCAGGGAATCGCGGATGTGCGCGAGATACTTGTGAAAATGCGTGACGAGAAGGGTATTACGATCCTGATCTCGAGCCATATTCTCGAGGAACTGGACAAGATGGCTGACTGCTACGGCGTCATCTACCAGGGATCTCTTCTTGACGAGTTCACCGCGGAGCAGCTGCATCTGCGCAGCGGCAGGTATGTGAAGATCCGCACGGAAGATACCGACGGAGCGCTCGAGGTTCTGAGAGGAATGGGTATGGAGGCGCAGAGGATGGAGGAGAAGGACTGCATCCGTGTGTCAGGAAACACCGACAGAACCGCCGAGATGGCGAAGGCTCTGGTGAATGCCGGAATACCTTTGCAGGAGATATTCCTTCGGACGATATCTCTCGAGGACTATTATCTGAATATGACAGGAGGGATTCATCATGAGTAATCTTATAAGAATGGATCTGTACCGCATGCGCAAGGCGAGAAGCTTCAAGGTATGCCTGATTCTGGCTTTCATATCGGGCTTCTGCATGATACCTTCCGCGAAGGCGTTCACCATGCTGCTCAAGATGATTCCTGACAGCGCTTCCATGCCGCCCCTTCTGCCGGAGAGCGTGACACTGTCATCGGTGCTGTCCGACGCGTTTCCGCTGGCCAACGTTCTGCTGATCATGTTCTCGGCCTGCTATTTCTTCTATGCGGACATTGAACACGGATACATCAAGAATATCGCGGGACAGATGCCTAAGAAAGGGTATGTGGTGCTGTCGAGATTCATAGCGCTGGCAGTACATAATCTGCTTTTTATTGCTGTCGGCATCATAGGGAATCTGATCGGAACTGTACTGTTCGTCAAGGTGACGGCGGACGGGGATATCCTGAAGACACTGGGATATCTTGCGCTGAGGTTCCTGCTTCTGCAGGGGATCTGCGCTGTCCTGCTTCTGGTGACAACTTCACTCAGAAGCAAGGTCTTCGGCATAATTGTCGCGTTCGTGGTCGGCACAGGCGCGATGAGGCTGATCTATATGAGCATAGACATGGGTCTTGGCATGCTGCTTAAGAAGACGATATCAATCGAGAAATATATGCCTGACGAACTGCTGGGACAGACAGCGCCGGCTGTCATACCGGCGCTGCCCGTGGCACTGGTAATGCTTGCGGTGTTCCTGTTCCTTGCTGTCAGAGTATTTGACCGCAGGGATGTGAAGTGATAAATAGACAATGCCATCTGGCATAATAGCCTGAACGTCCTGTATGACATTACTATAGATCATCTCACTCAGGCTGCGCATCGACTGTGATATCTTCAAGCACATAATGAAATTCGGGCGCGGATGACTTCGCGTTCTCAACAAAGCCATCGCTGAGGTCAATGGTGTCGGAAGGATCGTCCGGATCCACTCCGGTATAATTCCCGCGGAAAGCCGCGGCGGGATCCGACGTCACTGTTTTGACTGCCTCATTGATGGCTTTTTGTGTGCCCTTTGCCGCGAGATTACCGTTAAGGTCCATGATCTCAAGCGCATTGTCGCTGAAGCCGGCGACTATGTCATTTCCGAAGCTGTCACCGGGTACTCCGGATTCCAGAGAGCGGTGATTCATGACGGATTTGACGGCCCCTATGATATAAGGCGCCCAGTTGATGCGGATGCTCAGCAGGGCAGTGGCGGGGGCTATGTCGAGAAGCCCTCTGTTGCAGCCCACGAATATAATGGGAGAACCGGAGTAAGCTTCCTCGCAGGCTATGGCAGGTCCGGTGGTGTCTGAATGCTGGGATATGACGATGCATCCCTCATCGATAAGATCTTTCGCGCAGGCCTTCTCATCACGGTAGCTGGCCCATGACTGCGTATACTTCACTCTCATGACAGCTTCCGGAACGACGGATCTGATTCCCATCAGGAAAGAAGTGTATCCGGATATCACCGCCGCGGTCGGAAATGCGCCGACATATCCGACGACTGCCTCATCAGACGTAATGGTTCCATTATCGATCAGCTCCTTAAGCTTAAGCCCCGCGGCTACTCCGCTTACATAACGGGCCTGGTAGATCTTGCCGTTAAAAGTGTGATAGTTGTCAGACCGATCCGCGGGAATATTCTCCATGTCGCTGACCTGGCAGATCTGCACCTCGGGGAAGGAGGGGGCAAGAGCGGCAAACTCCTTGCTGTGGCAGTTGGTGAAAACAACATTACAGCCCTGTGTGACCAGGTCATTGAGAATCTCTTCGACAGAATCATCAGGGACGTTGTTTCTCGTGATGATATTAACCGAATCCCGGAGCTCTTCTTCAAGGAGAGTCTGCGCCAGGGCAAAGTTGTAGGTATAGGGGGCACTCTCGTCACTTTCATAGATAAAGCCGACGGTGACAGACTTCATTGCCCGGCCCTGGCCGCGAGAGTAAGAGAGAGCGAAGACAACGGCTATTATCGAGAGGCATGTCAGAAGCGTTGTGATATAGGCACGTTTCATCGGATATCTCACTCCTTTCCTGCCGCTTTTCCGGCGTCTTCAGCTTTCCTGCTATCTTTTTCTGTGCCTTCAGCTTTCCCGGCTTCACCCTTGCCGGAAGCGGATGGCTTATCGCCGGTGTCTGTGCTCTGCATCTGCGGATATAGCTTGTTTATGTCGATGGTTCCCTCCTCCAGTATCTGGAGGAAAATGTCAACAACCTGAGGATCAAACTGTGTTCCGCGGCCCTTTCTCAGCTCGTTCAGCACATAACCTATATCCATCTGATTGCGGTAGATGCGGTTGGCGGTCATGGCGTCAAATGCGTCAGCCACACCTATGATTCTTCCGTAGAGCGGTATATCCTCGCCCTTGAGCCCCTGAGGATAGCCGCGCCCGTCGTAACGCTCGTGGTGATACAGGGCGCCTTCCTTGACATGCTCTACCAGAGTGAAGCCGCTCAGGATCTCCTCGCCGCGTGTGGTATGCGACTTCATGATCGCGTACTCTTCATCCGTCAGACGGCTGGGCTTATTGAGTATGCTGTCCGGAATAGCGATCTTGCCGATATCATGCAGACTCGCCGCCTTTCTCAGATTCTCGCATTCTTTCTTAGAGAATCCCATCTTCTGGGCAATAAGCACCGAATACTTTCCTACACGCATCGAATGCTGACTCGTGCGCACATCCTTCGCGTCAACGGTATTGGCGATTGCCTCTATGGTCTGGTCTCCCATCCGGATCCTGAGATTTGCCTGCTCTATGACACGTCTGAACCACAGATACAGCAGGAAGAAGCCGAACAGCATGGCGCTTACCGCCGCATAGGCGATGAACCAGGGCTTGTCATAGATATCCTCAGGCTTGACAAGAGAGTAGGTTCTCTCGGCCAGAACCTGTGATTCATCCCTTCCCAGAACAGCCATATGGAAGGTGTAGCTTCCGGACGGAATGTTCGTATATGTGATCCCGCTCAGACTGCTCTGGGGAACCACTGTCCAGTGATTGTCAAAGCCCTCAAGATAATATCCGACATTCGGATCCTGAACGGTATAATTGATCACCTCGGGAAGCAGCTCTATCTTCTTAACATCGCGGCTGACCGTAATGGGAGCGTTGCTGTCAACATGGTACTGTTCACCGTCAAGGAATACAGAGGCGACATTCATATGGTAGGTATGGACGTCGTTCATGTAGCTGTCGATATCAGCGACAAACGCTCCGTTGTCACAGCACAGATAGAGAAAGCCTTCCTCACCGTAATAATTCCATGAGTTGGCTGTCAGCGCGCTGTTAAGACCTTTCCTCGCGTCCATGAGATCGTAGGATATGCTGCTCCCGGACAGAAGCTCTTCGCGGTTGACGACATATATACCTGAGCTGCCGGTCACAAACATGGTATCGTCATCAGTTATCCTGATATCGTAGTTATTGAAGTACGGGAAGTTATCCAGAATGCGGATGGAAAAATCGGAATCCATATAGCA
>DFHY01000057.1:30704-37629 GCA_002371345.1 Lachnospiraceae bacterium UBA3711
AGCCCGTTGCTGGTGACGATAAAAACTCCGTTTCCCTTCTCATCGCGAACCATTCTGAGAATAACTCCTGAACTCAGACCGTCATTGCGGGTGAACATCTGAGAGACCTTCTGGTCTTTGAGTACAGCGATTCCGTCGCCGTCTGTACCCGCAAGGACGGTTCCGTCATCGAGCTCGATCACCGACAGAATCATAGTGTTGATCAGGCCGTCGGTGTTGCGGATGGTATGAAGTATCTTGTGATCACGGATGAAGCACAGGCCGGTATCACCGGCTGCTACGACAGTCCCGTCGGACAGCTCTGACGCCAGCCTTGCTCTGTTTCCGAAGCTGCCGTTCTCAGTGTTGTAAAGGTAAATATTGCCGTCGGGCGTAATCTCCCACAGACCGTTGCCATAGGTGCAGAGCCAGAGAGTTTCCCGGCTGTCGGCGAAAATGCACCGGATTCGGGTGCTTCCAAGCTGTGTGGCCAGTGAACTCTTTTTCTTGCGTCCGCTGGTGCCGTCTATGATATCAAGGCCGTTGTCGGTGCCGATATAGTAATCACCCTGCCATTTCTCGATGGTATTCACCACCTTGGGTTCCATCCCTGCCGCGCTGTACAGATCCCTGAAAGCGGAAGGAGCCAGACGAAGCAGTCCGAGTCTTGAGGACGTGAACCACAGGTTGCCCTGATAGTCCTTCACCATATTGTCGATAGAGTTATTGAAACTGTTGACATTGATAAGCTGATAGTTCTTATCGGCATCAAGGCAGGCGATACCATTCTCAGCCGAGAGAAAGAGCTCGCCGTTTTCAAGAAGATTCAGATTATTGATGCTCGACAGACCGACACAGGCAAAGTTTGACAGCTCACGGAAATCCCCGTCTGATATATCATAGAGATGCAGACGGGAGGTGGATGTGCCGACATACAGGTTGCCGTGCCTGTCGAATTCGCAGCAGTTTATCTGCTCATTTCCTTTGGGAAACTGCATGGAACAGATTATCTGCCCGCTCTTCATGAGAAACAGCCGCCCGTCAGATGTCACCGCGGCAACATGTCCCTCCTCGTCAGCGGTAATATGGTCGGCAAAATTGACTTCCCAGAGAGAAGAGACCTTCTTAAGGCCGCTGTTGAGCGTGAGAATCTGCATACTGGATGTGGTTCCGATATAGTAGTAGCCGTCCGAGCTTTCAATTATGCTCCGCACCGAATCGGAGGGAAGGCCGTTGCTCTGGTCTATTACATTGACTATCTTTTCGTTAATTGAGATAGCGAGACCGTTATCATTTGTTCCGATCCACAGGCGGCCTTCGTCATCAGTATAAAGGCAGTTGACGTTGCGGACGGTATCATAGCCGTCCATCCATTTGAATTCGCGCCCGTTATACCGGTAGAGTCCGGCATAGGTACCGATCCAGAGTATACCGTCATTGGTCTGCGTGATATCATTCGCAGCCCCGCAGGGAAGGCCGTTGTCGCTGCTGTAGACGGTCTGCACATAATCACTGTAATTTGTTGAAGCAACAGCGGCCGCGTGAGAGGCTGACGCCGGAATAAGAGCTCCCGAAACCAGAACTGCGGCAAAGACAGTCAAACCTGAAATGACGCCGGTACCGGACCGGGGAGCGCGTCTTGCTCTGACTTTGCGGAAAATCTTGATCGCGGCGTGCACGACAAACAAAGTTATCAGCTTGTCCCAGAATTCTACATAGAACTCCCCGAAGAAAAGACACAGTGGTCTTGGCCATTTCCATCCGAGAAGAAGATTAATGATGCCGTCCCCCCATGTATTGCCGGTCATTCCTTTATAGTAGATGTAATTTAACGGCACGGAGATGATGCTTGCGCAGATCACGCACAGGATGCCGAGAGACATGGTTCCGACACGTGTGTCAAGACTCTTTCTGCGTGAGAAGAAGCCTACAAGAAGGGCAATTGAGATGCTTGTAATAAAATAAATCCATGGTGAGTGGAAGATGGCGCTGAATATAAGGTTGCCGGTTACGCCGACCATGCAGCCACAGATCCCCCCAAGAATGTACGCGCTGCATACCGTTCCGAAGGAGTCAAGCCACAGCGGCAGACTGAAACGGGTGGTCAGAGCCCTGCCTGCGCAATTGCATAGAATACACACAATAACCAGCACAATAATCTGGTAAGTCTTTAGCGTTTTCAACGTGATACCTTCCCTTTCAAGTACCTCAAGGTGCAGAACAAATGTAAGCGGCAGCCCGGACTGGTATGTTACAGTCCGAGCTCTGCCGCGCGCGCGGAGGACTCCGCAAACCACTTCTCATATTCCCCGGAGGACAGAACCTCGTCTATGACTCCGTTCACAAAGTACATAAGCTCAAGATCGTCCTTCGGACCCGCGATCCGATCGCCCTCAAACTGTTCCTCAAGCTGGAAGTCGATGCCTTCCATCAGAATGAGAGAGCAGTCCGGATTGTTACGGATATACAGCTTTGCGCTCTCGATGTCCACGGCTGCCGCGTCCGCCTCCTTGCCGCTGACTTCGTCATAGATCTCCTGGACGGATGAGACCCTCTTAAACTGACTGTATCCGGTGATATTCTGCGCGGCAAGAAGCTCCTGAAGGGAGCCCTGCTGCGCGATGAGATTTCTGCCGGCAAGGTCGGACAGCTCACGAATGTCATCCTTATTGTCCTCATGTATTATAAGGCCGATGTGAGCTCCCTCAGAGGCATAGTGGTATCCCTTTGAAAGCTCCATCGATGACGCTCGTTCGGGAGTATATGAAAGACCGGAGATGGCAAGATCGTACTTTCCGGCTTTCATTGATGAGAGAACTTCAGTGAATCCGAGCTCGGCAATCTCGAGCTCAACGCCCATCCGCTCAGCGATGAGCCGGGCCAGACTCATATCCGCACCCTGGTACCGGTCCTGTCCTTCAAGCTCGGGATCGATGAATTCCTGAGGCGGGAAGTATGGTTCGGTGACAACACGAAGAACACCTCTGCTCCGTATAAGAGCCAGCCTGCCCAGAGCGTCAGCGGGTATTCCTGATGAAACATCCATGGAATCCTCGACATAGTTCCACTCATTTTCATGAAAACGTTCTTCGTAGGGAATATTCTCAGACGATGTGTCATTCAGACCGGATGGATCAGCCTCGGTCTGATTCTGACTGCCGGAAGGCGCGGCATACAGAATATCTGTACTTGCAGATAAGAGAACGGATAATGAAATAAGAACAGTAAAAAAACGTCGGTATTTTTGCGCAAGAAGGCTTATTATGCTCATATGTCCCTCCCACTTGCTTAAGAATGATGCATGCAGGCAAGCCTGCCGTTCTGGATTTATGCCAATTTCAGAGGGGTGCTGAATATATATATAAGATAATAGCAGTTAAGGCACATTTGAGCAAGACGTGAAAAGATATGTACCGGGTTATACGACTTTGGACACATGCTCCATGTCCTGACGGTAGAAGCAGCAGTCGTTGCGCCCGTGATCCTTGACATAGTACAGGGCGATGTCTGACCTGTGGAGCATCTGATCCGCATTCAGTCCATCCTCGCACAGGCATACTCCGGCGCTCAGGGTAATCGGCGGGACATTATCTGATATGTCGGACAGATCCCTGTTGATCTGGACTACCTTGTGCTCGATAAGATGGCGTACCTCCTGCTTGACATGAACCATAAGAACTATGAATTCGTCGCCGCCGATACGGCACACATAATCATCAGTCCTGAAATGCTCGACGAGGATGCGCGCTATCTTTTTGAGTACTTTATCTCCCACCTCATGACCGAAGCTGTCGTTAACGCTCTTGAACTTGTCAGCGTCAAACAGCAGAAATGCGGTGGTGCTCAGGTCAACACTGCCCTTAATCAGATCAAAGCCTGACCGGTTATAGGTGCCGGTGAGTTCATCGTGAGAGGCTTTGAAAGACAGGTTGTCGATACTCTTTTTGTACGCGGAGTACATCTTATTGTACGTTCCCGCCAGATAACGGAATTCATTCGCTCCGACGATAGGAAGACGCTGATCCTTCTTGATATGTTCAACCGCGGTCAGAAGCGGATTGATTCCCAGACTGGTGGTAAGCCACAGCAGCAGGATAAGGAACAGGGACTGAAGAATGACCAGTATCATCAGCCAGGTAAGATCCGTCTTCATCTGATGCTCGCTGCCGTTCTGTGCCGCATGGGTTCCGACTCTCAGATTCTCAAGACAATTCTCGAGATCACGGCGTACCATATTCTTCTGGTCATAGTACTTGCTGTCATGCATCATTGTGCGGGCAAGCGCCAGCTTCCCGCCCCTTGAAAGGGCAAGATCCTTATCAGACAGTGTGACCTCACGCATGGGTTCAGGGATATCATTGTCGCCCTTCGCGGTCAGTACCAGCAGCATGGCATAATACTCGCGGTCCATGAGGGCAACAGAGTCCTGCATCGCCTTCTTAAGCTCATCGAGAGCGTCCGATTCCGGAAGCTTCTCCTGCATGGCTTCGACCGCTTTTTCCCTGCGCTTCTTAACCAGTGCCTCATCCATATATCTGTCCAGATGAACACGGTCAACCAGCACCGTGTAACACTGGGCCTCTTCTGTAAGATAGTCAGAGGCGTTCAGAAGCACCTGGGCGGTATTCTGAAGCTCAATATATGTATCTGTCGCGTCAGACAGAGCCCGGAATGAGCGGAACGAAAGGAAAGACGCCACCAGCAGACATACTGTCATCCCCAGTGAAATAATAAGCATAATTAGAAATGTAAGCCGGAGCGACAGCCCCTCTCTCTTTATTCTCTCAACCCAACCACTCATTGCTGCCTCCGTATTCTGATGCCGTGGCCCAAAAAACTTTTGACAGATACATTATATTCACCCACATAAGCCCATATTATAGCACCTGCAGCGGTAAACTCAAGTGTTGCAGCAGACAATATTGAGAATGGGATGTGCAAAAAATTAAATGTGATTTGTTCACGGCCTGCGGGGATAGGAGGACCGTGAACAGAGTGACTTGATGGGCCAGCCGTACTGATTTAATCTTGCGGCAATCCGCGTAAACTGATAAACTTTGGTGAAGGCGTGACTCCCTGCATGGCTTAATCCGGTAAATATAGTGTACGACAAAGGTAACTTTACTTTGTCGTTGACCATAGTTTGTTTCCGGTTTAGCAGGGCTTCATGGCAGAGACTACTTGAGAAACCTGAGAAAGGAGATT
Source organism: Lachnospiraceae bacterium UBA3711 (assembly GCA_002371345.1). Taxonomy (GTDB): domain Bacteria; phylum Bacillota; class Clostridia; order Lachnospirales; family Lachnospiraceae; genus Porcincola. The sequence goes on from DFHY01000057.1 coordinate 35,889, forward strand.
GAAACATGAAAAGATACTTCACGTTGCTGGCGGCTTTGCTGATGGCTCTCATGCTGAGCGGCAGTATCATGGCCCAGGAGAGCAGTGACGCGGCGAATGCCGGGACTGAAGCTGAAGGATATGAGTATGAGGAGGTATTCGCCGAATGGAATCCGGAAGCCCCGGCTCTGAATACTCTGATCGACTATGTGGAAGCGGTCACGGATGAGTCATCAGAGGACTTCATCCCGCCGGCGGACAGGATAGCGGTGTTCGATATGGACGGAACCGTATACGGAGAGCTGTTCCCAACATATCTGGAGTATTACACGCTGGCATGGCGCATACTGAAGGATCCGTCAATTGAGCCTGACGCGGAGATGCTTAAGGTAGGACGCACTATTAGGGACTGCGCCCTTGACAAATCATTCCCAGAGGATATGCCTGTCCAGCACGCCATACAGGCGGCACGCGCATACGCGGGCATGACGCTGAATGAATTTTCTGATTTCATTACCCAGATACTTCTTCGTGACGTTGACGGCTTTGAGGGAATGACATACGGAGAGGCATTTTACCAGCCTATCATTGAAGTGATAGAGTACCTGCAGGAGAATGACTTCAAGGTTTATATCGTCTCCGGAAGCGACCGCTTTATCTGCCGCACTCTGATCGAGGGCGCTCTGGATATCCCGTATGAGAACATCATCGGCATGGATGTTGCCATGAAGGCGACCAATCAGGGCGATACAGACGGGCTTGACTATGTGTTCTCGGCTGAGGATGATGTTGTCCGCACCGACAAACTTCTGATCAAGAACCTGAAGATGAACAAGGTTTGCCAGATTGTTCAGGATATCGGGCGCCAGCCGGTACTCTCCTTCGGAAACAGCAGCGGTGACGTCAGCATGCATAATTACACAATCTATAACAATCCGTACCGCAGCGCGGCCTTCATGCTGATAGCGGACGATGAGGTTCGTGATTACGGCAATACCGAGAAGGTTCAGCCACTGAAGGAACAGTGGGAGAAGAACGGTTACAACGTTATCTCAATGAAGGACGACTTCAAGACTATCTATGGTGAGAACGTTGTGAAGACCGGTACTTTCCACTGGATGGAAGAGCTTGCAGATGACAGAGGCGACGGAGCGGACGCTGAGACTGCGCAGCCGGCTGAAGCGGCAGACGCTGAGCCTGTACAGACGGACGCAGCAGCGGATGAGGCTGAGGATAAGGATGTTCAGTATGTCATGTACCTTGGCACAAATGACAAGGATACCAACGAGCCGGTATTTGATCATGAGCAGGCAAAGGAAAAGGCCAAGGAGATTCTGATCGACAGCTTCGGCGGCTATACTATTCAGGAAGCTGAGGGAGGATGGAAAGCTGACGACGGCAGCGTTGCCCAGGAATACACTCTGGTGATCTATCTGAGCGACACCACTCTGGAAGATGTACACGCCGCGGCGGACAAGATGCTGGAGACATTTAACCAGAGCTCAGTCCTGATACAGGAGAATCCGACTACGACAGAGTTCTATGATGGCTCCGCGAAATAATCTGACCTGAAGTTCCCGCTTCGCGGCCATGCTCTGAGTCCTGAATCTGCCTCTTACACGCAAGCGTGACGAGTCAGGATTCAGTCTCAGAGCAGCCGTGAATACCATGAAACCAGTTACTATTCACGGTTCCTTCCCCCTCAGACCATGAACCATCCGTGCTTCGCACGTCTGCCGCTGCTTCGCAGCTTCTGTTCACG
>DFHY01000122.1:0-9293 GCA_002371345.1 Lachnospiraceae bacterium UBA3711
TGTTTCTCCATTGTATCTATCTGTATCCTTCGTTTGTTTTCCTGCCAATCAGAACCATGGTGCTTCTTGACATAAGGGTTACACTGCCTGAAGCTTCCGGATGGCGGTTGTGTTTCATATCCGCCGAGTACGCGTAGACAGACCACCTGAAGCCCTCCGGCAGAACCGGAAGCTCCAGTGTATGATCTTCCCAGTGCGAATTCACGGCGCAGTATATGAAGCAGTCATCCTTAGTGCCGAAATCCTCAGCAGGCTCGGCGTACATGAAGCCGAATGTAAGAAACGGCTGCCACATGTCAAGCTGCCATGCTCGTTCGCCATGGAAGGAAAGCTCGGGATACCCGCTCCTGTTAACGTCCGTATAGTAGCTGCTCCTGCGAAGAACAGGATGAGCGGCGCGAAGATGGATCATGGCTTTGAAGAACTCATGAACATCGGCGTGAAGCTTCAGGTCTTTCCAGTTGAGCCATGATATGGGTGAGTCCTGACAGTACACGTTATTATTCCCGCCCTGTGAGTTGCGGAATTCGTCACCGGAGAGCATCATGGGAGTTCCCCTGCCGAGCATCAGCAGGGCGAAAGCGTTCTTGACCTGCCTGTTCCGGAGCGCCTCCACAGCCGGGTCGTCTGTGGGGCCTTCCGCTCCGCAGTTCCAGCTTATATTGTTGTCTATGCCGTCACGGTTATCCTCGCCGTTGTCCATGTTGTGCTTTGAGTCATATGATACCAGGTCATTCAGAGTGAAACCGTCATGGCAGGTGATAAAATTGATAGTGGGGTGTTCCTTGCGGCTTACGTAGATGTCAGGCGAACCCTGGAGCCTGTACACAAGCTCAGGCCCAAGATCAGCGTCGCTCTTGATAAAATGCCTCACACAGTCCCGGAACTTCCCGTTCCAGTCAGCCCACTTTTCCGGGGCGGGGAAGCTGCCTACCTGATAGAGTCCCGCTGCATCCCATGCCTCCGCGATCAGCTTCGTACGGCAGAGAATGGGATCATGAGCCAGGGTTTCGAGAAGAGGAGGGCTCTGCATCGGATTGCCCTTCTGGTCTCGGGACAGGATAGGAGCCTCATCAAACCTGAAGCCGTCAATATGGTACTCGGAGACCCAGTATCTCAGGCAGTCAAGTATGTGCTCCCGGACAATCGCGTTGTTGCAGTTTACGGTATTGCCGCATCCGCTGTAATTGAGATATCCTCCGTTTGAATCCAGAAGATAGTAGGTACGGTTGTCAATTCCGCGGTAGTTGATGGTATGACCGTTCTCATCCTGCTCAGCGGTGTGATTGAATACGACGTCCAGTATCACTTCGATGCCGTTCTGGTGAAGCTTTTTCACCATATGCTTCATCTCGTCGGCAGCCAGCGCGTGTTTTCCGGACACGGCGTAAGCGGACTTGGGAGCGAAAAAGCCAAATGTGGAATAGCCCCAGTAATTGTACAGGCGCTTTCCGTTTACTATCCGGGTGTTTTCGAGCTCGTCGAATTCAAATACCGGAAGCAGCTCCACACAGTTCACTCCGAGATCCTTCAGATACGGAATCATCTCCACGACTCCGGTAAATGTTCCCTTGTGGTCGGCTTCACTGTCCTGGTCAATGGTAAAGCCGCGTACATGCAGCTCGTATATAATGAGATCGGATATCGGAATCTCAAGGGGCTTGTCACCCTCCCAGGCGTAGTCCTCAAGGATGACGCGGCACCTTAACGGTCTTCTGCTGTCCGCGTCTTCCCCCCATATCTCTCTGCCGGAGATAAGCTTCGCGTAAGGGTCAAGAAGAGGGATGGAGGGATCAAAACGGTAGCCGTTTTCCTTATCCATCTTTCCCTCGAAGCGGTATGTGTATTCCAGATCGTCGGGATCCTGGTCAAATACTATGATGGAATAGTTGCCCCCGATCCTGTATGAATCCGGTATACGGATTCTCGCGTACGGCTCAGGACTATGTAAATGATAAAGCTCCAGTATGCATCCGGTTGCGTCTACCGAATTGATCGAGAAATTGATTTCGTTTTCTCCAAGGAGTGTAGCGCCCAGCGGAAATGGATGACCGTTGCAGCAATTGATTCCATCGATCTGCGTGACGCATGAATCGTCGATTCGTCTCATCTCTGATATACCCCGTATACATTCCCGGATAATAACCTGTAACTATTCACCACTCCCGTTGCTCAGAACACTACGTGTTCCGGGGAGACTGAATAGAGTTACAATTACTCTATGTTCAATATCTCATCGAATCCGGTCACCTCGAACAGCTCCATGATATCTTTGCTGACATTGATAATCTTCATTGACCCGTTGTTTTCTTTATCTTTCTGCATATGGAGGAGAATACGCAGCCCCGCGGAAGTGATGTAGTTGATCTTTTCCAGATCAACTACGATATCTTTGGCGTCAGCCAGAAGATCATCCAGCTGTCCCTCAAGCTCCACGGACGCGATCGTGTCGAGTTCTCCTTCAAAGGAAAAATATTTTACGCCGTTTTCTTCTCTTTGATCAATGTTAAACATACTTGCCTCCAAATCGCCTCAGGTGTTATTATCTACTATGCCTCAGGTTTATTATCTACTGAAATATCCTTCAATAAGTAGTATAATATATCGAATGGAAAAATTAAAGGCAACTATTCGTCGCATTAATTGTCAGGGCTGCTTCGCATCCTGAGCTGTGTGCGGTCAGGTTAGCATATGTTAAGGAAAGAGAGGATAACTGCAGGCATGAGACAGACGGACAGATCAGGTAAAGCAAGATGGGGCGGACTTCTCACCATTTCATTTATTATGGTAATGATGCTGATGCTGGCGTTTCCGATGGGAAGAGCGTTCGCGGCAAGGACAGATACCATAACTCTGTGGAGGGGCGAGTCCTATAAGATGAACGCGCTGTGGCCCGGAAAGATCACATGGAGTTCGAAGAACCCCAGGATCGCGACTGTGGACCGCAACGGTATGGTTAAGGGAGTAAGCAGCGGGACGGCTGTAATCCAGATATCAAACGGCACCAATACGGAGCAGCGTACCGTAAGGGTCAACATTCCAAAGCTCAACAAATCAGGTATTAAGATTAAGGAAAACAGCACCTTTTCTCTGTCACTGGCGGGGCTGAGAGCGGACTGGTCGTCGAACAACAGGAAGGTGGCTGTGGTTTCAAACGCCGGAATTGTCACGGGCAAAAACCCGGGCAGCTGCATTATAACCGCCAGATACCGCGGGTACAATTATACATGCAAAGTGACTGTCATTAAGGATACGACAATTAAGCGGCTTACTCTCAATAAGCTCGCCATGACACTGAGGGAAGGAAAGACCGCGAAGCTGAGTCTGTCGGTCGCTCCGTCAAAGCTTCAATATCTGGCAAAGACCGCGAAGTGGACTTCTACCAACAAAAAAGTCGCGACTGTCAGCGGAGGTGTAGTCAAGGCAATCGATCCGGGAACCTGCACCATCACTGTGAAGCTTCAGAACATAACCATGGCATGCGCGGTTACTGTTCTGAACAAGTATAAGATCACGAACGCGGCGGAGCTGTTCGACATGGACGGTGAGACCGGAAACTATTATCTCGCGAATGATATCAATATTTCCGGAAGCACGAAGAGGCTTAAGGCTATCCGCTGTGACCTGAACGGCAACGGCCACACAATCATAGTATCGGACCGGAGTACTCTGGCTGCGGGCAATTACGGTTTTATCCATAATCTCAAGATCAGGGGCGGAGCTCTGACAGGAACCAATTTCGGTACGATCCAGGACTGCAATGTGTCAGGCAATATAACCATGACAAACAAGAATCAGGTTACGTACAGCATAGCGCTGGATAACAGGGGAACCATAGTCCGGTGCGACAATACGCGCAGCTTTAATGTGGTGAATACCGGTTTATCGGCTGATGACGCGTCGATTGGCGGAATCGTATTCCAGAACCGCGGAACAATAGATTCCTGTGCCAACAGATCAGCCATAAGGACCCACAGACCAGCGGCCGGAATTGCGGTTATTAATAACGGAACCATCAGCAACTGCGTGAACAGCGCGTCCGTTAACGGGAAAAAGGGCTGTGGAATCACATTATCAAACTACGGAAGGCTGATTAACTGCCTCAATACCGGGAAAGTCGATTATGCCTTCTCTGCTCCGGGTAAGGACGGCATACGTCTTGACTGTTATTACCAGACAGGAATGTCATCAGATAAGCAGCCCGCGCAGGATGACAACACGAGGATCATTGCCGTCACGCCGGGAGCGGTGAAGAGCCCCGTTTCTTTCCCGACCTTTGATTTTGCCCTGGTCTGGAAGATGACCCAGAACGGGCCGACTACAAGATAACGGCGCAGGAGGAAACAGATAGGTATGAGTGAGATTGAAGTCAGGCACTTGTCAAAGACATTCACCCAGAAGGATCTGAAGGTGGATGCCCTGAGCGATATCAATATCAATATCGAGAAGGGCGATGTCTACGGGATCATCGGTATGTCAGGTGCCGGCAAGTCAACGCTTGTCCGCTGCCTGAACTATCTTGAGAGGCCGACTGACGGGCAGGTCATCGTCAGAGGCCAGGAGATGGGAGAACTCAGTGAGAAAGAGCTGAGGGAGGCGAGAATGAAGATCGCCATGATCTTTCAGTCTTTCAATCTGCTTCAGCAGAAGAATTCCATTGACAATATATCATTTCCGCTCAGGATACAGGGCAGGCCGAAGAAGGAAGCGAGAGAGAGGGCGAAGGAGCTGCTGAAGACCGTAGGCCTGTCAGACAAGGCGAAGAGCTATCCAAGCCAGCTGTCGGGCGGACAGCAGCAGAGAGTCGCGATCGCCAGAGCCCTTGCCTGCGATCCGGATATACTTCTGTGCGACGAGGCGACGAGCGCGCTTGATCCGCAGACGACGGATCAGATCCTGGATCTGATCCGGCAGATCAATGAGGAACTGGGCATCACAGTTGTGATAATCACGCATCAGATGTCGGTTATTCAGAAGGTCTGCAACCGGGTCGCGATCATCGAGAACGGTCATCTTGTCGAGGAGGGGAAGGTGGTCGATATCTTCAACCATCCGAAGTCCCGCGCGGCAAGAGAATTGATCCTGCGTGACGCTCACGGTGATAACCACGCGTTTATGGATCCTGTTGAGGAGATCACGGAGGGAAAGAAGATCAGGATCGTATTTACGGCCAACTCCGCGTTTGAGCCTGTAGTCTCTAACATGATCCTCAAGTTCGGACAGCCTGTGAATATACTGAAGGCAAACACGAAGAATGTCGGCGGTGTGGCGAAGGGAGATATGATTCTTCAGCTTCCGGTGGACCGTAAGACACGCCTTGAGATGGAGGATTATCTCAAGGAGAGAGGACTTGAGATCGAGGAGGTGGAAGACTGATGAACAGCCAGACTATAGAGCTTCTCGCGAACGGGCTTGGCGAGACGGTTTACATGACGCTTGTATCCACACTCATCGGTTATGTGATAGGCCTGCCTGTGGGAATCCTTCTGACGGTAACCGACAAGGAAGGCATCAGGCCGAACGCGTTTGTCTACAGGATAGTTGACGTGATAATCAATATCATGCGAAGCATTCCGTTCCTGATCCTGCTGATCCTGCTGATCCCGTTCACCAGATTCCTGGTCGGAAAAAGCTACGGCACCACGGCAACTATCGTTCCGCTTGTGGTATCGGCAGCGCCGTATATCGCGCGTATGGTCGAGTCATCCCTGAAGGAGGTGGACTCGGGAGTTATCGAGGCGGCCCGCTCTATGGGCGCCAGCAATATGACTATCGTATTCAGGGTGCTTCTGGTTGAGGCGAAGACCTCGCTGATCGTCGGGGCGACCATCACACTCGGAACCATTCTCGGATATTCCGCGATGGCAGGAACCGTCGCCGGCGGAGGCCTGGGAGACATCGCCATCCAGTATGGCTATTACCGCTGGAAGACAGATATCATGCTGATAACCGTCGCGCTTCTTATCATTCTGTTCCAGATATTCCAGATGGTCGGGATGAAGATCGCGAGCGCCCTTGATCATCGAAAATAATAAGCTGTAGTCATCATAATATTTGAGAATACAGCAGACATCATAATCCGTTATAGGCTGAACCTATAACGGATTATAGTTTTCATGTATTATGTTTTTTGGAAAAGGTGTGATATCATCGTTGCATCACACAGATTTCGGCCCCTTTGAGTACGCTGTATTTTCAGGGATGCCGTGCAGGATGGCCTGTCATGCTTACAGAGCAGGCCATGAAACAGGAGGAGGTTTGTTATGAAGAAACAGGTTATTGCAGCTCTGCTCACAGGTGCGTTCGTTGCCGGCACGCTGCCGATGTGCGCTTTCGCTGATGACCTTGAGACGATCACAGTTGCGGCAACCGCGGCTCCGCACGCGGAGATTCTGGAGCAGGCGAAGCCGCTTCTGGAGGAGAAGGGTTATGACCTTGAGGTCGAGGTCTTCGCGGACTATGTGCTTCCGAATGATGTGGTTGAGTCCGGTGAGATGGACGCCAACTACTTCCAGCACATCAACTATCTGAATTCCTTCAATGAGGAGCAGGGGACCCATCTGGTAGACGCAGGCGAGATTCATTATGAGCCGTTCGGCATCTACGCGGGTCAGAAGGAGTCTCTGGACGATGTCGAGGACGGAGATACCGTTGGTGTTCCGAACGATACCACGAACGAGGCGAGAGCGCTTCTGCTGCTCGAGGCACAGGGATGGATCACCCTTGATCCGGATGCAGGGATCACAGCTACCCCTGAGGATATTACAGACAACCCCTACAACCTTGAGATCGAGCCCTTCGAGGCTGCTCAGGTCGCACGCCACATCGACGAGGTTTCCTATGTGGTTCTGAACGGAAACTACGCGCTCGAAGCCGGGCTGAACGCCGGAACTGACGCTCTTGCGGTTGAGTCAGCCGATTCAGACGCGATCCAGCAGTATGTGAATGTCATCGCCGTCAAGGAAGGCAATGAGGATGACGAGAAGATCCAGGCGCTGGTTGAGGTTCTCAAGAGCGACGAGATCAAGGAATTCATCGAGAGCGAATACTCAGGCGCTGTAGTCCCGTTCGAGGGAGAGGTTGAAGCGGCTGAGACAGAAGCCGGAGCGGTTGAGACAGAGGCTGAGTAATAATTATCATATTTGATAGTCAACGTGAAGGTATTATTGACGTTGAAGCTGCATAGTTTAACCACTTATGCATGGACAGGGGCTGTCGCATTGATGCGACTGCCCCTTTTTATATCCGGGCCTCTTATGACGAAGGTATCCCGCAAACACGTCACCTGCCTTCACCCGCCTGCGATGCAATTGCACGCGCTCCGCCCTCCTATAGAAACGTTGTCGGCTGCGCGCATGCACGCATCTTGCCGGGCTCAGTCGGATCCTATGGTTTGCTGAGGATGCCATTCGTCATTGCGAGGCTAAAATGCGGCAGCCTCTAAAAAAGACACAAAAAATGTTCTACTTTTCAAGGCAATATGATACTATTCCAAAGAACTATAAGAAATACGGAATTGACGGGAATGAGGAAAATGAAATGGCTGGTTCGACATTTGGTGAATTATTCAGAGTGACGACCTGGGGCGAGAGCCATGGGAAGGCCGTCGGCGCTGTAGTTGACGGATGTCCGGCGGGGCTTGAATTGAGCGAAGAGGATATCCAGAGGTATCTGGACCGCAGAAAACCCGGACAGAACCGGTATACAACGAAGAGATCCGAATCTGATACGGTCCGGATCCTGTCAGGAGTCTTCGAGGGTAAGACTACCGGAACGCCGATATCCCTGCTCGTTCCCAATGAGGACCAGCATTCTAAGGATTACAGCAACCTGAAAGATGTGTACCGTCCGGGACACGCGGATCTTGGATTCGACGCAAAGTACGGCTTCCGGGACTACAGAGGCGGGGGACGGTCATCCGGCCGGGAGACGATCGGGAGAGTGGCGGCAGGCGCGGTCGCGGCTAAGATCCTTCAGAACATGGGAATACGGGTACAGGCGTATGTCGCCTCAGTCGGGCCTGTTGACTGCGATCCTTCACATTATGATGAAGTGAATCTGGCGGAATACCTCGATGGCAGCAGGCTTCAGATGCCTGACAGGGAAGCCGAAGCGAGAGCGGAGGCATACCTGGAGGAATGCATGAAGGACGGAGACTCATCGGGAGGAATCGTAGAATGCATTGTGACAGGCATGCCTGCAGGCATAGGAGAGCCCGTATTTGACAAGCTGGACGCTCTGCTCGGACAGGCGATCTTCTCGATAGGAGCGGTGAAGGGAGTAGAGATCGGAGACGGCTTCGCCGCTGCCAGAGCCAGAGGATCACAGAACAATGATCAGTACGGCAGGAACAGTATGTATGCCGACAATTCCGGTGAAGTCACTGCCGGAGAATCTGCAGATAATGATAATTACGATGATATCACTGCCGGAGAATCTGCAGATAATGACAAGTCAGGAGAACACACTCACAAACTGCGTGAGGGCGGTATATATAAGAATTCAAACCATGCCGGGGGAATCCTGGGAGGCATAAGCGACGGGAGTGATATCCGTATTCGCGCAGCGTTCAAGCCTACGCCTTCCATCTCACCACTTCAGCACGCGCTGGGAAGAGATGGCCGGGTACATGACCTGGAGATCAAGGGCCGCCATGATCCGCTGATCGCGCCCCGTGCGGCAGTGGTAGTGGAGTGCATGACCGCAATTACAGTACTTGACCTGCTTATGAGGAACATGAACTCCAGAATGGACAGTCTTTCTTTCTGATACGGATTATAAATTCTTGTTTTCAACACCATAATTAAATAATAAAAACACCGTAAAATCCACTAATAACACCGTAAATGGTACTATTAGTGGATTTTACGGTTTGCAAAGTGGATTTAATGTGGTATCATTGATCTCAGGAACCGGTTAGGAAAACGGTGATTAATCCGAGTTTCCTTAGACAGTCATTTCTTTAAAAGGAGGCGGCTATGACGATCAATGAGATGAAACAGCGGAAGCAGGAGATGGGATATTCCTATGCGCTTATTTCCGAGAGATCTGGAATTCCCATATCTACTATCCAGAAGATTTTCCATGGAGAAACCACATCTCCAAGATACGAAACTCTGCAGGCTTTGGAGAAAGCACTGAAGGAATCTGTGAATCCGCAGCCGGAGTCTGTTCGGGAAACACCGTTCCGGTATCAGGCAGATACCTCTGATCCTGAGGATGAAAAGTACCCAAGGCAGGGCAGCTATACTATAGAGGACTATTATGCTCTTCCGGATGACCAGAGGGTAGAA
>DFHY01000122.1:9417-15230 GCA_002371345.1 Lachnospiraceae bacterium UBA3711
ACAGGCAGATCGCCAACTTTATCCTTGACAATGACGGGGCATGTACTGTATTTATCGCTCCGTTGGACGTGCAGCTGGACTGTGACAACCGGACAATGGTGCAGCCGGATGTGATGATACTCTGTGACGATGAGAAGAATACAAACAAGAATATCTATGGGGCTCCGGATTTTGTTCTCGAAGTGATATCTCCCTCCACGAAGCGCAAGGACTGCTTCCTGAAGCTCCAGAAGTATATGAATGCCGGAGTCAGGGAATATTGGATACTGGATCCGTACAAAGAGAAGGTGATGATATATTTCTTTGAAGAGGACGCATTTCCTTTTATCTGCGGGCTTGACAAACCGATTCCGGTGCGGATCTACCATGGAGAGCTGTCAATCGACCCGAAGCATATCATGAAATATATTGCCAGAAGCCGGGAACAGGAGACCTGACAGCAGCTGCGTATCACATCATCTAAGCAGCCTTCGGATATCCTCAGGCAGCGGAGCTTCGAAGGATAGCATCTGGCGCGTTACAGGATGCATGAACTCAAGCCTGAAGGAGTGGAGCGCCTGTCGGTCAATCAGCTTATTATACTGCGTCATACGTTCCCCCGGTTCAAAGGCCGACGACTCCTTGTGTGCTCCTGAACGAAGCCTTTCGGGGGGCGCAGAGAAGGAGCACACAGGGGAAGGAGAGCTTTGAACCGTGTTCTGAACATCCTCCGTCCCATACAGCGTATCCCCGACAACCGGATGCCCAACATAAGCCATATGCACCCTGATCTGATGCGTCCGCCCTGTTTCCAGCCGGACACTCAGCGCGGTCGTATCATTGTCGGGATTATATGAGACAGGAGAGAAGTGCGTGACAGCCCTCTGGCCATGCTCATGATCCACGCACCGCTCGATCATAGACTCCATACGCCTCTTAATCGGTGCGTCGATTGTTCCGGGCTCCGCGATCCTGCCATGTACAACAGTAAGATAGGTACGCTTGATCCTGCGCTCCTTCATCTCGTCATACAGGATGGCGGAGCTTGCCATATTCTTGGCGACGATCACGAGACCGCTTGTATTGCGGTCAAGACGGTTCACACAACGATACACAAATGGAATTCCCTGAGCGGCATAGTACGCGGCAACCCCATTTCCGAGAGTATACTCATAATGCCCGATCGAAGGCTGGATAGGGAGATACGGCGGCTTGTTAATCACCAGGAGATCCTCATCCTCATACACTATGTCAAGCTCCATGGGATGCGGCACTATTGTGACGGACGGAATCTCGTCCGTGAATATGGCCTCAAGCACGTCCCCCTTCTTCAACGGATGATTTGTGAAGACGCTCGCGCCGTTCAGAAGAAGAGTATTCTCGTGATGACGAAGATATGTCAGGAGATGGCGCGAGAAACCGCGCCTGCGCAGAAACTCCGAGCAGGTCGACGCCCGGCCTGCCGTCAGCTCATTTTCATCGATTCTGTACGTGATTGTTCTTCTCATTCTGTGAATGATCCCTTACATGGAAAAGAGGCGGTGATTCCGCCCCATGGTTAATTGCCGTTGCTATGCAGAGCCGCACATCAGCGTCCGGAGACCGCGCCGGTCAGTATCTGATATCAGCGGATAAGTTCCGGATCTATCAGCGACGGATCAAACATGACTTCCGAATGGTTGTCGCGTATGAGCTCGCGCTTAAGCAGCTTCCCGGACTCTTTATCATAGGTTTCGTGGTAGATTCTGGAGACACGGTAATACTTATCGCCTTCCTGATGGAAATGATGATCTTCCTCCGTGATTTTATATGTATACGGGAAAGCATGCTCACACCTAAGCTGAGCATAGAGCATCTCACCCTTGCAGAAGACGATAATCTGAAAGTCCTGATCGGTGTCATTGCGGAAACGGAAATCAATACTGCTGTAGCTCACAGAAGTACCGTTCGCGAATGGCTTCCTGGGACCTTCGTCAGGAGCGAGAGCGTCAGAGTGCGTATGAAGCTCAGTCACGGTAAGAGGGGTATTGCGCACCAGCAGGTGAATAGTGTTCGCGAGATTGCACAGACCTCCTCCGGTGCCCGGGATCAGCCTGCCGTTACGGATGACGCGACCGTCAAGATATCCGCGGCCTTCAGTGGTTTTCCCGACATTCTTCCAGAATGAGAATGTCTCCCCGGGATGGATCACAAGATGGTTAAATGTGCGTGAGGCAAGACTGATATTAACCGCCTTGTTCTGCTGCAGAGTGAGATCCACGCCCGGCGCCCGCTTGATCATATTCGAGCAGCTGCTGGCCGCGGCATAAGGAAGACGTTCCTTCCGCCTGTCCCGGGCATAGCGCTCATTCCCGCGAAGATCCTTCAGAGCCTTCTTCACGTTCTCCTTCTGCTCCGAAAGCTTATACGCGGCAGGGCTGATATCACAGAACAGGATCTCTCCATTAAAGAACTTACCGATATTTTTCATAACCGTTCCTTTATGGATAATGTCAGAAGATGCCATTTTATGTTCAGAGGCGGAACTGTCACGATCTATACTCGGACCCGGTCTGCGTGCAGCCTTCCTGTACACCTTCTGTGAAGAGAGAATCGCGAATTCCATGTACCGGTGCCAGCCGTACCAGCGCTCAGAATCAAGACGGATAAAGTTCACGCATATGGAGTCAATGTCGCAGCGGTTCGCACCGCGTATGTCGGTGAAGAGCTGGTCGCCGATCATGACAACCTGATTCCTTTTAAGACCGAGCATGTCCAGAGCTTTCTCATAGGATGCGGGATCAGGCTTCTGAGCGTCGGCGATATACAGCGCGTCAATATTTTTCAGAAAGCGGAGAATCCTCTCCTCACTGTTGTTGGACAGCATCAGCACCGAGAAACCTATATCATGGATTCTCTTAAAGAGAGCATCTACCTCAGGCGTGGAATCATCGCCGTGATGAACAAGCGTGTTGTCGATATCGAACATCAGCCCGCGGTAACCCATGGCATACAGCTTCTCATAATCGATGTCAAATACACTCGATGCCGTATAGCCGGGCAGAAGTTCACTGATGCGGCTCATACTTTCTTCTCCCTGATATAGCGGCAGACCATCTCAATCTGCTGCGCAATAGTTCCGCCAAAAGCATTTTCGAAAAATGCGCTCCCAATAGTGAAACTCTGAGGGCTCGCTTCCAGCACCTCGTCAAGCCTTTGGAAGCTGTTCACGCTGCCTGCGATACATACCGGAAGGCCGGCCTCCTTCATCGCCGCGACAAACTGCTTATTCAACTGAAAGGCATCTCCGGTGTAACGATAGCCGAGAAGATCGATTCCATATACACCTTTTTCGGCATAGCGGCGGGCCTCCTCGATCATACCTTCAACACTGCCTTCAAGCACAGATGGCCTCTCGCTCACCTGCCCCACAAAAGGCATATACCGAAGACCGTTCGCACGGCACATATCATTGACATAGTCAGAATAGATTGTTCCCATCAGGCAGTCCACGCCGCATTCGACAGCACGGCGCGCTCCTTCTGCACATTCCTCCTGTGTGTAGGCGACGACCTCGAGAAAAGTCTGCTTCCCGCATGCTTTCATATAGGCATAGAGCTCCTTCATCTCATCGAGAGGAAGCGGCTCTTCCTTAAAACCCCAGTTGACCGCAGGAGTATCCTTACATTCGTCAAATATCTTATAAGCCTGCTTCACTGTACGGTCATTCTGTGTAAGCATGGCAATCAGTTCCGGTGCTGCCATATTGTGATGCTCCTGTATATATTCACTCTCACGTCAGTCTGGCAAGACAGCCTGTGTGATAATCTCTAAAACCTATCAGATTATAATTGGTTTTATGAGATTTGAAAACCCGGGCAGACGCATTTTTAAATCCCGGACAGACGTGCTTTTGAAAAGGACAGTGCATTTTTGAGAAGGGAGATTGCCAGTAACTTACTGAAGCCCGGCGGGAGAGTGGAAAAGTACTTTCGAGAGTGCATTTACACCGGGAACGTGATTTGATAAGATTATGTAAGGGTCGGAAGGCCTGAACATAGGAGTGCCTGAGCCGTGAATCAGCTAAGAGGCATGCACATCATCATGACTTTAAGGTCAGAAAGGACCTTTGAACTATGGGTAAAAAATATGTAGCATATATCGGGACTTATACTCACGGAAGCAGTATCGGAATCCATGTCTATGACATGGACAACGAGACACGGACGCTTGTTGAGAGGGATGTGGTTCCGGTACATAACTCATCCTATCTGACGAAGTCCAGGAGCGGAGAATATCTGTACTCCATCGCCGATGAAGGCGTGGAGGTGCTCAAGATAGAGAAGAACGGGGATCTGTCTCCTATCAACAAGGTCAATATAGACGGGATGAGAGGCTGCTACCTGTCCACCGACGTGTCAGGCAAGTTCCTGTTTGTCGGCGGATACCATGACGGCAAGGTGACGGTGGTGCATACTCACAGAGACGGCAGGCTCGGATCGGTCATGGACGGCATCTTCCATCAGGGCATAGGCTCTGTCGCGGAGAGGAATTTCCGTCCGCATGTAAGCTGTGTCATCCCGACGCCTGACGACAAATATCTGTGTGCGGTCGACAACGGCGTAGACCAGGTCAAGATATACAAGGTCTCGCCGGAGACCGGTAAGCTGCATCTGTACAGCATCCTCAGACTGCCGCTTGAGTCCGCTCCAAGACTTATGGTCTTCTCGAAGGACGGAAGATTCGCCTATATCAACTGCGAGATGACGAACAAGATATATGTCTACCGGTACGACGGAAGCGGCAAGGAGCCGAACTTCGACAAGATACAGGTCGTTCAGAGCATGTACGACGATAAGGATGTGTCATCTGCCAGCTGCGCCCTTAAGGTCTCGCCGAGCGGGAAATACCTGTACTGCTCAAGCGCCGGGGAGAACTCCGTAGGTATATTCCGCATAGACCAGGAGACCGGCATGCTGACGAAGATCCTGATCCTTCCTATCAGCGGCGGCTATCCGAAGGATATCGACGTATTCCCGGATGAGAAGACCATGATCGTGCTCTGCCACGAGTCAGGATACATGCGCTTCTTCACCATAGATTATGAGAAAGGCACACTTGTCATGAAGGGCAAGCAGCAGTATGTGGAGACTCCGAACTGCATACTGATCTCAGAGGCGGAAGAGTAAGGAACTGCATTGATCTATACTTCCGCCAGCATATCACTCTGGCCTCGTAATGGCGGAAGGCTTCCTCGGCAAACCATAGGAGCCGACTGAGCCCGGCCAGATGCGTGCACGCGCGAAGCCGACCTGCGCTTCTATGGGAGAGCGGAGTGCGTGCAATTGCATCGCAGGCGGGCGAAGGCAGGCGACGTGTTTGCCGAGGAAGCCTTCCGTCATAAGAGGCCTTGATATATCTTTGGAAAACCATAGTCACATTACACATCGTATAGCAGATCCGCAAAGCATATCGGGAAAATCTCTCTATAATCTTGACATACGCTCAGCATCCTCTATAATCGAACTTGTGCGGTTTAGTAAAACTGAATTTTCAGTTTAATTTTACTGAATTAAACAATTCCTGAACCGAAGAGGAAAAATCATGGAAATTGGTAGAAAGATCAAGAGACTGAGAGTCGGCCTCAACCTGACGCAGGAGGAACTCGCGGACAGGACAGAGCTGTCCAAGAGCTTCATCTCACAGGTTGAGAGAGATCTGACGTCTCCGTCCATAGCGACGCTGGTGGATATACTGCAGGCGCTGGGAACTGATCTGAAAGAATTCTTTGATGACGAACCGGACCGGCAGATAGTATTTCATGATTCGGACTACTTTGAAAAGAATGACGAAGA
>DFHY01000122.1:15372-22001 GCA_002371345.1 Lachnospiraceae bacterium UBA3711
AGAACCAGGACGGCGGATCCGCATGAGGGAGAACTGTTCGGATATGTACTGACAGGAAGTATTGTAATCCATCTCGGGCAGCAGGCCTACCGGGCGAAGAAAGGTGAATCCTTCTACTTCCGGCCGGCATCCCGTTATTACATCGAAGCTGCCGGGAAGAGCGGAGCGTCCATCATATGGGTGAGCACTCCTCCGAACTTCTGAACATCAGTCTGAGTGATGCTTCCGGGAATCATCATTTTGCGCCTGGCATACGGGCAGAGTTCTGTCTTAGACAGATATGAATTAACCGTGATCTGAAAGGACCCCTGACTATGAGTACCAAGCTGATTGATCTGCAGAATATCACCAAGAGCTTTGACGGGAATCTTGTGCTGGATGACATGAACCTGTACATCCGTGAGAACGAATTCCTCACGCTTCTCGGACCATCAGGCTGCGGCAAGACGACCACCCTGCGTATAATGGGCGGATTCGAGACTCCGGATAAGGGAAGGGTAATATTTGACGGACAGGACATCACTTCGCTCGCGCCGAACAAGCGCCAGCTCAATACGGTGTTCCAGAAGTACGCGCTGTTCACCCATATGTCGGTAGCTGAGAACATTGCCTTCGGCCTCAGAATCAGGAAGAAATCAGAGGACTACATACGGGACAAGATCAAGTACGCGCTCAAGCTTGTCAACCTTGAGGGGTTTGAAGACAGGACCCCGGATTCACTGTCGGGCGGGCAGCAGCAGAGAATCGCGATAGCCAGGGCTATAGTCAACGAGCCGAAGGTCCTTCTGCTTGACGAGCCGCTCGGAGCGCTGGACCTCAAGCTTCGCCAGGATATGCAGTATGAGCTGATCCGCCTGAAGAATGAGCTCGGAATAACATTTATCTATGTTACCCACGATCAGGAGGAGGCCCTGACCATGTCGGACACGATAGTGGTTATGAACCAGGGCTATATCCAGCAGATAGGGTCTCCGGAAGACATCTACAACGAGCCGCAGAACGCGTTTGTCGCTGACTTTATCGGAGACTCCAACATAGTAAACGGAACGATGATACAGGATAAGCTTGTCGAGATTTTCGGAGTCAGGTTTGCCTGTGTGGATACAGGGTTCGGAAATAACAATCCGGTTGACGTCGTCATACGCCCGGAGGATGTGGAGCTTCGGCTGCTGCCGGATATAGATTCCGGAGACCAGGAAAAGTATGACGAGGCTGTAAGGAAGATCACGCGTGTCAATCCGGGCTACTTTGAGGGAACGGTTTCCCACATTATCTTCAAGGGCATGCATTACGAGATAGAGGTCCAGTCGCACGGCTTTGAATGGCTGGTGCTTTCTACGAGGATGTTCCCGGTCGGGTCCAGGGTTCTGATGAGCGTTGATCCCTTCAACATACAGATCATGAACAAGCCGGCTTCGGAGGCGGAGATGGCAGTGACTATGGATGAGCATCTGTAACGATGCAGTATTGTGGGGCATCAATACCCCTGACGGGCAGGATGATCAATGAATAAGACACTGAGAAAACTATTGCTTGGCGGACCATACATGGTATGGATAGCGGCATTCATCATAATACCGCTGTTCACCGTAGTCTACTATGGCCTCACCGACAAGACAGGCGCATTTACCGTGAGCAATATCACGGCTATGGGGACGCCCGAGCGGCTGAAGGCACTGATACTGTCGCTGATACTGTCGCTCATCGCGACGGCTATCTGCCTGATTATGTCTTATCCGCTGGCTCTGATCCTGACGAAGATGAAGACAGGAGCGACCGGATTCATCGTGACGATATTCATCATACCGATGTGGATGAATTCACTGCTCAGGATCCTCGCATGGCAGACGCTGCTTGAGAGAAACGGCGTCATCAACCAGATCCTCGGCGCGCTGCATCTGCCGAAGCAGTACATGATAAATACTCCATACGCGATAGCGCTGGGCATGATATATGACTTTCTGCCCTTCATGCTGCTGCCGATATACAATTCGCTCGAGAGGATAGATCCGAATGTTGTGAACGCGGCTTATGATCTGGGGGCAAACAGGTTCCAGACCTTCTGGAAGGTCATTTTCCCGCTGTCTCTGCCGGGGGTGATATCAGGAATCACCATGGTGTTCGTTCCCGCGCTGACGACATTTGTAATAAGTGACTTCCTTGGAGGGTCCAAGGTCCTTCTGATCGGAAATGTTATAGAGCAGCAGTTTACGCAGGTCGGAAACTGGAACGTAGGTTCAGGACTCAGCCTGGTTCTGATGGTGTTCATACTCATCTCTATGGCCGTCATGCAGCATTATGACAAGGACATCGGAGAGAGAACGACTATCCTGTAGAGTATCAGACATATGTTATGACAGGGACACCAGGGAGAGAACGACTATCCTGCAGAGCGCCGGATACATGTTTTGACAGGGACAGCGGAGAATGGACACAGCCATTCTTTGAACGGTCCGGAGGATAAGAAATTGAAAAAGGTGCTGTCGAGAATATACCTCGCGTTCATTTTCATATTGCTGTACGCGCCGATAGCGGTGCTGATTATATTCAGCTTCAACAATTCCAGAACGCGGGCGAAGTGGGGCGGATGGACATTTCACTGGTACATCAGCATGTTTCAGGACGGGGCTATCATGTCCGCGCTGTACAACACGCTGATAATAGCGCTTCTGTCGGCGCTGATATCGACGCTGCTGGGATTGCTCGCGTCGTTCAGCCTGATCGCAATGAAGCACAAAAAAAGGACAGTGATCATGAGCCTGCTCGATATTCCGATGCTGAACGCCGAGATAGTGACGGGCATATCACTGATGCTGATCTTCATAGCGGTAGGACAATTCCTGTCAAAATGGGGATATACGATAGAATTCGGATTTGGAACAGTCCTGATTGGGCATATCACCTTCAACTTACCCTACACGGTACTGCTGATCCTGCCGAAGCTTCGTCAGCTGAATGTCAGCACCTACGAGGCGGCGCTTGATCTTGGCGCTTCAAGGTTCCTGGCATTCAGGAAGGTGATACTTCCGGACATCATGTCGGGCGTTCTGGCCGGTTTCATGCTGGCCTTCACGATGTCGCTTGACGACTTCGTGATAACTCACTTTACCAAGGGCCCGGGCTTTGACACCCTGTCCACAAAGATATATACAGAGGTCCGCAAGGGCATCAAACCTGAGATGTACGCGCTCTCGACACTGCTGTTCGTGAGCATACTGGTACTGTTGCTGATCTTCGGAAGAGGACGCGGCAAGAAAACCACAGCCGTCAGTCAGGTATAAAATTACCGGATAACGCAAGAACGGCAAACAAACGTACGATTGTCGAAATAACACAGGAAAGACAATCAAACGAAAGAATCCCGAAAACGTAAAAATGACAATCAAACTGAGGATTGTCAGTCCAACGCAAGAATGGAGAAGAGTATGAAAAGAAGAATCGCTGCTGTCATTGCAATTGGTGTGCTGATCCCGTCACTTCTGTCGGGATGTGTTAAGAAGGTGGAGGATGAGAAGCAGACCGACGCTAAAACGGACAGCGCAGCTGAGAGCGTGAAGACAGAGCCAGCCCAGACCGAGAAGGACTCATCAACAGAGCCGGCGAAGGCGGAGCAAACCGCCGCTTCTTCAAAGGGAGAAGGAGAGGTCGTCGTCTACAACTGGGGCGAGTATATCGATCCGGAAGTGCTTAAGCTCTTTGAGAAGGAGACAGGCATCAAGGTCATTTACGAAGAATTTGAGACAAATGAGATCATGTACCCGAAGGTTTCCGCCGGCGCGGCGAGCTACGACCTGATCTGCCCGTCTGACTATATGATCTCAAAGATGCTGGAGAACGACATGCTTCAGCCGATCAACTTCGACCATATTCCGAACTATAAGAATATCGATGAGACCTATATCGAGCAGTCGAAGGGCTTTGATCCGGAAAACAAATACTCCATTCCGTACTGCTGGGGAACGGTTGGTATCCTCTACAACAAGACTATGATAGAAGAGGGCGATAAGGTCGATTCCTGGGAGATCCTGTGGGATGAGAAGTATAAGGACAACATACTGATGCAGGATTCCGTGCGCGACGCGTTCATGGTGACACAGAAGATGCTCGGGTATGACATCAATACCGTAAAAGAGTCGGAGATCAAGGCGTGCGCCGATAAGCTCATAGAACAGAAGCCGCTTGTCCAGGCATATGTGGTAGACCAGGTCAGAGACAAGATGATCGGAGATGAGGCCGCGCTCGGAGTAATATACTCGGGAGAAGCTATTTTCACACAGAGGGAAAATGAAAACCTTGAGTATGTTATACCGAAGGAGGGCACCAATGTCTGGATCGACAGCTGGGTGATCCCGAAGAACGCCCGCAATGTCGAGAACGCCGAGAAGTTCCTCGACTTCCTCTGCAGAGGGGATATCGCTCTTATGAACTTTGATTACATCACCTATTCGACACCGAACAAGGCGGCGAGGGAGCTGATCGAGGATGAGGATATCCGCAACTCGAACATCGCCTTCCCGACAGCGGACATGCTCAGCAAGAGTGATGTTTATAAGAACATCGGCGAGGAGGGCGACGCGCTCTACGCGAAGTACTGGGATAAGGTCAAGTCGAGCTGAGCTATGAAGCTGTCGGCACGTGCGAGTGTGCAAGCCGTCGGATCATGTGAGCGGGTAAGCCGGCAGACCAGTATGGCGCTGCAGCTGTATGAAGTCCCGGTCTTAATGACGGCCTGCCGGCAATCACGAAAGGAATAACCATAAGTATATGAAGCTGATGAATAAACTTGAACGCAGATTCGGGAAGTACGCGATACGCAATCTGCCGCTGATCATGATCGCCATGGAGGCGATCGGCTATATCCTCAGCGTCGTCGCTCCGAATGTCCTCAATGTTCTCTGCTTTGATCCGTTCGCGATCTCGTCGGGACAGGTCTGGAGGCTGGTTACCTGGGTGCTGATGCCGCCGTCAAGTCTTAATATCCTGACGGTGATCATGCTGTTTTTCTACTACTGGATCGCGCGCATGCTCGCCTCTACATGGGGAGACTTCTACTTTAATGTCTACCTGTTTGGGGGCATCGTGATCACTGATATCGGTATGATGATTCTGTACGCGGTACTGCAGGCTATGTCAGGCCCAACATCAGGGATCAACCTGATGATATTCCCGATGTATGTGAATCTCTATTACATCCAGACGACAGTGCTGCTTGCCTTCGCGTTCACATACCCGAACGCGCAGGTGCTTCTGTACTTCTTTATCCCGATTAAAATGAGCTGGCTGGGTATCTTCGAGGGGATCATGCTTGTCTGGGATTTCATCCGTGTGAAATACATGACGCCGCGGATGGCGATCCTGCTGGCTGTCCTCAACTTAGTGCTGTACTTCCTCATGACGAAGGATCTGCGCCGGTTCAGCCCGAAAGAATTCGCGAGGCGGTCCAATTACCGCAAGGCGACAGGACAGGGCGGAGGCTTCTTCAGCTCTTTCGGTCCGGGAAAGTCACGCGGAAACGCGTCATCTCCTGGTACTGCCGGAGAGAGAGGACCCTTCGGCGCGGGTGGAAATACTCAGCGTCCCGGAGCTTCAACCAGCCGCCGCAGTGCAGGGGACTTCACGAAGATATATCCAAACGGAGCCCGCCACAGGTGCACTGTCTGCGGCAGAACTGAGCTTGATGATGAGAGGCTGGAGTTCCGCTTCTGCTCCAAATGCGAGGGAAGCCATGAATACTGCCAGGACCATCTGTTTACCCACCAGCATATCCGGAACGGCGTTCCCGGAGGAACGCCGGAGGGCGGGCAGTCATAAGATAAGACTTCCGGCGTTGTAATCATCACGTAATGCCGGATGGAGTAAGGTTAAAAAATGCAGGAAACACAGGAAAAAACAGAGGAACATGTTTCGGCTCGGTCAGGAAGGCTGAACGGGTATGTGAGAAAACGCATACTGCCGGAGATAATTAAGTCGGCTGTGCTGACAGCGGTACTGCTGATTCTGGCGATTCTCGCTATCCGTGATCACACAGCGTATCCGGCCGCGGCGCCGCAGAACCGGTACTGGACGGACAACATCGTAGACTTCCTGGCGTCATACAAGGAAGTGTGTGCGGTAGTTCTTGCAATAGCGTTCGGGCTGTACCGGTATGTGAAGATATCACACACTATCGTATCGCGTGTATGGACCGTTGTGTGGGCTGTTCTGACACCTTGTCTGTCATTTGTCTGCGTGGAAGCGTACAACAGGGGATACTGGCATGTCGGCGCGAGGCTGTCGTATGAGAATGCAGAGCCGATGAGCCGGATGTTCCTTCTCAACATGCTCATCTACTATCTGTTCTTCCTGAGTCTGGCATTTCTGTTCGGAAGCTTTACGATCGGCTACGGAACCGCATGCGGGATACTGATGGGAGTCGCTATAGTGAACTTCTATGTCCAGCAGTTCCGGGGCACTCCGATAGTTCCGTGGGATTTCCTGTCGATACGTACTGCCGCGAATGTGGCTGACAATTTCGAGTACAAGATATACTGGCAGATGCTTCTGGCAACCCTGGCGTTTTCATTTCTGCTTCTGACAGTCGGCAAGATGAAACTCAGGATCCGTGTTCTGCCGGCTCGGATCGCGGGATG
>DFHY01000066.1:0-1254 GCA_002371345.1 Lachnospiraceae bacterium UBA3711
GGCGAGGACAGGTGTGAAAAAAAGCGGAACAAAGCGGCGGAGCAGAAAAACTGCCCCGCCGCGCTGTATTCCTGACCGCTGCCGGATAGACGCCGGTTTTCCGATGAATACCCGGCCCGCGGTCATCACAAACAAAAGGTTTATGGTTGCCATATTTAATACAGGTTCGAATCCTTGTCAGCCCTTCACCGCGCCAGCGGACACGCCGCCGACGATGTTCTTGGACAGAATCAGGTATACGATGATAACCGGGAAGATCGAGAACGCGATCATCGCGTAAACCTGTCCCATATCGAACTTCAGCCAGTCAGCCGCACGCAGCTGAGCGATCAGAATCGGAAGCGTCTTCGACGTGTCCGTGTGAAGAATCAGGGACGGAGTGAAGTAATTGTTCCAGCTCGATACAAAAGTGAAGATCGCCTGAACCGCGATAGCCGGCCTCATCAGAGGCAGTGCGACAGTATTGAAGATTCTCAGCTCACCCGCGCCATCGATTCTTGCCGCCTCGATCAGTTCTCCCGGAAGGTTGGAATCCATGTACTGCTTCAGATAGAAGAATGTAACCGGAGCCGCGATGGTCGGAACGATCAGCGGTATGAAATTATTCTCCAGATTCAGGTTCTGAACCAGCTTTACGAAACCAAGAGCGGTAACCTGCGTCGGAATCATCATGATGGTCAGGATAAAGGTGAAGACTGCCTTTCTGCCGGCATAGTCATACGCATGGATCGAGTACGCTGTCATCGTAGAGAAATAAGTGCACAGCGCGGCGCTCAGACCGGCGACGATCAGAGAGTTCAGCATGCCTCTCAGAACAGGAAGTGTTCCCTTGAAGAGGTTTGTCAGATTCTCGATCAGATGAGTGCTGGGGATCGCTGTGAAGCCGCGGCCAAGCTCGCCATTCGATCTCGTCGCGTTGATAAACAGCACGTAGAACCAGAACAGACACAGGAAGGAAATGATAGTCAGCACAATATACGCGACCGCTCTTCTGGCGTGAACGGTATTTCTTGTCTTTTCTTCTCTCATTGTTCACACCTCCTCAATGTATATCATCCTTCGCCGTTACACGGAACACAATCGCGCTCAGGACAGCAGTCAGGATCAGCAGAAGCACGGACAGCGCGCCGGCAAGGCCGAAGTTCTTGCTGTACAGGTGCTTGTTCAGGTACATAATCAGTGTCATCGATGATCTCATGGGATCGCCGGTGCCATTGGTCAAAATCTGCGGCACATCGAACATCTGCAGACCGC
>DFHY01000066.1:1296-12139 GCA_002371345.1 Lachnospiraceae bacterium UBA3711
AACATCTGCAGACCGCCGATCAGGGAGGTGATGACAACATAGATAAAGATCGGCTTCAGAAGCGGGATCGTGACTTTCCAGAAGATCTGAGTGGGCGTCGCGCCGTCAACCTCGGCCGCCTCATACAGCGAATCGGAGATTCCCATCATACCTGCCATAAGGAGGATCGTGGTGTTTCCGAACCACATCAGGCAGTTCATAAATGCGACCAGTCCTCTCACAGACCCGACATGCGCCATGAAGTCATACGGTTCCTTGAAGATATGCATGTTGACCAGGATCGAGTTGATCGGGCCGGTCTTCGCGAACATCGTGAAGAACAGCATAGCAAAAGCGGAGGCCATGATCAGGTTCGGAAGATAGATAACAGTCTTGAAGAACCTCTGTGCCTTCAGTTTAAGCTGAGGGTTGGTGAACCAGGAACCAAGCAGCAGGGACAGAACGATCTGAGGGATGAAACCCAGCACCCACATGATCATGGTGTTGCCGAAATACTTCAGAAGGTCGCCCTGTGTCAGAAGCTGTATATAATTCTTTAATCCGACAAAGTTTGGGCCGATCTGCTTCAGTCCGGACATATAGTTTTCAAAGAAGCTGTTGTAGATCGTCGTTACCAGCGGAATCAGCTGGAAGATAACGAACACAACCATAAACGGAATCAGGAAGATGTAACCCCAGCGGTTATATCTTACGATCGCGCTGTTCTTTTTTACTACCGTAGATGAAACTAAGAAACCTATAATAGTTCCAAGAACTGCAACGGCAATCAAAAGATACTGCCAGAAAGAATACTCATATGACTGCGACATTAATTCTGGAAAGAGGATGATTTGCAAGATATAAGAAACTGCACTAATTATTCCACTAAGAATGATGCCAATCTTAATTCGAAATAATCCAAAACCAATCAATCCAATTCCACCAATAAGCGGAAAACCATACAGGAGAACAATCTCCGCAACACTTTTAAAGCCTAAAAGTTGAGCAATTTCTGCCGATCCCTCCTCGTGAAGAAAAGCAGAAACAAACTTCCAAGCGCCAAACCTCTGGGTTGCCTGAAACCCAGTACTCTCCAAAGCACTCGCAATAGCTTCGGCAGCACCTTTCGCCTTCATGATCGGGAAAAAGAAAAACCCTATCACAATGATGATACCGCATATCGCAACGATATAGTTATACGTTCTTTTATTTTGATCCATCACATATTTCCCCATTTACTGCTGCCTTATTGAAAAGAAAGGGAACCTGTCCGCCTACGGCGGGCAGGCCCCCTGGATAAATTACTTTCTATGAAGTTTTCTGGAAGCAGTTCCGATTACTCGGTCACAAGCTCCGGATACTTCTCAACGATAGCGGTGTTGAACTGAGCCAGAGCATCCTCGTAGGAAGCGTTGCCGTCGAAGTAGTTCTTCATAGCGGCCTGGAACTCTTCGTTGCAGCCCTGATCATACGGGCTGGTGTTGCTCATGTTTACAAGCTCAGCGCCGGCTGCGAGCATCTCATACGGATTCTGTCCGCCGAGGATCGCAAGGTTTCCGGAATCATCAGCTGCGAGCTCCTCAAGGACTTCCTTGTTGTTGACGCAGTCAGAATCAGCCTGAGCGATCTCCTTCATGACATCGTTATCGGTGGTCATGGTGAGGATGATATCCTTAACCAGAGTCGGGTTGTCGGTTCCCTTAGCCGCGCAGATCCATGTGCCGCCCCAGTAGAAGCCCTGAGGTCCGGTTACAAGGCCCCATCCGCCGTCGTAGCCGATGGAATCCTCTTCATCGCCGTGCATTGAGAAGTTGAAGAACCAAGCCGGTCCGAAGTAGCAGAACACATCACCCGGATCCTTGAAGAAGCCCTTGGACCAGTCGTCGCTCCACAGCTCAGCAGTGGTGGTCTCGCCGGCGTCTACAGCAGCCTTGGAATCATCTACCCATGCCTTGATGTTGTCATCAAGAACAACCTTGCCGTCCTGTACCCACGGAGCGGATACGTTGTTGGAATATACACGATAGGTATCGTTTACGGTCGCAGCCATCTTGTAGCCGGCCTCCGCCATCTTCGCGGCGGTCTCGTTGTAGGTTGCCCAATCCTTAACAGCTTCCTGAACGTCAGCCGGATCATCGGATCCAAGGACTTCCTTCGCGATCTCACGGTTGTAGATCAGTCCGGCGGAGCAAGCCTGCCATGAGGAAGCGCGGACCATGCCGTCAGCATCCTTAACGATGTCCTGAGTGTAGGTGTACTGCTTGGAGAGGTCATCCTCGTTGATTCCCAGCTCAGCCATTGTCATCGCTACATCCGCATCCTTGTCAACATACTTCAGAGCGTAGTCGGCCTCGATCAGGAAGATATCAACCTTGTCGTCCGCCGCCGCGTCAACGTTTCCCGGAAGAACGCTGTCAAGGTTGTTCTGATAAGCGTTGTCATCAGACGGAGTGATGGTCCATACGACATCGACATCACCGATCTTGCCGTGAGTCTCATCGACTGCCTCATATCCCGGATAGTGATCCGTGATGCGGCTCTTGAACTCCTCGTTCCATACCTGAATGTTCAGAACCTTACCCTCATCCGCGGCTTCCGCGAATGCAGCGTTCGGCAGGACCATCGCGCCGACCAGTGCCAGGCTGACCAGGCTCATCATACGTTTCTTCATAATTTGTTGCCTCCCTTTTGTTTAATGAATGACATCGAGTTTCGGTCCAGCATTCTCTTTCCGATCACTAAACCGTTTTCGTGATTCCAATATAACCCGAACGTCAAAGGCTGTCAACTCGCACCTTTACACAAATTCACCACCTGTTTTTTGGTCATTTTTCACAATTCATTATTTCTCACGTATTTTTTCACCGCTGTTTTGCATTTTGTTAAAAACCGGTCAATATTTTTACCGAAAACGTATTCGACTCTTTTTTCTCCAAACACAAGAGCCCGGCTGCTTGACACATCCATAAGAATGTGCGTCCACAGCCAGGCCCCGCGCGCGCGCGTTTTCAACTCTAAGAGCTGACGCGCCTGATATTTCTCCCACCCACCGGCGCTCCTGTGCAGGAGGCATGCGCCTCCTGCACAGAAGCAGTGGGTGGGAGAATAAAGTGGGGGCAGCCAGTGCTGCCCCCAGAAAGTTCTCTAATAACCGCCTATGCCGGCATGATTAAAAGACTCATGCCAACTGCATAAACTCAGGATCAAATGATGACACAATCCGATCCTTAGATATTTTCCCGTACAACCACCACATACACAGTATACCTTACTCAGTTAGAATTTTCAAGCATTTTTATAACTTTGTCAGGCATCTTCGCCCTGTTCCGCCTCTTCTTTCAGACTGTATCTCTTCTGAATCGTGATTGTCTCTTCATATCCTGAGAAAATCCCTTCTATCTTGCTTCTGTCCATCTTCGGCGTAAGGAAGCTGACAACCGGTACGATCACAAGTCCGGCCAGCATAGTCAGCGCGCCGGCATTGATCGGGCTCTTGATATAGTGCAGGAACATATTGCTCAGTGTAATGCCGACGCCGGCCGCAAAGCTCGCCCACACGGCAGGCTTAGTCGTCCCCTTCCAGTACAGTCCGTACAGGAACGGCGCCAGAAATGAACCTGCCAGCGCGCCCCAGGAATAGCCCATGAGCTGAGCGATGAAGGTTGGCGGATTCAGCGCAAGTACAACAGATATTACAATGAAGAATACCAGAAGCACCCTCATTATGAGAAGCTTTCTCTTCTCTCCCATATCCTTATTAAAATGAGCGATCAGATCAAGAGTGACCGATGATGACGATGTAAGCACCAGCGACGAAAGAGTTGACATGGATGCGGACAGCACCAGCACAACCACTATGCCGATAAGAATGTCAGGAAGCCCTGACAGCATGGCCGGTACAATCGCGTCGTACGCTATCGAGCCGTCAGCGTTTTGAATCGCTGGGTTTCCGCTGTACAGACGGCCGAATCCCCCGAGGAAGTAACAGCCGCCGGCGACCACGATCGCGAACAATGTCGAGATCACTGTTCCGGCCTTTATTGAACGTTCGTCCTTGATCGCGTAGAACTTGCCGACCATCTGCGGCAGTCCCCAGGTTCCAAGCGAAGTCAGCACAACAACTCCGAGCAGATTCAGCGGATCCGGTCCAAAGAAAGAAGTAAACGCGCCTTTCATCCCCTCTGTCACAGGAAGATCACTCTCATACTGTGACAAGGTTGTCAGTGCCTGCAGGAAACCTCCGTTGCTCTTGAGTACCGCAAGGATGACCGCGGATATTCCGAACAGCATGATGATGCCCTGTACGAAGTCATTTACGACAGTCGCCATATAGCCGCCCAGAAGGACATATATGCAGGTCAGCGCCGCCATGACGATGACACATGCCGTGTAGGGAATGTCAAAAGCCATTTTAAACAGCCGCGACAGGCCATTGTAAACCGAGGAAGTATAAGGAATCAGGAAAACAAATGAAATCAGCGCCGCAGCGACCTTCAGGCTGTCAGAATCAAACCGTTTCCCGAAGAAGTCCGGCATCGTACGGGAATTCAGATGCTTCGTCATAACTCTTGTGCGGCGTCCGAGCACTATCCATGCCAGCAGGGAGCCGAGCACGGCATTGCCGATTCCGGCCCAGGTCGCGGACACGCCATACTTATATCCGAACTGTCCCGCATAACCGACGAACACAACCGCCGAGAAATACGATGTCCCGTAACCGAAAGCCGTAAGCCACGGGCCCGCGCTTCTGCCTCCAAGAACAAATCCGTCAACGCTGCTTGCCTTCCTTCTAGTCATGACTCCGATCATAATCATGACAGCGAAGAAAAGAATGAGAAATACTACCTTGATTGCCATGCTTTCTGTTCCTCTCTGCAAAAACCTGAGTGATGCGCTCCGGCTGCCAGCCGCCTGCTTTCCGCAGGCTGTTTATGCTGCCTGGTCCTTCACGCATCATGTTTATACATCTGCTTTATCCATTTTATGCATGGAAGCTTTAAAGCATTGAAGTAATAGTATCATATTTCCATAAAAAATCAACCCTCTGACGAGGGCTGATTGCGTTAATTGCATTTTCAGAAATATCCCGGCTCCAGATCCATGTCAGGAACCATGATTGCCAGGGGCCGCCAGGCAAAAGCC
This sequence comes from Lachnospiraceae bacterium UBA3711, assembly GCA_002371345.1. Classification (GTDB taxonomy): domain Bacteria; phylum Bacillota; class Clostridia; order Lachnospirales; family Lachnospiraceae; genus Porcincola. The sequence continues at coordinate 6,418 of DFHY01000066.1, forward strand.
TCAGTGGTGTCCTTCCAGCTGGTTCTCCCTTGCGACAAGGTTCTCCACGCCATAGCGCTTCCTGAGCGCGGGCTTCTCGATCTTTCCTGTAGCGTTGCGGGGCACATCCTCGAAGATGATCTTGCGCGGTCTCTTGTAGCGCGGAAGCGCAGTGCAGAAGCGCTCGATCTCTTCCTCCGTGCATTTCACCCCTTCCTTGACCTCGATGATGGCGCCTGTAATTTCGCCCAGCCGCTTGTCGGGCAGGCCGATCACCGCGACGTCTTTCACCTTCGGATGCTCGGAGATGAAGTTCTCGATCTCAACCGGGTAAATGTTCTCGCCTCCGGACACAATGACATCCTTCTTGCGGTCAACCAGATAGTAGAAGCCGTCAGGATCCTGCATCGCCATGTCGCCCGTAAACAGCCACCCGTCTTTCAGCACTTCCGCTGTCGCCTCCGGGTTGTTGTAATACTCGGTCATGACGCCGGGGCCCTTGACACACAGCTCTCCGACTTCGCCCTGCTTCACTTCATTGCCGCTCTCATCCGCGATCTTGCACTCCCAGCGATAACCCGGCACACCGATTGCGCCGACTTTATGAATGTTGTCCAGTCCAAGATGTACACAGCCGGGGCCAGTAGACTCAGACAGGCCGTAGTTCGTGTCGTAGAGATGATTCGGGAAATAATCCTTCCAGTGGCGGATAAGTGACGGCGGAACCGGCTGGGCTCCGATATGCATGAGCCTCCACTGATCAAGCTTGTAATCGTCAAGCTTCAGGTCGCCCCTGTCAAGCGCGTCCAGAATATCCTGCGCCCACGGAACCAGCAGCCATACGATCGTGCACTGCTCATCCGACACAGCCTTCAGGATAATATCAGGCTTGGTTCCCTTCAGGAGAACAGCCTTGCTGCAGGTCCACAGTGAGCCCATCCAGTGGAACTTCGCTCCGGTGTGGTACAGAGGCGGTATGCAGAGGAAGCAGTCATCTTTACCTGTACGGTGATGCACCGCCTCCATCTCGGCAGCCTGGTACAGAGACAGATGCTTGTGCAGGATTGCCTTCGGGAAGCCCGTGGTTCCCGATGAGAAATATATGGCTCCGTCATCCTCATTCGTAAGCGGAATACCCGGAGTCGAGCTGGGATAATCCGACACCAGCTCACGGTAGCTCTCGGCAAATGCCGGGCAGCCGTCGCCTACATAAAACAGCAGACGCCCATGTTCAATTCCGTCTACATTCATCTGCAGGCGGGAAATGAACTCCGGCCCGAAGAACAGCACGCTGACCTCAGCCAGATTAAGACAGTAGGATATCTCATTTGACGTGTACCTGAAATTAAACGGAACCGCGACCGCTCCGGTCTTCAGAATGCCAAAATAGATCGGCAGCCATTCCAGACAGTTGAACATCAGGATCGCGACCTTATCTCCCTTCCGGATTCCCCGGTCTATCAGCATGTTTGCGACACGGTTCGCCTTCTCATCGAAGGTCTGCCAGGTTATCTGACGACGGTACGGATGCGGTACGGTCTGCTGTACCAGATCAAATTCCTTAAAGGACAGCTTGCGCGGATCCTCCATAGTCGGGTTAAGCTCAATCAGCGCTATCTCATCTCCATGTTCACGGGCATTTCTCTCAAGTAAATCTGTTACAGGCATATTTGCTATCCTTTCGTCATTTTATTATTGCCGTTTAATTCAGCTGAAGCGGGCTGTGATTTGCGAATGCTTCGGCCCATCAAAGCTGAATTAAGTTATAAACTAAAACTTCCCACACCATCAAGGTGTGCAGAACCTTGAAAACTCAATAAAAACAGGCAATTTTAAAGGCACAGATACCCTGCCTTTGGTATAATTGAATTGTCCAGAAACAATCACACAAAAGGAGGTTTCTATGCCCAATTCGATTTTACCACAGGATCACGACGGACAGGAACTTTTTAATGCGATCTCTTCATTTTTCTCCCGGTTTAAGGTCGGAAATCTACTTCGCAAATGTAATGCCCAGAAAGAAAAGGGTGTTCCGGTTCTGCAGATCTTCAAATATAAGCTCTGTAATGTCTTTGCAGACCGTAGCATGTACATGCAGCAGAAAACCGGCTCCTACCGCGAGGTGTTCTCAAAAAACACTTTCTATCGCTTCCTCAATAGTCGGAAAACCAACTGGCTAAGGTTCACAACGCTGCTTTCAAGAGAAGTGAGTAAAACCATAGAGCCATTAACCGGAGAAGACCGCATCAACGCATTTGTTGTTGATGACAGCCTTTTTGAGCGAACCAGCTGCAAGAAGACTGAGCTGGGATCCCGCGTGTTTGATCATGCTTCCATGCGCTATACAAAAGGCTATCGGCTGATGACTCTCGGCTGGACTGATGGGAACACCTTCCTTCCGGTAAACAGCAGCCTGCTTGCAAGTTCAAAGACATCTAACCTGATTGGTCCGCTGGAGTACTATGATGGCAGATCCCTTGCAGCGAGGCGCAGGAATCTCGCACAGACAAAAGGCACTGATGTCATGCTCGAGCTGATCAAAGCCGCCCGGAAATGCGGTCATACAGCGAATTATGTCCTTTATGACAGCTGGTTCTCCAATCCGGCACAACTGGTTGCGGTGAAGGATCTTGGCCTTGATTCGATCGCGATGATCAAGAAAAGCTCCCGCATTCGTTACGAATTCGAGGGGAAACAGCTTTCCATCAATAGGATCTTCGGTATCAGCAAGAAGCGCCGCGGCCGCAGTAAGTATCTGCTTTCCGTAGACGTCATGGTAGGGAAGGATCAGAAGATCCCCGCCAAAATCGTCTGCGTTCGAAATAAGAAGAACAAGAAAGATTGGATCGCTTTCATTTGCACCAATCCTATGCTCTCTGAAGAAGAGATCATTCGGATATACGGCAAAAGATGGCAGATCGAGGTATTCTTCAAAACCTGTAAATCCTACCTGCAGCTTGTCAGTGAGTGCCACAGTCTTTCGTATGACGCGCTGACTGCCCATGTGGCGATCGTGTTTGTACGCTACATGATGATTGCTCTGGAACAACGCAAAGATGAAGACTTCCGCTCACTTGGAGAGATTTTCTTCTATTTCACGGACGAACTGGCTGATATCACTTTTGCTGAATCCCTGCAGATCCTCCTTAAAGCGATGTTTGAATACATTTATGCAATCTTCCAGGTGGCAAAAGAGCAGATGGACACCTTCATAGAAATGTTCATCAACCGTCTGCCCGGATATATGCAAAGGGCTCTGACCAGAGTCCCAATGGCTGCATAAAGATATCTGATCGCCTGTTTTTATTGAGTTTTCAAGGAACAGATCCCATTTGAGGTATAACCGGAAGGAGGCACCGCACCCAGTCCATACTAAAGCTGGCGTTTCACCTATTCAGTCCGATTTCGAATAGGGTGGTGATGCTCCTTGCCTTTATCCTCCTTCAACATCCAGAGATCATCCGGCGCAAAGTAATCCTCCTCTGCTCTTTTGAACGCTTCCCGGATATGAACCAGCTGAGCAGGCGCAACCTGACTGACTTCCAGAAAAATAAAATCGCCTTGAAGTATGAAGATGTAATTGCAAAACAGATGAAAAAGAGGCAGGGTGAGCGGAATGACCTGAAAGAACATTCTGACCAATTGGTCAAAAAGTTAAACCCCACCACTACGTGTAAAGAACTTGCCAATACTGCTGGAACATCAGAAGGAAGCATCCAAAGGACTAAACTGATTCTGGATAACAGTCGCGTTCACGTTCTCCTGACCAGTTAAGGCATATAGTAGTTGGTCAGAAAATAGCTCCTGTCCCAATCCACGGTTTTCAATACAGACTCCTTTTCGGGATGGATATCGAATTCGTCAAGAGCCATCACCTGCTTGTCCGTCAGATCATAACAATTCCAGACCGGGATATAGAAAAATGACCGTTCTGTTGAAGGTCATTGTACTGGTTTTGGATACCCCGCTTGTATTATCGGTTCCCTCTCCATGACTCATGACTCATATCTCTACCCGACTTTGCCTGGTATGGCTTTTATCCCGAGTTCACAGCGTCTGTCACTTTGAACTCGATCTTTAACCGCTTATAGCCAATTGGCCAGAAGCGGTTTGGTTCTTTTCAGGCATTCTTTAGGAAGTGGATCACATGATCCACTTCCTAAAGAAACAGATTCCATCGGACAGACATGTACTGATTCTGACGAGGAATCATATTACATAGAGAGTGCTCCTGAACAGCACACCAAACTGATTTGAAGCTGTTATCACACATATCATATGTCTTCTCCAGATTCAAGTTTTTTATTGATTTCCTCCAGTTCCTTTTTTAACTGATCTCTTTTCTGAAGCATACGAATCCGCTCACTAGCTTCCTCTGCATTATTCAAAGGATACCCATATCTCCACAAATCATACTGTTTCCGCTTCTCCCGCTTTGTTTCCTCATCCTCTTCCGGGGCATCATCTTCTGAAGAAGGAAAACACTCTTCCCTCTTCGCTTCCCACTTTTTCAGGAATTCATCGTTTTCAAATGGAATCAGTTCCCGATCCCCAATCATGACATGGCCGCTGAATTCCAGATAATACCGGCCGTCGATCTGCACCGGATGTAGTCCATGGAAATCTTCTATATCAAACAAAGCATGATACATGGCATTATTGGGAAGCAGATCCGCATCAAACAGTGCGTGCTCCTCAATTTCAAGTGCATAACAAAGCGTCTTCAATGCCTTCTCCCGAGGCACTTTTTTATTGCTCTCATACTGCCGTATCCGGACATCAGCTGTGTTTTCTGAGAATCCGCACCGCAAACCTAATTGTTTCTGTGTCAGTCCAAGATGTTCACGGATTCTTTTAATCTTTCCTCCGATTGATCCGGGAGAAACATAGTCATCATTTTTTCCACCTCCACCTAACATCGCCCTGGTCTCCTCTCCTCTATAACCGCCAGACTTTCTGACAATACCTGTTCCGGATGCCGATTCCGTAACTCATCCGCTAAGCGGATTCGAACGGAATCTGGCTATAGAATTTCAGGCATACTGTATTGTTTTCTGCTGATAGTGTAGCACATTTTTTCAAATAATAGAACCTTAATGGATAATATTATAGGTTTCTGTATTGACAGAATCTTTATGGTTTCTTATACTCTATCAATATAGAACTCTTTTGATTCTGTATTTATATAGAAAGGAGGACACCTGAAGTGACAAAGAGAAGAACCACAAGTGAACGGATCGCAGATCTTGAGAAAAGGCAGGCTCAGATAATCTCCCAGAAAAAGCAGCTCCAAAAAAGAGTAGCCGCAGAAAACCGAAAAGCACGAACCAAACGCCTGATCATGATCGGCGCGGAAGTGGAGAAGATCCTCGGCAAACCGATCGAGGAACATGACCTTCCAAAGCTTAGACGTTTTCTGGAAAGCCAGGAAATCAGAGGATGCTATTTCTCCAAAGCAATGGCTGCGGAATCAGCGGAAGGACCCTAAAAACATGCATGCTTAGTGATGTTTTGGGCTTCTCCCTTACTCGTAAGGGCGCACTTATATGTGGGCGGAGCCCACATTCATAAGCGCGCTCTGCGAGGCCGGGCCGCCCGCGGAGCTGCCCCATTGCACCTTTGGCGCAAAGCAAAGGCGCCGCCTTTGGAACCGGTCCTTCGCGGACAGCGCTCCTGTGCGGAGGGCAGTCTTCCGCAGACGGCGCTCCTGTGCGGAGAGCAATCCTGCGCGGATGGCGCTCCT